>JBDTZQ010000075.1:0-13957 GCA_040005035.1 Betaproteobacteria bacterium | reverse complement strand
ACGCCGTGCGGCCTAACCCGGCGCTCAAAGCGGACGCCCGCCGGCGGGCATTCAGCCCGCCGGCGGTCGCCGGTTAGCTTTGCATTAGGCATACTCGCGCTAGGCATATGGGAGACAAGTCGGGAAAGAAGGGGATCGAACGATGCGAGTCGCCGCTTGAGCGAGCGCTCGCGGGAGCGTTTGCAACGCTCGCCCGTTTTGAGTGGCGCCGGCCGAATGATCACCGTTGGGAGGTCGGACGCTGGCCTGGTTGGTTTCTGACGTTGCTGGCCCAACCAGCTCTCGGTCCATATCGTGCCGACTTCGGAATCTCAACCTGGGTGCACGACGATTCCTCACCGCCGCCACTAATCGTCATCGTCGAGGTTGAGGGGCATTTGGATCACGAGCGGACGAAAGACCAAGCAGAATACGACAAATCCTGCGACAGATTCATGACGTCCACCGACGCAAAAGTCTTTCGATTCACCGGCCACGAGGTTCAGAGAAATGCCGAAGCCTGTGCCCACGAAGTCCTGGAGTACGTGATTCGGATACAGCAGCAGAACCTCAACGAAGAGTTTAAGAAATTTCTTGAGCAGAACATGGAAAAGCCACTTGAATCGCGCTGATAGCCGCAGTTTGCTAACCCGTCGCTCAACGCGTACGCCCGCCGATTAGCTGGTTCGTTGGGTAGCACAAAGGCGTTTATCTGCTCCAAGAACAACCACGGTGCAAATGAGTACGTCACTGACCTTTGATCCAAGTTCCTTCAAGGGCATTGAGCAGGCCGGGTGGAGCCGGAACGCGGCACGCTATGACGAGTTGCTCGGCAGCGTCACTCGGCACGCGATGGCGCCGCTACTCGACGCTGCCGGAGTGAAATCCGGTACAGCCGTGCTTGAACTCTGCTGCGGCCCAGGATACGGGTCGGCTACCGCGCTCACCCGTGGAGCATTTCCAGTGGGGATTGATTTTGCTCCATCGATGATTGAGCAAGCTCGGGCGCTTCACCCAGGAGCGCGATTTGAACAAGGAGACGCAGAAGCACTCACCTTCGAAGCAAACTCATTCGACGCGATCATCTGTCCATTCGGCATCAATCATCTTGCTGATCCGGAAAAGGGGGTCCGAGAAGCTTTTCGCGTCCTTAGACCCGGAGGTCACTTCGCCTTCACCATGTGGTGTGCCCCAGGTAAGTCGAAGTTTCATCAACTCGTACTAGACGCAATCCGATCCCATGGCACGCTCAACGTACCAATGCCAGCCGCGCCACCGCCGTTCAGATTCAGTGATCCAGAGGCGTGTTCGCATATCCTCCTTTCAATGGGGTTCGAGGCACCCAAAGTAGACGAAGTGAAGCTCGCTTTCCGCACAAACAACAGCAAAGACGTTCTTGACCTGGCACTCAGTGCGGTGCGAATGGAAATGATGATCAAGCTGCAGACCCCAAATGCACAAGCTAGAATTGAGCAGGAAATCGTAGAGGGTACGCGGCGGTTTTCCCTGGGCGGTCAACTTGAGGTACCGATGCCTGCGTTGGTGGCAAGCGCGCTGAAACCCAATGTTTCCGTGTCAAGGCAGCGAGGCTGCGAAGATGCTGCCTAAGCGTTTCATCGAGCGGACGCCCTCCGGCAAGCTTCGCTCGCCTGCGGCCGCCGCTCATGTCAAACGTTAGACCGCAAATCCTGGGACGCGGCTGATTCCGGAACCACCGGCGCCCGTTCAGACTCTATAAAGTGTCGGGATGATTCCGCAAACTCGCTACGCTCGCAGCGGCAAGGTGAACATCGCCTACCAAGTCACCGGCGAAGGACCGCTCGACCTGATCTATGTCCCGGGTTGGGTGTCGCACGTCGAACTGCGCTGGGAGGAACCCGACCACGCGCGATTCCTGCACAGACTTGCGTCGTTTTCGCGACTTATCACGTTCGACAAACGAGGTACCGGACTTTCCGACCGCGTTCCCGACGATCAACTGCCGACCCTGGAGACGCGCATGGACGATCTGCGCGCCGTCATGGATGCCGTGGGCTCGCAACGCGCGGCGCTGTTTGGCTACTCGGAAGGCGGCAACATGTGCATGCTTTTCGCGGCCACCCATCCCGAACGCACGATTGCGCTCGTCACATACAGCTGCTTCGCCAAGCGGATCTGGAGTCCCGACTACCCTTGGGCGCCCACGCCGGAGGCACGCGCCAAGGAATACGAACAGGTCGAGCGCGAATGGGGCAATGAGATGGACCTCGCGCATTACATTCCCAGCAAGATGCGCGACCGTGAGTTCGCACGCCGCCTCGCCACCTACTATCGCAACGCGGCGAGCCCGAGCGCGGCGGTGGCACTACTCAAGATGAACACGCAGATCGACGTGCGCCACGTGTTGCCCGCGATCGGCGTGCCAACGCTGGTCCTGCACCGCATCGGGGACCTTGACGTGAATATCGCAGAGGCGCGCTGGCTGGCGTCGCAAATCCCCGGCGCTCGCTTTGTGGAGCTGCAGGGTGACGACCACATGCCCTGGGCGGGCGACCAGGACTCCATTCTCGACGAAGTCCAGGAATTCCTGACGGGCATCCGATCTTCGCGCGACATCGACCGCGTACTAGCAACCGTGCTGTTTACTGATATCGTGAACTCCACGGAGCACGTGACGCGCGTGGGTGACAAGGCATGGAACGAATGGCTTGATCGCCATCATGCGGTGGTACGACGCGAGCTCGCGTCTTGCCGTGGCCGGGAGATCAATGTTGCGGGCGATGGCTTCTTCGCGACTTTCGACGGTCCGGCCCGGGGTGTCCATTGCGCACTTGCCATCCAGCAGTCGGCGCGCCGGATCGGCCTCGATATCCGCGCTGGCCTGCACACGGGTGAAGTAGAGCTCCATGACGATACGGTTGCAGGCATCGCCGTACACATCGGCGCGCGGGTCGCAGGGGTCGCCAACGCGGGTGAAACCCTGGTCTCGAGCACTGTCAAGGATCTGGTTTCCGGCTCCGGTTTGCGCTTCGAAGACCGAGGTGCGCATGCATTGAAGGGCGTTCCCGGCGAATGGCGGTTATATTCGGCTAGTGGATAGACGATTGCCGTTGCTGGCCGATGCTACGAGCGCGTTTCCGCCGTACGGAAACGCTTCGGAGAAAATCGACTGGGCATCATGGCCGCTTACGCTCTGCCATCTGAGCCAAATGTGAAACGCCGTTCCCTGCTGGCGAAAGGAATTGCCAGGAGCAATCCTGTACTCGACGTCGCGGTCATGCAGGTTGTGCGAGGCGGCAGCGGCCGAGGCCAACGTGAGTCGCATGTATTTCGGGCCGACAATGGTGCACTGCGGGCATCGTGCCGCATCTGTTGGCGACAGTGCTGGGCTTGGCCGCACTCATGCACGCCAGTGCGGTTGCGTTCCAAGCGCTCAAGTATGCGGGCGTTGCCTATCTGCTCTACCTCGCCTACGCGACGTGGAAAGATAAGTCGGCGCTCGTCGTTGACGGCGTTCCCTCGAGAAGCACAGCCATCGGCATCATCATCAAGGCGATCCTGCTCAACATTCTGAACCCGAAGCTGACCATCTTCTTCCTTGCCTTCCTGCCTCAGTTCGTTGAACCAGGCGCATCGTCGCCGTTCCCCCAATTGCTCATGCTGAGCGGGGTGTTCATGGCAATGACGTTCGCAGTGTTTATTGTGTACGGTCTCCTGGCTCACGCCTTTCGCAGGGCAGTCATTGAGTCTGCGCATGTTCAGTCATGGCTGCGTCGCGGGTTCGCGGGAACTTTTGCCGGGCTCGGAGTGCAGCTCGCGCTTACCGAGCGATGAGACCTCGCCCGTCGCCATTCTCGTCACCAAGCATCATTCCGTAGGACGAGGCACGCTTCCATTGCTTCCGGAATCCAATCATGGGGTCGGGCAATGAGCTACCGGATCGCGATGGCGCTTGCGACCGTGTCGATCGCGGTTCTGGCGCTGCTGCGCATCGCGGATACGTATAGCGTCTTCAATCATACCTATGACGAGGCGTTCCACATTGCGGCTGGAATGCAGTGGCTGGATCAGGGACGATACGATGCCGAACCATTCCATCCGCCGATGCGCTCAGTTTATGCCGTCGGCCCGCGTCTCCTCGGTAGCCATTCGTTCGGCGAACCGAGCTTGCGGCGCGAAGGGCAGCGGATTCTATATGAAGGAGGAGACTACAAGCGCGTCCTGACGGCTGCCCGCATCGCGGCGCTGCCGTTTTTTCTGCTTGCTCTTGCAGTCGTGGGCGTCTGGGCCGCGAGGATCTCCGGGCCATCGGCGGCGCTCGCGGCAATGCTCGCGTACTCGATGCTGCCGCTTGCGCTTGCGAATGCGGGCTGGCTACTACCGACACGCTAGTTTCCGGCACGCTCACGCTGGCATATTTCGCGTGGGTGTGGTGGCAGGAAGCGCCGAGCCGCGGTCGTGCATTGGCGTTCGGCACGGCAGCAGCGCTCGCCGTGCTTTCGAAATTCTCATCGATTCTGTTTCTTGGAGTGGCCGTATTGGTCTCGGTGGTGCTTTGGGTGGCGCACGGCCGCCCGGACCGAATCCGGTCGCGCCTTCGGATTGTGGCCGAGAGCGCGTGCTTCGCCGCCCTCATCGGATCCCTCATCGTGTGGGCGGGTTACCGATTCTCCTTCGCGCCTGTCGTCGACACCCACTCGACACACGCTCCCATCGATCAACTGTTCGGCGTTCGTGGCTGGGCGCACGACCTGGCCTACGGCTTGGTCGAGTTGCCGGTCCCGGCGCCGGAATTCTTCCGAGGACTGCGGGACTTGGCGGACCAGACGCGTCAAGGTTATCCGGCCTATCTGATGGGCGAGACGTTCAATCATGGCCACTGGTCTTTCTTTCCCATCGGCGTGCTCGTGAAAACACCCATCGCGTTCCTGCTGCTGTCGGCGTTCGGGCTCGCGGTTCTCGGAGCGCGTTGCTGGAGGGAAAGCCGTCCTGCGAGCTGTGTGCCCGTGCTGGGCGTCGCGGCGATCGCCGCAGTCGTCATCCCCAGCACCATCAATATCGGCATGAGGCACGTCTTGCCGATCTTTCCTCTCCTGGCGATTGCCGTCGGAGCAGGGATCGCTTTCCTCTGGCACCGCCGTCGGAGCGCACCAACCGGGATGGCCGTTGCCCTGATTCTGATTTCGTGGCTCGCGCTTTCCTCTGTTCGGGCGCACCCCGATTACCTGGCCTACTTCAACGAATGCTGCGACCGGAACCCTGAGTCATGGCTGGTCGATAGTGATCTGGACTGGGGACAGGACCTGGACCGCCTTGCGTCGGTCTTGAAAGCGAAGCGAGTCGAACACGTACAGTTGGCCTATTTCGGAACCGCCGACATCGCGCGTCATGGCCTTCCCCGCACGACCGTGCTGCGGCCTGACGATCGGGTACACGGCTGGGTCGCGGTGAGCGAATTCCGGTTCGTGATGGGCGAAGAGCCGTCCCGTCTCCCCTGGCATCCGCCAAACACCGAATATCGGTGGCTCGAAGCTTACGGTCCCTATGAGCGGGTGGGAAAATCAATTCGTCTGTACCAGGTGCCTTGATTTCGCACGATCAGCCGATTGGCTGGTCCGCTGCTCCGGGCAGCACGAGGATCCTGCGACAATTTTTTCCGACGAAATTTCTGCAAGCTCGGTCCACTGCCTTCTCGTCCTGTGACTCGGATCACTAGCCCGTGTGCTGGCCCGCTGCGCCGCTTTGCAGCAGCGCGTCGATCTCGGCGGCATCGAATCCGAATTCCAGCAGCACTTCACGTGTGTGCTCGCCGAAGCGTGGCGCGGGCCGCGTCACGCGGGTGGGCGTCACCGAGAATTTGAGCGGGCACCCAATCGCCTCGGTCGCGCCCACGGACGGATGGTGGGTTTCGACGACCATGTCACGGGCCCGGACCTGAGGATTCGCGAGCATCTCGGCGATTGTCAGAACCGGACCCGCCGGCACGCTCGCCGCATCGAGCGCCGCGAGCCAGACCGCGGAAGGCTTACGCCTGAAGCGCTCGGTGAGCAGCTCGACGAGCGCATGCAGATTCCGCATTCGTGCCTTGTTGTCGGCAAAGCGCGTATCGGCGAGCAATTCCGGCGCGTCGAGGACCTGCGCGAGGCGAACGAAATTCGTCTGGTTCGAGCCGCCGATAGTGATCCAGCCGTCCTGCGTCTCGAAGGCCTGGTAAGGCGCGGTCAGAGGATGAGCGGATCCAAGCGCGCCGATCTCCCGACCCGAGCCAAGGAAGATGGCGCTTTGCCAGAAGGTTTGCATCACGCCCGCCTCGAGCAGCGATGTGTCGACCAGCTGACCCTCGCCGGTGCGCAAGCGATGCACGTAGGCGCTCACGATGCCCAGCGCCCCCAGGATGCCGGCATTGATGTCGGTGACCGGCGATCCGACCTTGGTCGGCGCACCGCCCGGCTCACCGGTGATGCGCATCAATCCGGAGATGCCCTGCGCGACCAGATCGAAGCCTCCCTTGTCCGCGTCCGGCCCGGTCAAGCCGTAGCCCGACACTGCGCAATAGATCAATGCAGGATTCACCTGCCGCAGCACGTCGAAGCCCAGTCCGAGCTTTTCCATGGTGCCCACGCGGAAGTTCTCGATCACGACGTCGACCGCCGCAACCATGCGCTTCAACGCTTCCTTAGCCGCGGGATGCGCGAGATCGAGCGCGATGCCGCGCTTGTTGCGGTTCATCATCAGGAACGCGCTCGCCTCGCCGTTGATCTCGGGTGGCGTGAATCGACGCGTATCGTCGCCGCCGGGAATCTTCTCGACCTTGATCACGTCGGCGCCCATGTCGGCGAGCAGCATGCCCGCCGTCGGTCCCGACATGATGTGTGCGAGCTCGAGCACCTTGACGCCTGCAAGAGGACCCATCAGCGTCCCGTGAAGCGCGGCGGCTGTTTGGCGAGGAAGGCGCGAAGCCCTTCGCGATAGTCCTCCGTGTCGAAGCACGCGAAGCCTTCGTCCGACTCGCGCTCGGACAGTTGCACCCTAGGTCGCAGACGGTTGATGAATTGCTTGTGCCAGCGGGCCACCAAGGGTGCACCGGCGACGATGCGAGCTGCGGCGGCGCCGACCTCCGATTCGACCTCGTCGTCGCGTACCACACGATGCACGAGCTGTTTTTGCAGCGCTTCCTGCGCGTCGAACACGCGCCCCTCGAGCAGGATCTCCGCGGCAATGGCGGGCCCCACCACCGAGAGCAGCCCAGTGAGCTCGCCGTAGCCCATGGTCAGCCCGAGACGATTGATCGGTATGCCGAAACGGCTGCTCTCGCCGCAGATGCGAAGGTCGCACATCAGAGCCACTTCCAGGCCGCCTCCGACGCAGACGCCGTGGATCATGGCGATGGTCGGATGGATGCACTCGCCCACCGCGGCCATCGTCGACGCGATGAGCTCGCCGTACGCCTTGCCCTGCCTCGCGTCGGCGCGAACGTCGGGAAACTCCGAGATGTCGGCACCGGCGCCGAACGCCGCACGTCCCGCGCCGCGCAGGACAACGCAGCGCAAGTCGCCGTCGGCGGAGAGCTCGGCCATGCGCGCGCCGAGCTCGCGCCACGACGCGTGCGAAAGCGCGTTGAGCTTCTCGGGGCGGTTGAGCGTGACGGTCGCGATCGTGCCGGCGCGCTCGACCAGTATCAATCCAGACATCGCACCCTAGCGATAGAAGAAGTTGACCAGCCCGAGACCCGTCACTGGAACATAGGTGACCAGCAGCAGGACCGCGAGCAGCACGCCGACGAAGTAGACGTTGACCTTGGTGACTTCCCACATATCGGCCTTGGCGATAGCGCAACAGGTCATGAGCACGCTCGCCACGGGCGGGGTCTGCTGCCCGATGCCCAGGTTGATGGTCACGATCAGGCCAAAGTGAACGGGGTCGATGCCGACCGCCTTGACCAGCGGCATGACGACCGGCACGGTAAGGATAATCGCCGCGGCCGAATGAAGGAACAATCCGAGTATCAGGAACAGCACGTTGAGGATCGCCAGGACCGCCCACTTGTTGGACGTGAAATCCATGATGCTCTGCGCGAGCTGCTGCGGAAGGTGGGTCTCGGTGAGATAAACGCCGAGCAGCGCGCTCGCCGCGACGAGCAGCATGACGACCGCGGTCTGGATGCCGCCCTCGATCATCGCGTTGTAGAGGATCTTGCCATCGAGCTCGCGGTAAATCAGAAAGCCGATGAACAGCGACGCAATCACGGCGATAGCCGCACCCTCGGTCGCGGTGACGATCCCGCCGAAGATCGTCCCGAGTATCACCACCGGGAGAAGAAACGCCCAGAGCGCCTCCCGGAAGGTCTTGACGACGTTGGTCCAGCGAAACGATTGTTCCACAGGAAAGTCGTAGCGCCGCGCGAACCAGTACGCCATCCCCATGAGCCCGAATCCACCAATAATGCCCGGAACGATGCCCGAAACGAACATCTTGACCACCGAGGTTTCAGCGATCACCGCGTAGAGCAGCATCGGGATCGACGGCGGAATGATCACCGCCAGCGTCGCCGACGACGACATGACCGCCGCGGCGAACTCCTTGGTGTAGCCGCGGCTTTTCATCGCCGGGATGAGAATCGCGCCCAGCGCGGCGGCATCCGCCACCGCCGAGCCGGAGATCTCGGCAAAAAACATCGATGTGCCCACCGAGACGATCGCAAGCCCGCCGCGAATCCACCCGAGCAGCGCCGAAGCGAATGCGATGAGCCGGCGCGAGATCCCCGACGCATTCATGATTGCGCCAGAAAGGATAAACAGCGGTATCGCGATCAGCGGAAAGCTGGTGGCTCCGTTATAGATCGTGATCGCGACGTTCGGCAGCATCGCGGCACCCTGCGTCGCGACCAGCGCGACCACCGCCACGACGCCCAGGGCGATGGCGATCGGAATGTCGAAGAGCACGAGTGCGAGGACGGCGCCGAACAGGAATAGGATTTGCATGTACCGGGCACGATCGCGTTGGAACGTTCAGTACGGCCGCGCGGCCGGCATCACGGCGCGGTGGTTCAGTGCAGTTTCTCCGCAAGATCGCTGCCCGGCACGCGTTCGCGCCCCGCGGCGGCGCGCAACGCGTCGGGCAGGTTGAGGAGTTCGGCGATGATGAACAGCACACAGGTGATAGGGATCACCGATTGCGTCCACGCCACGGAAATCTGCGGCAGGCTGACGAGGTAATCGGTGGACAGCACCTCGAGCACCGAAAAGCCGACCCATCCCAGAAGCGCCATGAACCCCAGAACGACGAGCTTGCCGAGCGCGACTGCCAGCACCCGGGGGCGAGCAGGCAGCGCATTGACCAGCCCGGGGAAACCTATATGCGCGCGCCTCAGCGCGGCGAGCGCGGAGCCGTAGAAGGTCAGCCACGCCAGCAGAATGACCGCGACCTCGTCGTACCAGGAGAGCGAGCGTCCGATCGCGCGGAACACGATGCCGACCGTCACCTCGACCGCGAGCAGCACCATGAGCACGATGACAATCGCCTCGAGCAGGCGACCGTACACCTCGCCGAATCGCTGCATCGTCACTGCAGGACCGTGCGCGAGTGGCGCTTATTTGCCAAGCGCGATGGCCTCGTCGATCAATGCGGTGGCGCCGGGGACTTCCTTGCCGAACTCGTCGTAGATCGGCTTGCTCGCTGCGATGAAGGCGTCCTTGTCGGCCTGGTTCACTTTCATGCCGGCGGCGACGAACTTCGCCTGGAGCTCGTCGTCGTCCTTCTTCGCCTGCGCGTAGACGAAAGCTTGCGTCTCCTTCGCCGTATCCTCGAGAATCTTGCGAACGTCCGCGGGAAGCGTCGACCAGCGGCGCGCGCCGACCGCCACGAAGGCGGGCGTGTAGACGTGTCCCGTCAGCGAGAGATACGTCTGCACCTCCTGGAATTTCTGCGAGTAGATCTGCGTCAGCGGGTTCTCCTCGCCGTCCATCACGCCGGTCGACAACGCGGTGAACACCTCGGAGAGCTTCATCGGGCTCGGATTGGCGCCGTAGGCCTGGAACATTTTCAGGCGCCACTTGCCCTCGGGCACGCGCAGCTTGATGCCCTGGAGATCGGCGGGCTTGGCGATCGGACGCTTGCTGTTGGTGATGTGACGATATCCGTTCTCCCAGACAGCGATGATCTTGAGTCCTTTGCCTTCCGCGGCAGGCGCGAGCTTGGGCCAGACGATGTCGCGCTCGATCTTCGCCATGTGCGCGCGGTCCTTGACCAGATAGGGCATCTCGAAGAGCCCGAACAGGTCGGCCTCGGAGGACATCACCGTCGAAGGAAGCGCGAAATCGAGCGTGCCGAGCTTGAGCTTTTGCAACATCTCCTTGTCGCCGCCGAGCTGGCTCGAGCCGAAGACAACGACCGTCGCCTTTCCCGACAGCTTGGCGTTGGCGCGCTTGGCGAACTCGTTGGCCGACAGTTCGAAAAGCGAGCCCGGGTCGCCGACGTGGCCGAACTTGAGCTCCATTTGCGCCCACGCGGGCGATGAAAGTAGGGTGAACGCTGCAAGCAGCAGCGATACGAGCTTGGCCATCGTCTATCCTCCGTGGTGCTTTTTTGAATTTCGGCGCGCGGCGCGACTCACACCGCGCTCAACGCTTGTGCTGCAGGCTCCGGATGGAGAGGCGCCGCGTCCGGGCCGGACAGGAAAGCGAGCGCCTTGTCGACGCCGCCACGGCGATGCGGCACGTTTGCCGCGGCGAGTCCCATCTCCACGCCGCACAGTGCACCGCACAGCGTCAGATCGTTGAAAAACCCGAGATGCCCGATGCGGAAAACGCGTCCCGTCAGCTTGCCCAACCCCATACCGAGCGACATGTCGTAGCGCGCGAGGATCTCCGCGCGCATTGCGTCAGCGTCGTGGCCTTCAGGCATCATCACCGCGGTAACGGCGGCGCTGTACTCGACCGGATTGCGGCAGAGGATCTCGAGTCCCCATCCGCGCACCGCCCGACGCGCAGCTTCCGCGTGGCGCTGGTGCCGAGCGAACACGTTGTCCAGGCCTTCCTCGAGCAGCATCGCGGTCGCTTCGCGCAGCCCATAGAGCATGTTGGTCGCGGGAGTGTACGGAAAATAGCCGCGGCGATTGGCGGCGATGATGTCGTCCCAGCCCCAGTAGGCCTTCGGCAGCCGCGACGAGCCGCTGGCGGCGAGCGCCTTGTCGCTCACCGCGTTGAAGCTCAGCCCAGGGGGCAGCATCAGGCCCTTCTGCGAGCCGGCGACGCTCACGTCGACGCCCCATTCGGCGTGACGGTAGTCGAGCGAGCCCAACCCCGACACCGTGTCGACCATGTAGAGCGCCGGATGCGCAGCGCGATCGATCGCCTGCCTGATCGCGGCGACGCGGCTGGTGACGCCGGTCGATGTCTCGTTGTGCACGACCATCACCGCCTTGATCGCGTGGGCCTTGTCCTCGGCGAGGCGCGACTCGACGAGCGCCGGATCGACGCCGCAGCGCCAGTCGCCCGGAACGAAATCGACGACGACCCCGAGCTTGTCGGCGATCCTTCTCCAAAGCGTCGCGAATTGACCGGTCTCGAACATCAGCACGCGGTCGCCGGGCGACAACGTGTTGACCATGGCCGCTTCCCATGCGCCGGTGCCCGAGGCGGCATAGACGACGACCGGGCTCTCGGTCTGGAAAATCTTCTGCAGGCCGTCGAGCACTTCCAGCGTGAAGCGTCCGAACTCGGGCCCGCGGTGGTCGATCGTGGGCTGATCGATCGCGCGAAGGATGCGATCAGGGACGCTGGTCGGCCCTGGAATCTGCAGAAAATGTCGCCCGCTGGGATGGTCGTTGAGTGGCGCCATGGAGGAATGCCTACGCAGGTAAATCAGCTTGTATAGTGCGATTGTAGCGCAAGCGTGGACGCCGATCGTGAACCCCCCGCTGGACCAAGCCGTCGTCATGCATCCCCGTCTCAAGCGCGCGGCCGACGCGTCGCTGCTGGGCAGGCGCCTGCGCGAGGCGTGCCGCGGCGATGTGTTGTTCGATGCCGAGTCACGCGGGCGATATTCCACCGACGCTTCGATCTATCAGATCCTGCCCATCGGCGTGGTCGTGCCGCGCGACGCCGACGACGCGCGCGCCGCACTCGACGTGGCGCGATCGCTGGACACACCGGTCCTGCCGCGCGGCGCAGGCTCGTCGCAATGCGGCCAGACCGTCGGCGAGGCGCTCGTCGTCGACCACAGCAAGTCGCTCAACCGAATCGTCGCCTTCGATAAGGATGCGATGACCGCGACGGTGGAACCGGGCGTCGTGCTCGACCAGCTCAACGCGTTCCTGCAACCGCATGGCGTGTGGCTGCCGGTCGACGTCAGCACGTCGGCGCAGGCGACCATCGGCGGCATGGCGGGCAACAACTCGTGCGGCTCGCGCTCGATCGCCTACGGCAACATGGTGCACAACGTCGTCGGCATCGACGCGATACTCGCCGACGGCAGCGAGATCGCCTTCGGACCGATCGACGGGATGGTAAGGTCGTCACGCGCCGCGCAGCTGGTCGACGCATTGAAGGCGATCGGCATGCGCGAGCGCGACGAGATCGGGCGCAGGGTCCCCAAGATGCTGCGCCGCGTCGGCGGCTACAACATCGACGTGTTCGCGCCGCAGAGTGTGCGTCCGTATACCGATGACGGATCGGTGAACCTCGCCCACCTGCTCGTCGGCTCCGAGGGCACGCTGGCGTATTCGGCGCAAATCACGGTGAAGCTTGCGCCGCTGCCGGCGCGCCGCGTGCTCGGCGTGATCAACTTTCCGCGATTCCGCACCGCCATGGAAGCGGCGCAGCATATCGTCAAGCTGTCGCCGACCGCCGTCGAGCTCGTCGACCGGACGATGATCGACCTGGCGCGCGGCAATCCGGCGTTTCGTCCGGTGATCGAGCGCGCGCTGGTCGGCGAGCCCGACGCGATCCTGCTCGTCGAGTTCGCGGGAAGCGACGGCGCGGCGCTAGGGTCGAGACTCGACGACCTCACCGACCTCGTTGCCGAGCTGGGACTCCCGGGCGCCGTCGTTCGCATGACCGCAGCGCCGGAGCAGAAAGCGTTGTGGGAGGTACGCAAGGCCGGACTCAACATCATGATGTCGATGAAGGGCGACGGCAAGCCGGTGTCGTTCATCGAGGATTGCGCGGTGCCGCTCGAGCACCTCGCCGAATACACCGAACGACTCAGCGAAGTCTTTCGCCGCCACGGCACCGCGGGAACGTGGTACGCGCACGCCAGCGTCGGAACGCTTCACGTGCGCCCCATCCTCGACATGCGCCGGCAGGGCGCGGCGCAGATGCGCGCGATCGCCGCGGAGGCGTCGGCGATGGTCCGCGAATACAAGGGCGCGTACTCGGGCGAGCACGGGGACGGGCTGTGCCGCGGTGAGTGGATCGAATGGCAGTTCGGACCCCGGCTGAACAACGCGTTTGCGCAGATCAAGCAGTTGTTCGACCCCGGACATCGGATGAACCCGGGCAAGATCGTCGCGCCGCCGAAAATGGACGACGCCGCGCTGTTCCGCTTCCCACCCGCCTACCACACCGTCGCCTACGCGCCGCAGCTCGACTGGAGTGCGTGGAACGTCGACCGCGATCCGGTCACCGCCGTCGAGTCCGCCGCCGGAACCGGGGGCGACGCCACGGGAGGCGTCGCCAAGGCGGCCGAGATGTGCAACAACAACGGCCATTGCCGGAAATTCGACGCCGGCACGATGTGCCCGAGCTATCGCGTCACGCGCGACGAGCAGCACTCGACGCGCGGCCGCGCCAACACGCTGCGCCTCGTGCTTTCCGGTCAGCTCGCGGGCGAAGACCTCGCGGGGGACGCGGTGCATGAAGCGCTCGACCTGTGCGTGTCGTGCAAGGGCTGCCGCCGCGAGTGCCCCACCGGCGTCGACATGGCGAAGCTCAAGATCGAGGCGCGCGCCGCGCGCGCGGCACGACACGGCATCGCGCTCGGCGAACGCCTGATCGCCTAC
>JBDTZQ010000206.1:0-4136 GCA_040005035.1 Betaproteobacteria bacterium | reverse complement strand
TCGAGGTCGGCGTCTTCCATGACGATGATCGGATCGTTGCCGCCGAGCTCGAGCACCTGCCGCTTGTACACCGCCTTCGCCGCGATCGCCTTGCCCACACCGACCCCGCCGGTGAAGGTGACAAGGTCGACATCGACGTTGGTGAGCATTTCGTCGGCGATCTCGCGCGGATCGCCGGTGACGACTGAGAACATCGGCGGCGGCAGGCCGGCCTCGTAGAGCAGGTCGGCGAGCAACAACGCAGTGAGCGGCGTCTTCTCGCTCGGTTTCAGGACCATGCGGTTGTTGGAGGCGATCGACGGCGCGATTTTGTGCGCGACCTGGTTGAGCGGGTGATTGAATGGCGTGATCGCGGTGATGACACCCTGCAGCGGCTCGCGCAACGTGTAGACCTTGCGCTTGCGCCCGTGCGGCGTGATGTCGCAGGAGAATACCTGGCCGTCGTCGACCAGCGCGGCGTTGCCGGCGAAGGTGAACACGTCGCGGGCGCGGCCCACCTCGTAGAGCGAGTCCTTCTTGGCGAGCCCGGATTCCGCCGTGATCAGATCCGAGATCGCCGGCGCCCGCTCGCCGAGCAGCTCGGCCGCGCGATGCAGGATCCGGTAGCGGTCGTGCCGAGACAGCGTCGGACGGAAACGCTTGGCCAACGCGTACGCGCGCCGCACGTCTTCAATCGAAGCCTGGGGGACGGTGCCCACCGTCGCGCCGGTGTATGGATTGCGAACCTCGATCACGCGCTCGCCGCCGACGCGCTCGCCGGCGATCCGCATGCTTTCGCGCAGCGCGGGCGCAGGTGCGCGCTCGGGCGAGTGCTTCATGGCGAGGTCGGCGTGGTCCCTCCGAGCGTCGCTGCGCGCCGCTTCTCCTTGGGGGGGCGCGCCTTGGAGCGGCCCGGCGGCGCTCGTTGCAGGTCTCATTGCAGGTAATTGAGCGCGAGATCGAACGCGTCGAAGTTGCGCCAGCGCCGTCCCGCCGGCAACGCACGCGCCGGCCGATTGGCGATCAGCGGGACGCTCTGCTCGGACACGCCGCCATGCGAGCGCAGTGGAACATCGAGTCCGGACAAATCGTGGCGGCCGACGCTCGAGCCGAGGACTGTCAGGCGCTCGGCGACGATCACCAGGTCGCCGACGCGATCGGGCGGCAACTCGAAACGCGCGCAGGCGTCGGTGCGCGAAAGCACCAGCTCGATGCCCGGCAGCGCCGCAATGCGCCGCACCGCGTCGTCGATGCGCGCTTCCGGAAGGTACGCCGTCGCGAACGAGCCCAACGCGCCGTGGTGGACCACGTACGGGTCGGTGATCGGCAGGATCACGCGCGCCACCCCCGCGCCGTACCACTCGTCGAGCAGATCCTGCAGGTAGACGATGTTGGGGCGGCCGAACGCGTCGGTCTTGGCGTTCATGCCGTGATCGGCGGTTAGCACGATCGTTGCACCGAGGAGATCGAGCTTGCGCAGGTACCCGTCCATCATCGCGTAGAAAGCGTTGGCCTGCGCGGTACCGGGCGCGGCCTTGTGCTGGACGTAGTCTGTGGTGGACAAATACATGATGTCGGGACGCTCGCGCTCCATGATCTTGACCCCGGCGGCGAACACGAATTCCGACAATTCGGCGCTGTACACCGACGGCACCGGCATGCCGACGCGTCCCACGACGTCGTCGATTCCATTGGCGGCAGTGCTGACCGAGTCGGCCTTCTCGGAGGAAAAGCAGATGCCGCGCAGGCGGTGCCCGAGCAGTCCGCGCAGCTTGTCCTTCGCCGTGATCACCGCCACCGTGGCACCGGCATCCGCAAAAGCAGCAAGAATGGTGCCCGCGCGCAGGTACTTGGTGTCGTTCATCATCACTTCGGCGCCGGCGTCGCGGTCCCAGAAGAAGTTGCCGCAGATGCCATGCACCGCCGGCGGCGTGCCCGTGACGATGGACAGGTTGTTGGGATTGGTGAAGGAGGGCACGACACAGTCGGCCGTGAGGCAGGTGGCATTGCCGTCCAACCCCGCAAGGTACGGCGCGGCCCCGGCCTCGATCGCCTGGTTGATGTAGTCGGGCTCGCATCCGTCGACGCAGACCACGACCACGGGGCGCTCCGGCCATCGGTAGTCGCGCCCGTTGACCACGATCGGCGCGCGGTGTGGCAGGTCCGCGACGGGGCCACCGGTATGAGGGGCGCTCACCGCTGCTTCCGCGCGTTGACCACTCCGAGCAGGCGGGGCGCGCCGGCTACGCTGACGGCGCCGTGCGTCTTGAGCATGCGCTCCCGGCTCGCCATTACGTGGTCGTGCAGCGCGCGGCCCGCGGCCGCCGCGTTTCCGGACGCGATCTTGTCGACGATCTCGCGATGCTCGCGCGTGGAAATCGGCAACGTGCCGCTGTGCGCCAGCGTCTGCCTCCGGAACAGGCCGAGCTCGTTGACCAGCCGGCGGTAGGTCGCCAGCAGCTTGGCGTTGCCGGTGAGCGTGACCAGCCGATCGTGGAAATCGAAGTTGAGCCGCCAGTACGCATCGACGTCGTTGCGCGCGGCGGCGCGCTCCATGCGCTCGATGAACCCGCGAAACTCGCGCACGTCATCGGGGGTCGCGCTCTGCGCAAGCCTGCGTCCAGTCCACTCGTCGAGCGCGGCGCGCACCTCGTAGATCTCGTCGGCCTCGGCCACGCTGATGCGTCGGACGAAAACACCGCGATTCTTTTCCAGCCTCACCAGCCCGGACTCTTCCAGCGCGCGGAACGCTTCGCGCACGGGGCCGCGCGACACGCCCAGCGAATCGGCGACGCCGGCTTCGTTGAGCTTGGCGCCGGCGACCAGCTCGCCGGAGAGGATCATGCGCTCGAGTTCGCGCTGGACCAGCATGGGCAGCGAGTTCGATTGCACCAGCGCGATGGTCGCGCCGGCCGGGCGGCGCGTTGCGGAGCGGGCGGCGGGCGCTGCGGTCGGGAGGGCGCGGGGCTTGGCGACGATACGGGGCATGCTTGCGATTAGACGCCGTGGGGTGTAGATTGTCAACAATCTGCAATCGTCGTTGCTTCATACTCGCGGCCGGCGTAGCATTTTCGTCGGGACGCGCTGGGACCTTCAGGCACCATCTCACCTCGGGAGACACAGATGCAAGTCGCGGAACGCAAGTCGTGGGCACGATTGATCGCTATTGCATTCGTCACAGCAACCGCGCTCTGGTCAGGCGCGGCGGCAGCGCAGAAAACCGAGCTCCTGGTGTACACCGCGCTCGAGACCGACCAGATCAAGGCGTACGAGGAGGCGTTCTACAAGGCGTATCCCGACGTCGGGATCAAGTGGGTGCGTGATTCGACCGGCGTGATCACCGCGAAGCTGCTTGCAGAAAAGGCCAATCCCCAGGCCGACATGGTCGTGGGAACCTCGGCGTCGAGCCTGGCGGTGTTCGCCAACGAAGGGATGCTGCAGGGCTACGCGCCCAAGGGTCTCGACAAGATCACGCCGGCGTACCGCGATCCGAAGAATCCGCCCGAGTGGGTGGGCATGGACGTCTATGGCGCGGCAGTCTGCTTCAACACCATCGAGGCAGCAAAGCTCGGTCTGCCCAAGCCGGAAACCTGGAAGGACCTCACCAAACCGATCTACAAGGGCAAGATCGTGATGCCGAACCCTGCGTCGTCGGGCACCGGCTACCTCGATGTCGCCGGCTGGCTCCAGATGTGGGGCGAAGCCGACGCGTGGAAATTCATGGACGCGCTTCACGAGAATGTCGCCCACTACACGCATTCTGGCTCGAAGCCGTGCCGCGAGGCGGGCACCGGCGAATTTCCGATCGGCGTGTCCTTCGAGTACCGCGCGGTGACGACCAAGAAGGGCGGCGCGCCGATCGACATCATTTTCCCGAAGGAAGGCCTGGGCTGGGATCTCGAAGCGTCGGGCATCATGAAGACGACCAAGAAGGTCGACGCCGCACGCAAGTTGATGGATTGGCTGGCCACCCCCGACGCGATGGCGCTGTTCGCCAAGAATTTTGCCGTCCTCGCCATGCCGGGCGTCGCCAAGCCGCTCGACTTCGTACCGGCCAACTACGAGCAGTTGCTGGTGAAAAACGACTTCGCGTGGTCGGCGAAGAACCGCGACAAGATCCTCGCCGAGTGGACCAAGCGCTACGACGGCAAGTCGGA
>JBDTZQ010000074.1:0-14054 GCA_040005035.1 Betaproteobacteria bacterium | reverse complement strand
TGATCGACTTGGTGGCGGCGGCGCCGACGTAGGCGAGCACGATCTCGAAATACGACACGGGCGCCGACAGGAGCTCGTAGATCGTGCCGGTGAACTTGGGGAAGTAGATCCCGAACGACGCGTTGGAAATGCTCTGCGTGAGCAGCGACAGCATGATGAGTCCGGGAACGATGAACGCGCCGTAGCTCACGCCGTCGATCTCGGGGATGCGCGAGCCGATCGCGGAGCCGAACACGACGAAGTAGAGCGACGTCGAAAGGACCGGCGAGATGATGCTCTGCATGAGCGTGCGCCGGGTGCGCGCCATTTCGAAGGCGTAGATCGCACGGACTGCGTGAAGGTTCATCCGGGACTTTCGTGGGGAAGGGGCGGCCGCGCGCTCAGTGCTCGCGCACCAGGTCGACGAAGATGTCTTCGAGCGAGCGCTGTGTCGTCTGCAGGTCCTTGAACTCGATTCCCGCGCCCTCGACGTCGCGCAGCAGCGCGACGAGGTCGGCGCGACGGGCGGCGTGGTGTGCTCCAGCGTGGCTCCCGTCGCCGGCGTCGGCGCCGAGTTCGGTCGCGTCATAGGTGTAGACGAGCTGCGTTCCCTCGTTGGCGAGTTCGAGCCCGTACGCCGCGAGCTTTGGCGGAACCTCGGTGAGCGGATTCTCCAGCGTCAGGAAAAGCTGCTTCTTGCCCAGCTTTCGCATCAGCTCGATCTTGTCCTCGACCAGGATGATCTCCCCCTTGCTGATCACGCCGATGCGATCGGCCATTTCCTGCGCCTCGTCGATGTAGTGCGTGGTCAGGATGATGGTGACGCCGGTGGCGCGCAGCGAGCGCACCAGCTCCCACATGTCGCGACGCAGGCGCACGTCGACGCCGGCGGTCGGCTCGTCGAGAAACAGCACGCGGGGCTCGTGCGACAGCGCCTTGGCGATGAGCAGGCGCCGCTTCATGCCGCCGGAGAGCGTCATGATCCGGCTGTCCTTCTTGTCCCAAAGCGACAGCGATTTCAGCACCGCTTCGATGTGCGCCGGATTCGACTTCTTGCCGAACAGGCCGCGGCTGAAGGAAACCGTGTCCCACACCGTCTCGAAAGCGTCGGTGGTCAGCTCCTGCGGAACGAGTCCGACCAGCGCACGCGCCGCGCGATAATCGCCGATGATGTCATGACCGTCGATCGCCACGCGCCCCGAGGACGGATTGACGATTCCGCACACGATGCTGATCAGCGTCGTCTTGCCCGCGCCGTTGGGCCCGAGCAGCGCGAAGATCTCGCCGCGCCGGATTTCCAGGTTCACGTCCTTGAGCGCGTGAAAGCCCGAGGCGTAGGTCTTGGAAAGATTCGATACGCAGATGATCGCCGTCATGGAGGAACGATAGAAGTGTGCGCTCGGCAGAGCGCTGGAATCGGGGCGGTCGCCGCGGGCAGCGTCGCGGCATCCGACAGCGCGGGACGGCCGAAGCCTACCAGAATGCTGCCGCGACGTTATCCTGTCAGAGACCCGCGTCGTGCGTGGCGCGCTGCAGGCGGTCGCGCACCGCAGCCCATTCCGGCGTCGCCGGAGGCGCTTCTATCCAGATTTCCCGCGCACCCATGGCATCGAGCGCGCGCAGCTGGGCGTACAGATCGTGCGCGTACCCTGCGGCGTCCGCCGGGGCGATATGCCAGTGCCCGTCGAACGTGGCGGGCCGGTCGACGCTGCGTGCGAGAACCGCGATTGCTGTCGTCGGCGCGCGCGGCGTCTCCACGCCGAGGTGCGCCAGCGCTCCGGGCGCGACCAGCCGCGCCGGCGTGCGCGGTGCGTAGTGCGCTGCCAGCGTCCCCGACGCACGCGGCGCGCCGCAGCCGGGCTCGTCCGGTACGCGGCCCAGGACGCGCGAGAGTTCCCCGAGCGCGATGGCGCCCGGACGCAACAGCGCCGGATGCTCGCCGGTGCAATCGACGATCGTCGATTCGATGCCGAAATCGCATGCGCCGGCATCGAGAATCAACGCGACATCGGCGCCGAACTCGTCGTCCACGTGCTCGGCAAGCGTCGCACTGATGCGTCCGAAGCGATTCGCCGACGGGGCGGCGATACCGTCGCCGCCCAGCGCCGCGAAGCGCTCGAGCAGCGCGTGCGCCACGGGGTGCGCCGGGACGCGCAGCCCGACGCTGTCCTGCCCGCCGGTGACCAGCGGCGAGACGTGGTCGGCGCGCGGCAACACCAGCGTCAGCGGCCCCGGCCAGAATGCATCGGCAAGCGTCTGGGCGAACGAGGGCACGTGGCGCGCCCAGCGCGCCATCGCGGAGGCCAGCGCGAGATGGACGATCACGGGGTGCTCGCCCGGCCGGCCCTTGGCGGCGTACAGCGCACGCAGCGCCTTTTCATTGCGCGCGGCAGCGCCGAGCCCGTACACGGTCTCGGTGGGAAATGCTACGAGCGCGCCATCGTGAAGAAGGCGTGCCGCACGGTCGATGGCTTCAGGTGTCGCGGGGACGATCACGGCATGTCGGGGGCGCTGGGACGCCATCGATGGTGAATTTGATAGAATCCACCCTTCGCCGGTCTGCGTCACGCGAGGCGCGATGCAAGCCGTGACTGCCGGGCGGTAAAACTAACAGGGACGTCGATGAGCGATTTTCTATTCACATCGGAATCGGTTTCGGAAGGCCATCCGGACAAGGTCGCCGACCAGATCTCCGATGCGGTCCTGGACGCGATTCTGGCGGTCGATCCGCATGGGCGCGTCGCCGCCGAGACGCTGGTCTCCACCGGGCTGGTCGTGATGACCGGCGAGATCACAACCGACCACAAGCACGATTATGCGCGCATCGCGCGCGACACGATCCACCGCATCGGCTACACCGACCCCGAGCTTCGCTTCGACGCGCAGGGCTGCGCCGTCATGGTGTGCTATGGGCGGCAGTCCCCGGACATCGCGCGTGGCGTCGACCGCACGTCCGAGGAGTACATGAACCAGGGCGCGGGCGACCAGGGGCTGATGTTCGGCTTCGCGTGCGACGAGACGCCTGCGCTGATGCCGTTTCCGATCTTTTACGCGCACCGCCTGGTGCAAAGGCAGAGCGAAGTTCGCCGCGACGGGCGCCTGCCCTGGCTGCGGCCCGACGCGAAATCGCAGATCACCGTGCGCTACGTCGACGGCAAGCCGCACAGCATCGATACCGTCGTCTTGTCGACGCAGCATCATCCGAGCATGAACCATCGTCAGGACGAGCTCGCCGAAGCCGTGATCGAGGAGATCGTCAAGCCGGTGCTGCCGCCGGAGATGCTTTCGAACACGCGCTTCCTGGTTAACCCGACGGGGCGCTTCGAGATCGGCGGACCGCACGGCGACGCGGGACTCACCGGGCGCAAGATCATCGTCGACACCTACGGCGGCGCGGCGCCGCACGGCGGCGGCGCGTTCTCGGGCAAGGATCCGTCCAAGGTCGACCGCTCGGCGGCATACGCCGCGCGCTACGTCGCCAAGAACATCGTTGCCGCCGGCATCGCGCGGCAGTGCCAGGTGCAGCTGTCGTACGCCATCGGCGTCGCGCAGCCGATCAACGTGACCGTGTATACCGAAGGCACCGGGCGCGTCAGCGACGCCGAGATCGCCAAGCTCGTCACAGCCCACTTCGACCTGCGCCCCAAGGGCATCATCCAGATGCTCGACCTGCTGCGTCCGATCTACCAGAAGACCGCGGCGTACGGGCATTTCGGCCGCGACGAGCCCGAGTTCACCTGGGAAGCGACCGACAAGGTCGAGGCGTTGCGCGCCGCGGTCGGAATGGGATCGGGCGACCGCGCGCCGGCGCGCGCTACCGCTCCGGTAGCGGGATGAACTCGGTCTCGCCGGGTACCGCGTCGAACGCCTGAGCGCGCCAGCGCTCGGACGCTGCGTCGATGAGCTCGCGCGAGCTCGCGACGAAATTCCACCATATCACGCGATCCCCGTCCATTTTGGCGCCACCCAGAAGCATGCAGCGCGCCGCGCTCGATGCTTCGATGCGCGCCGAGCGGTCGCGCTCCAGTACCGCCATGTGCCGCTCCGGAAGGGCGGCGCTGTCGACCGACAGCGCGCCGTTCACCGCGTAGACCGCGCGCTGCTCGTGCTCCGGCGGGATGTCGAGCCCGGCGCCCGCGTCCATCTCCACCGCGACGTAGAGCATCGGCGAGAACGTCTGTGCCGGCGCGCGCTGCCCGAACGCGGTTCCCGCGATGACCCGCATGCGAACTCCCGGCCGCGCGATTTCCGGCAGCGACGCGCGCGGATGATGGGAAAACGATGGCGCGTCCTGCTCGCGCGCTTTGGGCAGCGCCACCCATGTCTGCAATCCGTGCAGCCGATGCCCAAGCGCGCGATCCTCCGGCGTCGATCGCTCGGAATGCACGATGCCGCGGCCCGCGGTCATCCAATTGACATCGCCGGGAACGATGCGCTGCACCGAGCCCGCGCTGTCACGATGCATCATCGAGCCGTCGAACAGGTACGTGACCGTCGCCAGTCCGATGTGCGGATGCGGGCGCACGTCGACCCCCTGCCCGGGGGCGAAATCGACCGGGCCGAAGTGATCGAAGAAGATGAACGGCCCGACCAACTTGTCGGGGAACGACGGCAGCAGCCGCTGCACCTGGAAGCCGCCGCCGAGGTCGCGCGTGTGCGGATTGATGATCGTCGTCATTGCTCTTCGATTCTATCAGCGCGCGAAAATGCCATGCCGCAGCTGGTGGACGGCGAAGCGCCCCGGGTCGAGCGCGTCGGCGAGCGCGCCCTCGACGGGAAGCGCTATGCCTTCGAGCTGTGATGCGATGAGCTCCGCGGCGAGCAGCGCCCAGGTCGCGCCGCGCGAGGCGTACGCGAATGCGGCGTAGGAGCCTGGCATTCGCGGCAGGTGCCGCAATTGCGTAAGTTGTGCGCCGCTCAGCGCGTCTGCCCGCGCTCGCGTGGCGGCGAGATCGATCATCGCGCCGACGATCGGCATGCGATCACGAGCGACGCAACGCACGCCGATGCCGGCGCTCACGCGCGCCATGTCGACCTGCGCGGTGCTCCCCGGCAGCATCCGCTCGGCGCGATCGAGGTTCTGCGCGTGGCTCGCCGCGTCGATCGCCACATCGTCGCGATCGACGTCGTAGGTCGCGCCGATGACGGCGACGCCATGATCGGCGGGCAGCACGTAGCCGTCGCCACCGACGATCACCCGCGGCGCGGCGAAGGGAGGCGACGGAAGGTAGCTCTGCTGGCCGCGCACGCGCCGGATGGGGTACGCGAGCGCGTCGACCCCGGGCGCGGCGAGTCGAAGCGCGTCGGACGCGTTGGCGAGCACGACCACCGGTGCGCGCGCGATAATCGCGCCATCGCGATCGCGCGCTTGCCAATTCCCATCGACGCGCTCGAGCGTCACGACGTCGCGGCGCATGTGCGCGACCAGCGCCGGACTCGACCGCGCGAGCTGCAGCGCCGCGATCGCGGCCGGGGCGACGTAGCCGGCGTGCGCGAACCACCAGCCACCCACGTCGACGTGGGCGCCGACGACGCCGCGCGCGGCGTCGCGTGGCACATAGCGTGCGTAGTCGCCGGGATACCCCAGCTGCGCTGCGGTGTCCGCGACGCGCTCCTCGTTCGACGCGCCGTCGGCGAGTTTCATCATGCCGCAGCGCCGCCACGGCGCCGCATCCGCGTCACCGAGCAAGCGCGGCCACTGCGCATTCGTGTACAGGAACGCCGCGCGCGTCCAGCGCGAGAGCAGGCAATCGTCGCGCGACACGTGCGGTTGGAACACCGCGGCGCGCACGCCGGACGCGCCGGTCGCGGGGGCGCTCTCGCGCTCGACCAGATCGACGCGCCAGCCGTGCGCTGCCAAGCGCTCGGTGACGGCGCATCCGGCGAGCCCGGCACCGATCACCAGCGCATGTCGCTCCGCCGGCGCCTCCGCGCTAGCGCGCGCGGATCGGCTGCGTCCGCGTGGAACGAAGCGGCCGGCGAGCATGTCGCGCTTGGCCGCGAATCCGGGCCGGCGCTCGAGCTCGAAGCCTGCCGACGAAAGCGCATCGCGCACATTTCGCGCCACGCTCCAGGTCGACAGCGTCGCCCCCGGCTTGGCGAGCCGCGCCATCGACTTGGCCACGCGCTGCGACCACATGTCCGGATTCTTCTCCGGCGCGAAGCCATCGAGGTAGAAGGCATCAGCCCGCGCGCGTACGTCGGCGAGCGCGCGCGCCGCATCGGCGAACATCAGCGTCAGGGTCACGCCGTGCTCGAGATGCAGGCGATGCGCGCCCGGTACCAGCGTCGGCCACGCGGCGCGCAACGACGCCGATAACCCGGCGAATTCCGGGTAGCGCGCGTGCAGAGTCGCCAGGTCTTCGCGGCGGAACGGATGGCGCTCGATCGAGACGTAGTGGAGGCTCGCGCAACGCTTCGGGTCGTCACGCCACGCAGACCACGTCGCCAGGAAATTGAGTCCCAGGCCGAAGCCGCATTCGACGATGCAGAAGCCGTGCGCGCCCATCCAGCGTCGGGGCAGGTCGTTGCCCGCGAGGAACACGTGGCGCGCCTGCCCCGGCCCGGATGCGGCGCTGTGATAGACGTCACCGTAGGTTGGCGAAAAGGGGGTACCCGAGGCGTCGAAGGCAAGCCCGGCGAGGAGCAGCCGCGCGTTCACCGGAGCGTGCGGCTTCGATAGACTATGTCATTCCGACCGTCGCGAGGAATCCGCTGTTCGACTGACGCACGCCGGTGCAGCAGATTCCACCTCGCTGACGCTCCTCGGAATGACAACCTTACCGGGATCGCCGTACCTGTTTTCTGTCTCTTGAGTGCACCATGCGCTTCGCCTACTACGACAACCTTTCCGCCGCGCGCCAGCGCATCTATCGCAAGAGCGATGCGATCGTCACGCTCGGGCTTCCCGCCGGGCTCGCGCTCGGTGGCGACGTGCGGGCGCTTGGCGACGCCCTGAAAGCGGACCAGCGCGACGGGGTACAGACCGTGTGCCAGCGCATGATCGATCGGCTCGCCGCCGGCTATCACGTCCCGAAGATTCGCGTGCGCGTGCTGGCGCGGCGCCTCGCCGACGGCAGCGGCGAGCTGCACGGACTCTACGAGCCCGAGGATGGCGCGACGCTCGCGCGTATCAGCGTGTGGATGCGCACGGCGCAGAAAAAGAACGTCGTCGCCTTCAAGACGTTCCTGCGCACGCTCATCCACGAGCTTTGTCACCACCTGGACTACGAACTGTTCGCGCTGGAGGAGACCTTCCATACCGAGGGATTCTACAAGCGCGAGTCGACGCTGGTCGCGGCGCTGATCGAACAGATGACGGCGTTAGCCGCAGCCGGCAGTGCGGGAGACGCGACGACGACGCGCGCCGACTGATGCCACGCCAGCCTCGACGCGCCTAGCGCGGCGCCTGCGCGAGCTGCGATGCGTCCCAGCCCCCGCCCAGCGCCTTGATCAGTCCGACGCTCGCGGAGAGCCGGCGGCCGCGGATGGCCAGCGCCGTGCGCTCGCCGTTGAGCGCCGCGTTCTGTACCACCACCACCGCGAGATAGGTGGTGATGCCCGCGCGATACTGGTTGTTGGTAATGGTCACCGTCTGGCGCGCCGCGCTCACGGCCTCCTCCTGCACGAGCGCTTCCTGCTCGAGGATGCGCAGCGCGACCAGATTGTCCTCGACTTCCTGGAAGCCTTGAAGGACCGTCTGGCGATACGTCGCGACGGTGGCATCGTACGCCGCGACCGCCTGGTCCTTCTGCGCGCTGCGCAGGCCGGCATCGAAGACCGATTGCGCGACCGCCGCGCCGATCGCCCAGTACTGGTTCGACAGCGACAGCAGGCGCGAGATACTCGAGCTCTGGAATCCGCCGGTGCCGGACAACGTAAGCGCCGGGAAGAACGCGGCCTCGGCGACGCCAATCTGCGCGTTCGCGGCGGCGACGTTGCGCTCGGCCGACGCGATGTCGGGACGGCGCTCGAGCAGCTGCGACGGCAAGCCCGGCGGAACGACCGGAAACGTCCAGTTGGGCGACGTACGGGCAATGGTCAGCTCGGACGGCGCCTTGCCGACGAGCAGCGCGATCGCGTGCTCGAGCTGCGCGCGCTGCACCTGCGCGTCCAGCGCCTGCGCCTGCGCCGACTTGAGCTGCGCTAGCGCCTGCACGACGTCGTTGCGGCTGACGGTGCCGGCGCTGTACTGGTTCTGGGTCAGCGTCAGCGACCTGTCGTAGGCGGCGACCGCCTCGTCGAGCAGCGCGATCTCGGCATCGGCGACGCGCAGCAGCCAGTAGTCCTGCGCCAGCAGCGCCTGCGCCGACAACCGCGCCGATTCCAGGTCGGCGACGCTCGCCTGCGCGCTCGCCTGGCTCGACTCGATGTTGCGGCGGATGCGCCCCCACAGGTCGATCTCCCAGCCGGCGGTCAGCGCGACGTTGTAGCTGTTGTTGATCGATCGCGCGGTGCCGCTGCTGTTGGAGCCTATCTGCGACTTGGCGCGGGTCGCTCCGAAGCCAAGGTCCAGCGTTGGAAACAACGCGGCGCGCGCCGCCTGCGTGACCGCATCCGCCTCGCGCACCCGCGCGGCGGCCGCCTGCAGGTTGAAGTTGGAGATGTCGACCTGCTCCTCGAGCGCGTTGAGGTCGGCGTCGGCGTAGATTTCCCACCATTTGCCGCGCGGTATCGCGTCCTGCGGCTGCGCGGGCTTCCAGTCGACGAGCTCCTTGTACGCGGGCGCGGCGGGTGAGACAGGTCGCGAGTAGTCCGGCCCAAGCATGCAACCGGCGAGCGCGAGGACGAGTGCGCCGACGACGCAGAGCCGCTGCATCGACGACATTGCGCGGAGCGCGCTCATGCTGCCGAGCCCTGAGCGGTACCCGCCGTCGGAGCCCGTCGCGTGAAGCGGCGCCGAGCCCATCGGCTCGCGCGATCGAGGTAGAGATACACCACGGGCGTGGTGTAGAGCGTGAGGATCTGGCTCACGATCAGTCCGCCGACGATGGAAATGCCCAGCGGGCGGCGCATCTCGGCGCCATCGCCCGTCCCGAGCGCGAGCGGGATCGCGGCGAGCAGCGCCGCCATGGTCGTCATCATGATCGGCCGGAAGCGCAGCACGCACGCCTCGAAGATCGCGTCGTGGGTGCTGCGTCCATGCTGGCGCTGCGCGTCGAGAGCGAAATCGATCATCATGATCGCGTTTTTCTTGACGATGCCGATGAGCAGGATCACGCCGATCAACGCGATGACGCTGAACTCGGTGTTGAAGAGCTTGAGCGCGAGCAGCGCGCCGACGCCCGCGGAAGGCAGTGTCGACAGGATCGTGATCGGATGGATGTAGCTCTCGTAGAGCACGCCTAGCACGATGTACACGGTGAGCAGCGCCGCCAGGATCAACACCGGCTGGCTGTTAAGCGAATCCTGGAACGCCCGCGCCGTCCCCTGGAAGCTGCCGCGTATGGTCGACGGCACACCGATGCGATTGAGCGCGTCGTCGATCGCCAGCGTCGCCTGGCCGAGCGATACGCCGATCGGCAGATTGAACGAGATCGTGCTCGCGACGAACTGCGACTGGTGGTTCACGCCCAGCGCGGTGTTGGTCGGCGCGTAGTGCGCGATCGCCGCCAGCGGAACCTGCGCGCCGGTCGAGGAGGTTACGTACACGTCGTTGAGCGAATCGGGGGACTGCCAGTATTCCGGCGCCGCCTCCATCACCACGTGGTACTGGTTGAGCACCGAGTAGATCGTCGACACCTGGCGCTGTCCGAACGCGTCGTTGAGCGCGGTGTCGATCTGCGACGGTGAGACGCGCAGCCGCGCCGCGGCATCGCGATCGATCACCAATGAAGTTTGCAGGCCCTTGTCCTGCGAGTCGGTGTTGACGTCGGCGAGCTCGGGCAGGTTGCTCATCGCGGCGCGGATCCTGGGTTCCCACGCGCGGAGCTCGGCCAGATCGTCTGCCTGCAGCGTGTACTGGTACGTGGCGTTGGATTGGCGTCCGCCGACGCGGATGTCCTGGACCGGATTCAGGAACAGGCTTGCACCCGGCTCCTTGGCGAGCTTCACTCGAAGCCGCGCGATGATCTGGTCGACGCTGTCCTTGCGCCCCGACAGCGGCTTGAGGGACACGAACATGAACCCCGTGTTGCGCTGCGCGCCGCCGGTGAACGCGACCACGCTCTCCACCGCCGGATCGGAGCGCACGATGGAGACGAAGCTGTCGAGCTTGGGCTGCATTGCCTGGAAGGAGATGCTCTGGTCGGCCTGGATGAATCCGGTCAGACGTCCCGTGTCCTGCTGCGGAAAGAAGCCCTTGGGGATGCTCACGTAGAGATAGACGTTTAAGCACACCGTGATGAGCAGGATCACCATCATCAGCGGGCCGTTGTCGAGCGCCCATGTGAGGCTGCGCTGGTAGCCGTTGCGCATGGCGTCGAAGCCGCGCTCGCTCCAGTCGAGCCAGCGGCGGCGCTTCATCTCCCGCTCGGGGCGCAGCAGGCGCGAGCACATCATCGGTGTCATGGTGAGCGACAGCACCAGCGAGATGAGGATCGCCACCGACAGCGTGATCGCGAACTCGCGGAAGTAGCGGCCGACGATTCCGCCCATGAGCAGGATCGGGATGAACACCGCGATCAGCGAGAGGCTCATCGACAGCACCGTGAAACCGACCTCGCGCGCTCCGAGCAGCGAGGCCTGCATCGGCGACATGCCGCGCTCGATGTGCCGTGATACGTTCTCGAGAACGACGATCGCGTCGTCGACGACGAAGCCAGTGGCGATCGTCAGCGCCATCAGCGACAGGTTGTTGAGACTGAACCCGAACACGTACATCGCGCTGAACGTGGCGACCAGCGACACCGGCACTGCGACGCTCGGAATGATGGTCGCGCGCCAGTTGCGCAGGAACGCGAACACCACCAGCACGACCAGGAACACGGCGATGATCAGCGTGCGCTCGACGTCCCGCAGCGACGCGCGGATGGTGGTGGTGCGCTCCATCACCACGTCGAGGTTGATCGCGCTAGGAATCGACGCGCGCAGCTGCGGCATCAGCGCGCTGATCTGATCGACGGTCTCGATGATGTTGGCGTTGGGCTGGCGGCTGATGATGACCAGCACCGACGGCTTGCCGTTGGACGATCCCGCGTTGCGCAGGTCCTGCACCGAATCGACGACCTCGCCCAAGTCGGTGAGGCGCACGGCGGCGCCGTTGCGATACGCGACGACCAGCGGCAGATAGTCGGCGGCTTTGGTTGCCTGGTCGTTGGCGTAGATCTGCCAGTGGCGATCGCCGTCCTCGACCGATCCCTTCGGCCGGTTGGCGTTGGTGGCGGACAGGACGCTTCTGACCTGTTCGAAGCCGATGCCGTATTTATACAGTGCCTGCGGGTTGAGCTCGACGCGCACCGCCGGCAACGAGCTGCCTCCCACCTGCACCTGCCCGACTCCGGAGAGCTGCGACAACTTTTGCGCAATGACAGTGGACGCGGCGTCGTACATCTCGCCCTTGGTCATCGTATCGGAGGTGAGCGCCAGGATCATGATCGGCGCGTCTGCGGGGTTGACCTTGCGATAGGTAGGATTGCCTGGCAGCCCCGTCGGCAGAAGGCTGCGCGCCGCGTTGAGTGCCGCTTGCACGTCGCGCGCCGCGCCGTCGATGTCGCGATTGAGGTCGAATTGCAGCGTCACCCGGGTCGACCCAAGCGAGCTGCTCGATGTCATCTCGGTGACTCCGGCAATGCGTCCCAGCGAGCGCTCGAGCGGCGTGGCGACGGTCGCCGCCATCGTCTCCGGGCTCGCGCCGGGGAGCGACGCCTGCACCGAGATCGTCGGAAAGTCGACCTGCGGAAGCGGTGACACGGGAAGGAGGCGAAACGCGGCAGCGCCGGCCAGCGCGAGGCCGAGCGTGAGCAGCGTGGTACCCACGGGGCGCGCGATGAACGGCGCGGAGAGATTCACGCCCCATTCCTGCAGGCGCGTGCGCTTGCCGGGATTGTCGGATGTCGCCACGCCGTGTCCTGCTCAGTCGCCCGCTGCGGGTTGAGGCCGCGCGGCGTCGTCGATCCCGCGCCAGCGCCGCACCCGGCGCGCCAGGTCATCGAAGGCAAGATAGATCACCGGCGTGGTGAACAGTGTCAGCACCTGCGAAAGGATCAGGCCGCCGACCATCGCGATGCCCAGCGGATGACGAAGCTCCGAGCCCACGCCCCAGCCGATCATCAGCGGCAACGCGCCGAGCAGCGCCGCCATGGTCGTCATCATGATAGGACGGAAGCGCAGCAGCGACGCCTGGAAGATCGCCTCGCGTGGAGGCTTGCCTTCGTTGCGCTCGGCGTCGAGCGCGAAGTCGATCATCATGATCGCGTTCTTTTTCACGATGCCGATGAGGAGCACGATGCCGATGATCGCGATCACGCCGAGGTCGTGACCCGACACCATCAGCGCCAGCAATGCGCCCACACCCGCAGACGGCAGCGTGGAGAGAATGGTGATGGGATGGATGAAGCTCTCATAGAGCACGCCCAATACGATGTACATGGTGACGATCGCCGCCAGCAGCAGCCACACCTCGTTGGCGAGCGCGCCCTGGAACGCCGCGGCCGCGCCCTGGAACTGGATCTCCACGCTCGCGGGCAGGTCGAGCGCCTTGGCGGCGGACTGGATCTCCTTGACCGCATCGCCGAGCGACGCGCCCTTGGCGAGGTTGAACGAGATCGTCGTCGCCGGAAACTGCCCGATGTGGTTGATCGACAGCGGCGAGGCGCGCTCGCTGATGCGCGCGATCGAAGTCAGCGGCACCTGCTGCGGACCCTGCGAGGCAGCGCCGCTGCCGGTCGTGACCGCCCCGGCGCCCGGCGCGGCGAGCGACGCCGACGCGTTGGCGCCAGTGCCGGAGCTCGACGATGTAGAGCCGCCCGACGCAGGCACGTAGATGTTCGCGAGAGCATCCGGTCCCAACTGGAACTGGGGCGCGACTTCCAGCACCACGCGGTACTGGTTGGTCTGCGTGAAGATCGTCGAGACCAGGCGCTGCCCGAACGCGTTGTATAGCGCGTTGTCGATTGCTGCCGGCGTGATCCCGTACCGCGACGCGGTGGGCCGGTCGATGTCGACGTAGACCTGAAGCCCCTGCGTCTGCAGGTCGCTGGCGACGTCGGCGAGGATCGGAATCGTACGCAGCCGCTCGACCAGCCGCGTGGTCGCGCTGTTGAGCTCCTGCGGATTCGGGTCCTCGAGCGTGAACTGATACTGCGTCCGGCTGACGCGGTTCTCGATGGTGAGGTCCTGCACCGGCTGCATGTACAGCGTGATCCCTTCGACTTTCGCGAGCTTGTCCTGGAGCCGCCGGATCACCTCGTCCGCGCGGGCGTCGCGCTCCGCAAGCGGCTTCAGGTTGATCAGCATGCGGCCACTGTTGAGCGTGGTGTTGGTGCCGTCGACGCCAATGAACGACGACAGGCTGTCGACGGCGGGATCGTCGAGCACGACGCGGCCGACCGCCTGCTGGCGCTCGGCCATGGCGGCGAACGAGATCGACTGCGGCGCCTCGGTGATCCCCTGGATCGCGCCGGTGTCCTGCACCGGGAAGAAGCCCTTGGGAATGACGATGTAGAGCACGATGGTCAGCACCAGCGTGAGCACGGCGACGAACAGGGTGGCGCGCTGGCGGTCGAGCACCCAGTTGAGCATCTCGCCGTAGCGCGCGATGACGCGATCGAGGAGCTCGCCGCTCCTGCGATAGAAGCGGCTCTGCCGGTCCTTTTCGGTATGGCGCAGGAACTTGGCCGACATCATCGGCGTGAGCGTGAGCGACACGAGCGCCGAAATCAGGATCGACACCGCCAGCGTGATCGCGAACTCGCGGAACAGGCGCCCGACCACGTCGCCCATGAACAGCAGCGGGATGAGCACCGCGATGAGCGAGATGGTCAGCGAGATGATGGTGAAGCCGATCTGCTCCGAGCCCTTGAGCGCGGCTTCCAGCGGATCGTCGCCGGCTTCGATGTAGCGCGCGATGTTCTCGATCATCACGATGGCGTCGTCGACCACGAAGCCGGTGGCGATGGTGAGCGCCATGATCGACA
>JBDTZQ010000205.1:0-4148 GCA_040005035.1 Betaproteobacteria bacterium | reverse complement strand
CGATGCTTTTCGGAAGGTCCATGTGCGCGACGTAGCGCACGTCGGGCTTGTCGATGCCCATGCCGAAGGCGATGGTGGCGACGATGACGATGCCGTCGTCTCGCTGGAATCGCGCCTGGTGGGCGGTACGCGCCGCGTTGTCCATGCCGGCGTGGTAGGGCAGCGCCTTCACGCCCTGCGCGGCGAGCCACGCCGCGGTCTCGTCGACCTTGCGCCGGGAGAGGCAATACACGATGCCTGCTTCGTCGGGATGCTCGTCGCGGATCACGCGCAGCAGCTGCGCGCGCGCGTCCCCGCGGTCGACGATGGTGTAGCGGATATTGGGCCGGTCGAAGCTCGACACGAACACGCGCGCGTCGCCCAAGGCCAGGCGCGCGATGATCTCGTCGCGCGTCTGCGGGTCGGCGGTGGCGGTGAGCGCGATGCGCGGAACATTTGGCCAGCGCTCGTGCAGCAGCGAGAGCTGCAGATACTCGGGCCGGAAATCGTGGCCCCACTGCGACACGCAGTGCGCTTCGTCGATAGCGAACAGCGCCAGCCGCGCGCGGTCGAGCAGGTCGAGAAAGCGCGATGTCGTGAGCCGCTCCGGCGCGACGTAGAGCAGGTCGAGCGATCCGTCCTGCAGCGCGCGCTCGGTCGCGCGCGCCGCGGCCGCATCGAGCGTCGAATTGAGGAACGCGGCGCGCACGCCGAGCTGGGTCAGCGCCGCGACCTGGTCCTGCATGAGCGCGATCAGCGGCGAAACCACGATGCCAGTGCCCTGGCGAACCATCGACGGAATCTGATAGCACAACGACTTGCCGGCGCCGGTCGGCATGAGCACCAGCGCGTCGCCGCCGGCGACCATGTGATCGACGACGTCGCCCTGCGCGCCGCGAAACGCGGGGTAGCCGAAGGTCTGGCGGAGGACGTGCAGCGCGGAATCGGAAAGAATTGCCTCAGCCATCGCCTATTTTGGCAGATGCGCAAGCAGATGAGGTCTCAGACGAAGGTCTGACGACGCAGACCGGCGGGTCGGCCCCGAGGCTGGTCAGCGCGTCGCGATCGAAAGCGCGAGCAGCGCCGCCATCACCATCCCCAGCAGGACAATGTACACCAGCGCTACCAGCAGGCTTCGGATCAGCCCGCCCCGCCACGTGCCTCCGTAGACGTTGCCGCGCGCCCGGCCAGCGTAGACGACAGTCCATCCGACCAGCGCCAACCTCAACGCCGGCAGTGGCATCAGGATGATCGCGATCAGCATCAGGAACGCGAAGGCGTGCAGGTGTGCACCGTAGACGAGATGCTCGGCATAGCGTGCGGGGCGGCTCGGATGCTGGCGGCGGCCGGGCAGGTACGACCAGTACTGCAGCAGCGCGAATGCGGGAAGCAGCACCACCATCCCGTAGGGCGCGTAGCGCAGCAGCCCTGAATAGACCTGATCGTTCTGGTCTTCCCTGGAAAGATGCTGGAAGCGCGCGATGCTCTTGCGCCAGTCGGCGGGGACATACTTTCCATAGCTCGCGAGAAGCGCTTCGAAGTCCGGATCGACGTGCATGGTCGCCGTCGGTGGCGTAGCACCAGCGGGCACCTTGTCCGCTGCGGCAGGACTGCTGGCCGTCGCATCCGCTGCACCGGCGGCGGGACGTTCATCGGCAACGTCGATGGTCATGATGTTGGTCGGCGCGACCACCAGCCGGATAGTCGCGAACAGCAACAGCGACATCACGAAGAACAAGCGGGCGGGCCGCACGTACCGCTTGCGGCGGCCCCCCAGGTACTCGCGGGTAAGCATGCCGGGCCGGAACAGCAGCACGCGAAGCGTGCGCCAGAGTCTTCCGTCGACCGCGACGAGGCGGCCGGCGGCGTCGCGCATGAGCTCGCGCACCGTAGGCATGGCAATGCGCGTCTCCTGCCCGCATTCCGGGCAATAGGCGCCCGGCGCGTCGGCGCCACAATTGCGGCAGCGGTGGGCGTGGACGGGCGACGCGGCGGCGGGAGCAGCCGGAGTCGCGTCGGATCGACTAGAGGCGGGAGGCGGTGGAGGCGGATCGTTCATCGACGAAGCGGCGCGTTGCAGGTGCTGCGTCGCGCCGCGGCCGTGGCAGGGGCACGCATTGTAGGCGAGAATGGCGCCCTTCGCGGCGCGGCCCGGCGTCTTACCGCGAATGCGCGCAGAAGGCACTCAGCACGCGCCACGCGAAAGGGAGCACGACGATGGGCAAAGGGCGGCTCGAGGCATTCAGCGACGGCGTGATCGCCGTGATCATCACGATCATGGTGCTCGAGCTCAAGGTGCCGCACGGCACCGAGATCAGCGCGCTGGTGCCGCTGATCCCCGTGTTCCTGAGCTACGTGCTGAGCTTCGTCTACATCGGCATCTACTGGAACTACCACCATCACCTGATGCACACCGTTGCGCATGTGAACGGACGCGTGATGTGGGCCAACCTGCACCTGCTGTTCTGGCTCTCGCTCATTCCGTTCGTCACCGGCTGGGTGAGCGAGAACCACATCGCAGCGCTGCCGGTCGCGATGTACGGCGTCGTGCTGTGGATGTGCGGGCTCGCGTACTACGTGCTGGAGCGCGTGCTGATCGCGCAGCAGGGCAGCGACTCGGTGCTCGCCCGGGCCGTGGGCATCGACTTCAAGGGCATCCTGTCGAACGTTATCTACGCGGCGGCGATCGCGATCGCGTTTGTCGCGCCGCTGGTTTCGTGCGCGCTTTATGTGCTTGTCGCGATGATGTGGCTGATCCCGGATCCGCGCATCGAGCGGCACGCGAGCGGCGGATGAGCCACGTGCCCCTCTCTGCGGGAGGGGCACCGTGGCGAGAACTCAGGCGAGCTGCGAAATTCCCGCCAGCAGCCAGCCCGATCCGCCGGACACAGGCTTGCTCAGGTTCCACACCTCGTCGATCGCGTGCGGCACGGGATCGCCGTCTTCCTTGACCAGGCCGGTGAAGCGCACGCTCACCCAGTGCTTGTCGCCCTCGGTCGCGACGTCGAGCACCTCGGCGTCGAGATTGACGATCTCGGTGGGGTGGTGGATGCCCCGGGACTCGAGCTCCTGGCCGATCTGCTCGGCCATTTGCGCGGTCATGACGTCGCCCAGCGCGCTGCGGTCGGCAAGGTCGTAGGCGCGCTGGATCTCGATGTACTGGCGCTTGGCCTCGCGAGCGAAGCCCGCCGCATCGAAGCCTGCGGGCAGCGGATTGGCGCCTCGAGCTGCACCGAAGGACGACGCGCCTGCCGCCGGGCCCGGAGCGCTCGTCGGTGCCGCATCGAGGTCCGAGCGCGAAGGGATGCGCCATGTCGGCGTGGACGCTGGCGACGGCGCTTGGATGGAGGGACCCGGCGCGGCCCCCGCGCCGGCGCCGGAATATTCGAGCGGCGCGGTGGCTCGCGATCGCCGGCGGAGGAACATCCGGATCAGGAACACGCCCGCGAACACGGCGAGCGCCAGCAGGAGCAGCGAGCCGAAGCCTTCTGACAGGCCGAAGTGCGACAAGAGCGCGGCGAGGCCCAGGCCGGCGGCGATGCCGGCGATCGGCCCGAGCCAGCGCGACATGCCGCTGGGCGCCGCTGCAGGCGTGGCCGCCGGTGCGGCCTTCGGGGCGCCTGCGGCGGTGGGCGACTGGGGCGCGGCGGGTGTGGCCGCAGGCGGCGTCGATGGATTCGCATTGCCCTGCGGGGACTGCGCCGGCGTGGCGCGCTGCGGCGTCACGCTTCGCTGGGCGCCGAGATTCCCGCCGCCGCCCATGCGCCTCGCTTCGGCGGCGTCGTTGAGCGGCAACGTCAGGGCGGCGAGCGCCGCCAGCATCAGCATCGGGGTGGATCGCATCATTTTCTCCATCCAGTTGTGGCATCCGCTAGATGGGGACGCCGGCGCCGCGCGCAAGGTGCGCCGCCGCCTGTGGCCGCAGCATACGGCATTGGGGGATGCGTCGCTATAATCCGCCTGCAATCATTGCCGCCGTTCACCGGGGAAACGCCATGCTCAAAACGACCCACAGCGTCCGACTGCCGACCGTCGCCTGCGCCACTGCACTCGCCACCGCCTTCGCCACCGTCTTTGCCGGCGCGGTCCACGCGCAGGATTCACGCCTGGATGCGATCCAGAAGGGCGGGGCGCTGCGCGTCTGCACGCCCGGCGATTACAAGCCGTTC
>JBDTZQ010000073.1:0-14155 GCA_040005035.1 Betaproteobacteria bacterium | reverse complement strand
CAGCCTGCTGGCGTTAATGGCGGCAGCGTTGTGCAGTACCGCCAATGCGCAGAAACATCAACGTTGCTCGAGCTATCGCATCGACGAGTGGATCGCGCTCGAAAAGTCCAAGCTCCGGCGCCCGAGCGAAAGCTCGTCTCAGCCACAGCAGCTCTCGATGACCTCAACGATTCAAGGGCAGGAACGCGCGGTCGAAGACGAAGTCGGCCACGCGCCGGCCCTGTGCGATGCCTTCGCTCTTGTCGAACGCCCAATGGATGCCTAGATAGATGCGGCTCTGACCGTTTTCTTCCTCGGCCTCGGACAACGACGCGAACTGTCGCGCCTTCAGCGGGCGGATGTTGCCCTCGCGATCGAGCGTGACGCCGTTGAATTCGTCGGAAACGAATCTGAACGCAATCCGGTCGCGATTATAGAAGCGGCGCAGCGTCTGGAACAACGCACCCCCGAAGCCGGCATGACCCGAGGGATACGCAGGGAAAGGCGGCGTGAAGTTTGGCCCGGTCAGGTTGCTGGCCGGGGCGCCCAATGGCATGAAGGTGAGGTCGGCGACGGTCGCCGGGTTACCATCACCGGGGAGAGACAACGCGGCGTTGGCGTCGGCCTCACGAATGCCGGTCACCGGTCGCCAGAGCTGGTAGTAAAACTTGGACTCCCAGATCGCGATGCCGGCGTCGGCCATTGCGGTATTGACGAGCGCAAGCAACCGCGACAATGCGACAACGTCCGTATCCATGCGCGCGGCGATTTGCATAGCGATCTGGTTGTACAGGCGCGGCGGCGCGCACAGGCTCGGCATGCCGTCGTACGCCCAGAAAATTCCAATGTCGGTCTGCTCGGAAGTGCGGACGGTCCGCGTCGTGATGCCGTCACCGCCGAGCGCCTTCACTTCGGCGAAGGCGCGGGCATACTCGGCGGACTCCAGCGCGGGCGGCGGCGGCGCGCGAAACTGCGTGCTGCTCGCCATCACGAAAGGTCTTACTTCGTCCCAATACGCGCCAAGCGCAATCGGGATCCGGCTCACGGGATCCTGCCGCCAATCTCCAGGATCGCGGCCAGTCACAAACTCGATGCCGACACGAGGTTCGGCGAGTGCCGATCCATCCGCAGCGCGCAACGCAAGGATCGCCGCCGCTGCGCGCTGCCCGAGGTCGATGCCCAGCGCGATGGGGCGTCGGCCACGGAGCGCGCCCAGATCTCGCGCGAGCTCGTCGTCAAAGGCCGGCTTCTGCGAGGGAAACAAAACGACCAGCGTATCGTGCGCCGCCTGCGCAATGGCTGCCTCCATCGAAGTTTCAGGCGGCGCCGCGGTAAGACCGGTGTAGCTGCGATAGCGTCTGGCGATCGCGTTGACTGCGTCGAACATGGCGATATGCACGATAGCCATCGCGCGGCTCGATCGCGCGGGGCCTAACTGCTCGCCGAATACGCGCGGTTCTCCACTGGCCACCGGAGTGTGGTCGAGCCCGCTGGCGTTGATGGCCATCTCGTTCCAATGCCGCATCATTCCGATCGGCGAGCTGTCGTGCGGCGATTTCCCGTCATCGAGGCGTTGCGCATAGGGATTCTCGCGATACAGTCCTCCGAGCGCGTCCTCCACTCCATTGCGGAAGCCCTGCGCCAGCGCGGCGGATGCGAGCGTGATGGTGAAGGCGACCAGCGCCAGACCTGGGATCGTCAGCCGAGCGCCATAGCGACGATGAGAGCGGTGGAAAAAATTCATGCGAGGGACCTCTTTCGGGCGGGAACACGGAGGCACGCAATGCCATTGTCATTATGGTGGGTGGCGGCGCACTTTGCAATCCGAAAGGGAATAATGTCGCCGCCCCGTTTGTATGCTGACTGCACCTTCTGCAACCTCTCACCGGTGCACCTTCCGACATCGCCCGACAAGGAGAACACATGCGGACCCTGCTGGCTCATTTGATCCTCGTGCTCGCAAGCGCGCTCGGCTGCACCGCCTACGCGCAGAACGTAAAGGTCACGCCGCTCGGCTCGCACGTCGGCGAGCTCTGCGCGCGCGACCGCGCGACCATCTTCGAAGACCCGACCGGGGTGCGCATCCTCTACGACGCGGGGCAATCGGTGCTCGGCGGCGACGATGCGCGCCTGGGCAGGATCGACGTCGTCATCCTGAGCCACGCGCACGGCGACCACCTGGGCGACTCGAAGCTCAAGGCACTCGGCGAAGGCACATGCGACAACGTGCCGGTCGTGTCGGCGCTGCCCAACTCGACGACCGCCGAGATCGTCGCGGCGAAGAACGCCGCGGTGGTGATGGTCATACCGCTCGCCAACTTTATCGGCCGCAAGGTCGAGACGATCAAGGGCAAGCCCACGACCGCGTGCTCGCTGACCGGCGGCGACATCATCGCGCCCCTGACCGCGCCGTGTCTGGCCACCGTGCAGACCGGCGGTGCGCGCACGGTCAAGGCATCGGCGACCGCGAAGCCCGTGCAAGTGGTGCTCGTTCCGGCCGCGCACGACAACACCGTACCGCTGGCGTTGCTGAGCGAGCCTGCGCGCAAGGCGCTCGAGGCCGACAATGTGAGCATCGCCCTCGGCCCCCCGGGCGGCTACATCATTCGCTTCTCCAACGGGCTGGTCGCGTACCTTACCGGCGACACCGGTATCCACGCCGAGATGCAAACCGTGGCGCGCGATTATTACAAGGCCAACCTAATGGAGATCAACTACGGCCTGAGTGCGCTGTCGGCGGAAGGCGCCGCGCATGTCGTCAATACGCTCGTCCAACCGACGTCGGTCATCGTCTCGCACGTCAACGAAGCCGCAACCGAGGGCGGCAAGCTGCGCCAGGGCTCGCGCACCGCCGAATTCGTGGCGCTGGTGAAAGGACGCCCGGTGTATCCGGCGCTGAGCGGGAAGACTATGGAGTTCGACGGCACAGGCAAGTGCGTCGCGGGGTGCTGACCGGGGAACTGCCGCCGGTGCGGCAGATCCGTCCCGCTCGTCGCTCGACTGGCCAGCATCGGCGACGTCCCGCAGGTCGACAGGCGGTAGCAGCGCGCGCTACATCTGCTTGAACAGGTGCGCGTACGACTCGCTCACCGGCAGCGTCTCGGTGCGCTGCCTGAGCCGGACGTTCAGGTGACCGCGAAAGTCACGCGTCACCCCGGCGATGGCGTTGATGTTGACCAGCGTCGAGCGATGGATCTGCCAGAAGACGTTCGGATCGACCGCCTCGGCGAGCTCCTTGATCGGTCGGCGAATGACCGCTTCCTTATCCGCGGTGACGACCATCGTGTATTTGTTGTCGGCACGGAAATAGCAGATCTGCTCGACGGTGATCACCGACAGCGTGTTGCCCTGCGATGCGGTGACCCAGCGCAGGTGGTCGCCCTGTCGTGCCCTGGTACCCAACTGGTTGAGCACGCCGTCGAGCTTCGCGGGCTGATGACGAAGCCGGTCCTTGAGCCGGACCACCGTCTCGGCGAGCCGCGCCGACGAGAATGGCTTCATCACGTAGTCGACCGCCCCCTGCTCGAAGGCGGCCACGGCGTGCGTATCGAATGCGGTGACGAACACTACGTGGCATTTGCCGCTTGCCAGTCGCGCCACTTCGAGCCCGGTCATCCCCGGTATCTGCACGTCGAGAAACAGGATATCCGGCGCGTGCTCGTTGAAGGCGCGAACTGCGGCGAGACCGTCGGGCGCTTCGGCGCTGATCGAGAGCTCGGGCCACAGCTCCGCGAGCCGCGCACGCAACTCGTCGCGCAGCACAGCTTCGTCCTCAGCGATGATGGCGTTCGGGGAGCTCATGGGGTATCTCGAGTATGGCCTGGCTGCCGCCGCCGTCGCGCGCTCGGAAGACGAGCGTCGCCTCGCTGCCGTACACCGTTCGCAGGCGCTCGCCGATGCGCCGGTTGGCGTCGGCATCCTGTCCCATCAGGAACACCTCGGTGGACGCCGAGATGACCACGCGCAACCGGTCGCGCGTCACCGACGCCGCAATGTCGATACGCACGCTCCTGTGCGTGGCGATCGCGACGTCTTCGATCGCATGCTCGACCAGCGGCAGCAAGACCATCGGCGGCATGCGCGCCTCGCGCCAGCGTACCGGATCGGCAACGGCGAACGACAGCCGTCCACCGAGCCGGATCTGCATGATGTCCAGCCACGCTCCGGCGATGGCGAACTCGGTGCGCAAGGTTGACGTCGATTCGGCGAGGCTGGGTAGCGCGGCGCGGAGATAGACGATCAGGTCGTCGAGCATGCGCTCCGCAGTCGCCGGATCGTGCTCGTAGAGATCGCGCACGCGCTCGAGCGAATCGAACAGGAACTCCGGGTCGACGCGCGCCTGCGTCGCCAGCAGCCGCGACTCGTGCGTGTGCCGCGCCAGCCTGGCGCGCTCCAGCTGCACTGAGCGCAGCTTCTCGGCGCGCAGCCGCGCCTCACCGAAATGAAGGTAGGCAAGTGCCGCGAATGAACTTGCCAGGCAGAGCCCCGGCAGGTTGGACCACCAGAGCTCGAGCGTGTGGTGTCGCAATGCCTCCCATCCGAACAGATAAACGCCGTCGAGCGGCGCGAACGCGGGCGTGGTCGCCATGTCGATCGTCATGCTGATCAGTGCCGCGGTCACGCCAGCGATCACGTATGGGATCCAGCGGCGAGAATGCACCGTGCGCGTATGGTCAGCCAGCGCGACGCAGAAGCGCCAGATCACACCGAGCACCGCACCGGGATACGCGCAGGCCAGCAGGCTTTGCCACCATGCGAGGTCGGTCTGCGTCAGCGCCGCGCCGATTCCCTGCAGCGTGCCGATCCCGAGCCCGACCAGCAGTGCGAAGCGGAGTTGACGCAGCTCCAGCCCGCGCCACGATGCACGCACGAATTCGAGCGGGCTGGAGACGGGGCGCCAGACCAGGCGACCATCGCCCCCCCGCGCCAGCGCGCGCGTCATACCGGCAGTGCGCGCGTCACGCAGGCAGCGCCTCCACAGGGGCCATCATCGGAATCGCAATGGCTGCGACGACGCCGCCCCCCGGGTTCTCCGACAACTCGAGGCTGGCCTCCCCACCGAATTCCGAGTGCAGCCGCGCGCTGATGTTGGCCAGCCCGACGCCGACGCCCCACGTCTCCTCGAGTCCGCGGCCGCTGTCGGCCACCTCGAGCAGAAGCTTGCCGCCCTTGGTACGAGCGCTGATGACGATGCGACCCCCGTCCGGTAACGGGCCAAGGCCGTGGATGACCGCGTTCTCGACCAGCGTCGTGAGCATCATCGGTGGAATCGCCACCGACTGCAGCGCGGGCGCAACGTCCATTCGAAAATCAAGCCGCGATGCCATGCGGATTTTCTGGACGTTGAGATAGGCGGTGACGAGCGCGAGCTCGCGACCCAGCGTCGAGCTCGCTTCGCGCATGCGCGACAGCGAGGCGGTGAGGTAGCGCGACAGATGCTCGAGCATTGTGCGCCCGGAAGCGTGATCGGTCTGGTACAGGCGACGCACGCTGGCGAGCGTATTGAAAATGAAGTGCGGTTCGATCTGTGCCTGCATGACGGCCAGTTTCGCTTCGGCGTACTCGCACTCGATCTCGTCCTGCTCGAGGCGTCCTTGGTGCAGCGCCTGCGCCGCCTGCGCATCGCGCTTGAAGAAAAAGTAGAAGGCAGTGGCCAACCCTGCCATCAGCGAGCTGAGGAAAAGGTATCCGGCGTAGCGGCGCACCGACACCATCGGATCGGATTTCGAACCCGACTCGGCATGCCATAGCGCAAGCAGCCCGGGGTCGAGCACACGCACCACCAGTGCGTGCAGCGCACATCCGGCCAGCACTCCCAGCATGACAGCCCACACCAGCCGGACGATGCGCGAGCGCGTCGACGCCGGCGGCCGGCTTTCGACGAAAAACACCGCGACGAACACCGGCGCGAATTGCGCGAAGACCGACGCGTAGGTCTTGGCGAACCGCGCAAGGGTCGTGAGGATGTCGTGGCCGTCGCGCAGCGTGATGAGCGAAGCCTTGTTGCCGAGCGCCATGACGCCGATGACGGCCGCGAAGACGGCGACGCGCTTCCAGGTGAGCTCGCGCGCGAGCGCCTGCAGGCGTCCGCGGACCTTCGCGAGCGGGTCGGCCGAGGCCGGGTTTGCGCCGCCACCGAGGGCGGCGGCGGGTGAGGGAGAGTCGGCAGTGCTGCCAGCTAGGGGTGTCATGGGCGGTATTTCATGGACCGTATTCCAAGGCTCTTACCCCAAAGGTCGCGGGGTGGGCTCGAACGCGAGGAATGATAGCCCCCGCGCCGCGTCGGTGTCTTTTGCCGCGAGATTACCCACTCGACGCGCAGACCGGGCAGATTGCGACGAAACCCGCGAATCCGGGGGCGAAACCGGCGTGGCGTCTACCCGCGTGCCAGCGCCGCGTCCATGGCCTGCTCGAGCGGCTCGGCGCGTCCTGCCTGCCATGCGGCATCGAACGCGGCAGCTTCGCACGACGCGCGCGCCGTGGCGACCACGGCCTGGTAGCGCGGCAACTCGCCTGCATGCAGTGGCGCGCCGATCTCTTCGCGCAGGCGCGCGGCCGCGCCCCAGATACGCGCGGCGCACAGCGCGTCTTTCAGCGAAAGCGCTGCGCGCGCAAGCCCCTCCAGCGCTTCCGCAATGGAGCGCCGATCTCCCAGTGCGCGCACGATCGCCAGGCTCTCGGCGTATAGCGCACGCGACCTGGCCGGGTCGCTCATATCGGCGACGACGTGCGCCAATGCGATCAGCGACATTGCGCTGCCCTGGCGGTCGCCCGAGGTGCGGTGAACGGTAATGGCTTCCTCGAGCCGCCTGCACGCCAGCGTGTTGTTGCCTTGCTCGTGGGCGACGCTTCCGAGATTGGTCAGAGAAAGCGCAATGCCGCGCTGATCGCCCAGCTCGCGGAACGCGACCAGTGCCTCCTCGAACATCTCGTAACCGGAGGGATCGCCCTGCTGTGCAGCAGCCATGGCCATATTATTGAGCATCAGCGCGATTCCGCGCTTATCGCGGAGCTCACGGCGGATCGCCAATCCTTCTTCGTACAACCCCCGGGCGCGCACGAAATCGCCCTGGTGCGAGGCGATGATGGCGAGGTTATTGAGCAGCTGCCCGATGCCCTGGTGGTCACCGAGCTGGCGACGTATGGCGAGACTTTCCTCGTACAGCGTGCGCGTCTGCGCATAGGCGCCCTGCTCGGCGCGCAACATGCCCAGAGTATTCAGGGAAAACGCCAGCCCCGCTTGGTCACCCAATGCGCGCTGCGCGGCGGTGCTTTGGTCGAGCAGCACGCGCGCTCCGTCGTAGTCTCCAAGGTGGTAATCGACCAGGCCGATGTTCACCTGCGCGGCGGCGACGCCGCGATCGTCGCCGAGTCGCTTCGAGATATCCAGGCTTTCCAGGAACAATACACGCGCCGCGGCGTATTCGCCTTGCTGCCGCACGAGCTCGCCGGCACCGATCAGCGCCTTGGCGCGCAAACCCGAGTGCGCTTCCGTTACCGGCAGCGCAGCGAGCAGCGCGACGAACCACGCACGTCCTTCGCCGAGGTATCCACGCACGAACCAGAACCAATGCAGCGCCGCAGCCAGCCGTGCGCCGGCGACGGTGTCACCGCTTTCGACGCAGCTCCAGGTCAGCGCGGCGCGCAGATTGTCGTGCTCGGCCTCGAGCGAGTCGAGCTGCGAGCGCTGATCCACGCCGGTAAGAAGCGGCTCCGTCGCCTCCGCAGCGGCGACGAAGTACGCAAGGTGACGATCGCGCCATTGCGCGCCATCGCCGCGCTCGAGCAGGCGGTCGCGCGCGTACTGGCGCACGGTTTCAAGCAGGCGATAGCGCGTGCCGGTGTCGCCCTCCTCGATCTGAACCAGACTCTTGTCGACCAGCGAGGTGAGCACGTCCAGCATCGCGGCTTCGTCGACGCCGTCACCGCTGCAGACGCTTTCGGCCGCCTCCAGTGTCCAGCCGCCGACGAAAATCGCGAGCCTGCACAGCAGCGCCTGCTCGCTCACCTTCAGCAGGTCGTAGCTCCAGTCGATGAGCGAGCGCAGCGTCTGCTGCCGCGGCAGCGCGGTGCGCGATCCGCCCGAGAGCAGCCGGAAGCGCTGGTCGAGCCGCTTGTTGAGCTCGTCGATGGACATCGAGCGCATGCGTGCCGCCGCCAGTTCGATCGCCAGCGGAATGCCGTCCAGTCGCGAGCAGATCGACGCCAGCGTAACCGCGTTCTGCGCGGTCACCTCGAAGCCGGGCGCATGCAGGCGCGCACGCTCGACGAACAGTCGCGTCGATTCGAAGCGCCCGACCTGCTCCGGCGTCTTGTCCTGCTTAGGGTCGGGCATGGGAAGCGACGGCACTCGGTACGTCGCCTCGCCGGCGATGGAAAGGCCCTCGCGGCTGCTCACCAGCAGCGCCACCTTCGCGCAGCGCCGCAGCAGCGTGTCGGCGAGCTGCGCGCATTCGGCGAGCAGGTGCTCGGCGTTGTCGAGCACGAGCAGCGCGCGCCGCGACGAAAGATGCTCCACCAGGCTCTGCTCGATGGTCTTGCCGCGCGACTCCTTGAGTCCCAGCTCGTTGGCCACCGTTTGCGTCACCAGCGCGGGATCGGCAAGCGCGGCGAGCTCGACCATCCACGCACCGTCGGGATAGGACTCGAGCGCGTCGGCAGCGACCTGCACCGCCAGTCGCGTCTTGCCGCAACCGCCCGAGCCGGTGAGCGTCACCAGTCGCCCCGACGTCATCAGCGCCTTGACGTCGACGATCTCCTTCTCGCGGCCGATAAAGCTGGTGAGCTGCTGCGGAAGATTGTTCGGGTGAGTCGACAGCGAGCGCAGCGGCGGAAGCTCCCTCGGCAGATCCGCATGGCAGAGCTGGAACACCTGCTCGGCCTCCTGCAGGTCCTTCAGTCGGTGGCGTCCGCGATCCTGCAGCGACGCGCCATGCGGCATCGACGCTCGATGCGGCATCGACGCTCCATGCGGCACCGCTCCCTGCAGCGCGTCGGCCGCCGCTTCCGAGATCAGAACCTGATTGCCATGTCCGATCGCCAGCAGGCGCGCCACACGATTGAGCGACGGGCCGAAGTAGTCGGTGCCGCGCACTTCGGCGACGCCGGTGTGCAGCGCCATGCGCACCTTGATCGCGATCGGCGCAGGCCACGGCTCGGACAGCACCGACTGCTGCGCCTCGAGCGCGGCCGCAGCAGCGTCTCCCGCCGTTGCGAAGGCGGCGCCGAAACCGTCGCCACCGGTCGCGAATACCGTTCCGCGATGGCGCGCGATGGCGTCTCGCAGCAACGCGTCGTGTCGCGCCAGCGCGGGACCCATCTGCACGGGGCTTTGCTCCCACAGCCGCGTGCTGCCCTCGACGTCGGTGAACAGGAAAGTCACGGTGCTGCCGTCCGGGTTTGCCATGGCGATCTACACTATAGGAGCAGGCGCGCCTTCCCGCCACCGACGCGCGCCACTGTTTCGCCCTTATCGCTCCCATGCCAACCCTGCTCGCCAGGCTCGTCGATACCTCGCAGCATGTCGGCGGGCAATCCGGACGCCGCGCCAAGATCGCGCTCATCGCCGACTTGCTGCGCGGGCTCGCACCGGACGAGACCGACATCGCGGTCTCGTATCTGGCCGGCAACGTGCGTCAGGCGCGCACGGGGATCGGGTGGGCGGCGCTGCGCGATGCACGATCGTCTCCGACCACCGATCCAAAGCTCACGCTGACCGACGTCGACGCGTGCCTGGAGCGCGTCGCAACGACCAGCGGCAAGGGCTCCGCCATCGAGCGCGCGCGGCTGTTGGCGGCCCTGTTCTCCGCGGCCACCGCAGACGAGCAGTCATTCCTCGCGCGCTTACTGGTCGGCGAGTTGCGTCAGGGCGCGCTCGAAGGCCTGATGATCGAGGCGGTCGCCGCGGCGGCCGCGCTGCCGGCGGATGCGGTGCGTCGAGCCGCGATGATCGCAGGCGGCATTGCGCGCGTCGCTTCGGTCGCCCTCAGCGAAGGCGCAGCCGGCCTCGGCCGTTTCAGCATCGCGTTGTTCCAGCCGCTCTCGCCGATGCTGGCGCAGCCCGCCGCCGACATCGACGATGCCATGGCGCGCATTCCCATAGCGGCGCTGGAATGGAAGATGGACGGCGCGCGCGTGCAGGTTCACAAGCATGGCGACGAGGTCCGCATCTATTCGCGCACCGGCAACGACGTCACCGCCGCGGCGCCGGAGATCGTCACCGCGGTAATGCAATCGTCCGCACACACGCTCATCCTCGACGGCGAGGCGATCGCGCTCAAGCGCGGCAGCGCGCCGTACGCCTTCCAGGACACGATGCGCCGCTTTGGACGCGTTCAGGACATCGAGGCGATGCGCGAGAGCATGCCCTTGTCGGTGTTCTTCTTCGATTGCCTGCGCTGTGACGATGCCGAGTTGGTGCCTGCGCCGGGCAGCGAACGCTTCGATGCGATGGCCGCGACGCTGCCCTCCCATTTGCTGATTCCGCGTCTGGTAACTGGCGACCTGGCGGCGGCGCGCGCCTTCTACGATGACGCGCTCTCGCGCGGTCACGAAGGTGTAATGGTGAAATCGCTGAACGCGCCGTACGAGCCGGGTGCGCGCAGCGCGCAATGGCTCAAGGTCAAGCGCGAGCACACGCTCGATCTCGTCGTGCTCGCCGCGGAATGGGGCCATGGCCGCCGCAAGGGCTGGCTTTCCAACCTGCACCTGGGCGCGATCGATCTCGCCTCCGGCAAGTACGTCATGCTCGGCAAGACCTTTAAGGGCATGACCGACGCGATGCTGGCGTGGCAGACCGACGAGCTGTCACGGCGCGAGACCTCGCGCGATGACTGGACGGTGTACGTGCGGCCGGAGCTGGTCGTCGAGATCACGTTCAACGACGTGCAGGCGAGCCCGCGCTATCCGGGCGGCTACGCGCTGCGCTTCGCGCGCGTCAAGGGCTACCGGCCGGACAAGAAAGTCGAAGAAGCCGACACGATGGACGCGGTGCGCGCGATCTTCGCGGCGCAGGGGCGCTGAGTGCAGGTCAATCGAGCTTCGCCCCCGAGCGCTTCACCGCGTCCGCCCACTTGACGCGCTCGGTCTGCAGGAACGCTCCGAAGGCCGTGGGGCCGAGCATGCGAGGCTCGGCGCTGCTCGGCAAAACGCTGCACGACGTCGCATGCGGCGCGTTGCCAAGAAAAAACGGCCGCGCGGGCCGCTTCTTCCACTGCTGTTTGTGTTGCGCTCTTGCGCTTACGCGCGCGGGTCGCCGTTGCCGTTGACCGTGATCGTCGGGCCGGGAGGCGCGCTCATCTGCACACGATGTTCGAGACCGCGGAAGTTGTACGTCACGTCCCAGTGGTCCGGCGGGCCGGACCCCTGGACCGCCGCGCAACGCTGCACATCGCGACCATACGGGGTTCCACCGTCGCGTCCCACATTGGCGCCGACGGCGCCGCCGGCGACCGCGCCGCCAGCGGTGGCGATGTCCTTGCCGCGTCCGCCACCCACCTGGTGACCGAGCACGCCACCGATGATGGCACCGACGATTGCACCGGGCACATTGGGACCGCCGCCGCTTTGCACCTGCTCACGCTCGACCCAGCAGCGCTGCTCGGGCGGTCCAACAACCGCCCGGACCGAAGTCACGGGGACCTGATACAGCCGCTCGTTCGGACGCTGCCGATATTCATACACCGGTGCCAGCGCCGGCGGCGGAATTTCCGCATACGCCACGTTACGGCCGGCGGGTCGCACCGAGGAGATACGCTCGTTGAGCCCCATGTTGGAAAGTTGGGGATAGTTACCCGGCCCAAGGACCACGCAACGACCTTGGAAGCGCGCGTCTTCGCACACTTGCCAGCGCCCGCGCTCGACGATCAGCGACGAGGCGCGATCGTTGAATCCAGTAGGATCCAGATTCCACACCGGTTGCGAGGTCGCGAATACGCGGCCCCGGAAGCCTTCGCCTTCGTACAAGGTAATCTGTGCCGCTGCCTGCGTCGCTACCAAGACGCCCGCAACCACGAGCGCGCTTTTCAATGATGCCTTCATCGTGTGCCTCCGTGACTGGCCGCCGCTATCGGCGTACCGGTTAAGTCGTGCCATACCTTAACGCGACCCACCCAGCCGGCGATGTCGGCCAAATGTATCGAATCGTGTAGGACACGGCCTAAACGACTGTAGGACCACGAAAAAACAGCGCCGACGACGAATTTTCTGTCTGGCGAGAGCGACAAACAGGCGCAATCAACCACGGGGCGAGAGCAAAGCTCGCCGCGCGGCACTGCGACGCACCTACGAGATCGCATTAGCTCGAGGAGGTGCTTCCCGAAGACACCGGCGTCGAGCTCTGGTGCCTCCAGTCCGGCTTCAGCAGCGGGACCTGCGCGTCGCCCTCGCTGCCGTCGAGCTGCTTGATGTCGCCGGTGAGTTCTCCTCCTTCGGCCACGATCAGCTTGCCGTAGCGGATCGTCCCAGACACGCGACCCGTGCCGTGCACGACCAGCCGCGTTCTCGCCGTAAGTTCTCCCGAGAACTCGCCGTGGATCTCCGCGACGTCGATCACGGCAGTGCCGGAGAGCGTTCCCGGCTTTTCGATCTGCATGGTCTTGCTATGCACCGTCGCCTCGACCTGGCCCTCGATGACTAGAGCGTCGCAGTTGGAGATCTCGACGCCCTTCAGGTGGATGTTGATGCCGACGCTGAGCGTGCTGCCACCCGCGGTCGCGGTCATCTGCGTGGGAGTGATCGCCGCCGCGGGAGTGGCTGCAGGCTGTGCTTGGCGCGGCGCGGAGCCGACAGCATCGTTGAGAGCGGGCACTGCAGTGGCATTGCCGGACGCCGGTGCGCTGGGCATCGACGGCCGGGTCGGGGTGCTCGCCATGCGAGCAGGTGTCTCGGGCGGATCGTAGTGGGCGGGTTTGAGCGGCGCCTTGATGCCTGACTTTGGATCGGGGGTGCCGTCGCGGCGATTGAAATTGAGCATGTCGAATCCTTCCACGTGTGTCGTCATATGCGTCGTCTGACTATGACGCTGTCATTGCGCCGTCATTGTTATCCTTCGCATTGCTTTGCGCAACCGGAAATTCGTGCGTTTGCCGGCGGCGTCGCATGCGCAAACGCCCGTCGCGCCATTCTCGCGTCACGCGCGCGACGGTGATGGCAACGCCCGCCACACGCTGGCGAGCCACGGCTGCTCCTCGCGCGGAAGCCCCGGCGGGCGATAGTAGTGCTGGAGCTCGGCGAAGCCCGCCTCGACTACGAAATCGCGCCACGTCTCCCAGCGCAGGTACGCGCCGTAGCGCCCGCGGTTCCAGCCCTCCTCGTCTTTGCCATGAGGATTCGAGCAGAACAAAACGCCGCCCGGCTTGAGCGTGGCGTGCAGCTCCCCGAGCACGCGCGGCAACTCGGCGACGGGGACATGGAACAGCGACGCGTTGGCGAAGATCCCGTCGAAAAAGGCAGGCGGCAGGTCGAGCGCGAAGAAATCCTGCGCCCACACCTCGCAACCGCTTTGCTCGCGCGCCATCGCGACGAAGGGCGCCGCCGCCTCGAGACCGATGGTGCGATGCCCGAGTCGCGTGAAAGTCGCAAGGTCGCGACCAGGGCCGCACCCGAAATCTAGGATCGTGTAGGGCGCAGTGGCTTCGATGTGATCGAGCAGCGCCGCGACATTCTGGCTCACGTCGTGGCCGCGCGTGCCCTCGCGGAAACTCTCGGCGCGCTGGATGTAGTTGTCCAGCGTGCGCCGCGAGATGTCGTCGAGGTCGAGCGGCACGCCTAACGCCCTAGTTCCAGCGCGTGCCGCTGGAGATCGCAAGCGCGAGCAGCAATGCGAAGAGCAGCGCCGGCACGGCCAGCGCGCCCGCGAGCACGCTCGCCGCGACGGTGTGGCCGCGAGCGCGAAGTGCGCGCGCGCCAAACAGCACCGCGGCGAGCGTGGCAAGCAGACCCAGCCACAGCGTGATGTTGAACGACGACACCGAGCCGTCGGCGACACCGATGAGGAAGAATCCCAGCGCCGCCAGCGCGGTCAGCACGTCGATGCCCCAGAGGATTCGATAGGCGATCATGGAGTTGCCATCTGGACTTGAAACGGCTCGCGACCCGGCGCCGCCCCAGTCACAGTCGGCGTCGCGCAACTATAATGCCCCATTGCAACCACGCCTTCCCCTATGAACGACACCGC
>JBDTZQ010000204.1:0-4205 GCA_040005035.1 Betaproteobacteria bacterium | reverse complement strand
TTTCCGGGGAGCTGCTGGCGATGGTCATCATCGGCGGCATGCGCAGTCTCCTTGGCCCTGCGCTGGGGGCGCTGTTCTACATCCTGTTCCGCGAGTACCTTTCGATCTGGACACCGAACTGGCTGCTGTTCTTCGGATTGCTCTTCGTCGGTTTCGTGGTGTTTTCCCCGACCGGGCTGGTGGGCGTGTGGCGGCGCCTCACCGCGCCGCTCTCCCGCCATGCGGTCGAGGCCGCCGCGATGTCGGGCCGCAGCATCGACGCCAACGCGACATTGCCGGCGTTCCTGCGTCCGGACGTGGCATCGTCCGGCGCAGTGCTCGACGTGCGGGGGCTGTGCAAGAGCTTCGGCGGCACCCAGGCGGTGGCCGATGCGGATATCGTCGTCGCCGACCGTACGCTGCATGCGCTGATCGGTCCCAACGGCGCCGGCAAGACGACGCTGTTCAACGTCATCTCCGGCCTCTACCGGGCCGACGCCGGCCGAGTGCAGCTCGCCGACGCCGACCTCACCGGCGAAGCGCCGCACCGCATCGTCGCGGCGGGACTCTCGCGCTCGTTCCAGATCACCAATCTGTTTCCCGCGCTGACGGTGGAAGAGAACCTGCGGCTTGCGGTGCAGGCGCGCGATGGCAGCCGCTTCAACGGCTGGGCGCGCGCCGCGGACGTCGCAGAGGTGACCGGACGCACTGCCGAGCTCGTGCGCTTTCTGGGCTTGAGCGGCATCGGGCATGCCGAGGCGGGCGCGCTGTCCTACGGCGGACAGCGCCTTCTCGACATGGGCCTCGCGTTGGCCTCGGCGCCGCGCGTGCTGCTGCTCGACGAGCCGCTGGCCGGACTTGCCGCCGCCGAGCGCGAGCGCGTCGGTGCACTGATCCGACACGTCTCCCATACGATCCCGATCCTGCTGGTCGAGCACGATATCGACCGCGTGTTCGCGCTGGCCGACCGGGTCACGGTGATGAACGAGGGCAAGGTGCTGTTCGACGGCAGCGCCGGCGACGCGCGCAACAGCGAGGCGGTACGCCGCGTCTACATCGGCGCCGGCGAAGCGTCACACGTAAGCAGCGCACCCGCGGTTTCTTCGCCGAGGCCGCCCTTGCTCGTCGTTGACGCGGTCGACGCCTTCTACGGCAAAAGCCACATTATCCAGCGCGCATCGCTCGCCGTCGGCGACGGCGAGTTCGTGGCGCTGCTCGGGCGCAACGGCGCCGGCAAATCGACACTGTTGAAGACCGTCATCGGTATCGTTCGCGCCGGCGGCGGCCGGATCAGGCTGGACAACGAGGAGTTGACGGCATTGCCCGCAGCCGCGATCGCCCGGCTGGGCGTCGGCTACGTGCCGCAGGGACGCGGCTTGTTCGCCGGAATGAGCGTGCGCGAAAATCTCGAGCTCGGACGACTCAAGCGGCGCCTCCCAAGTCGCGCAGGGCTCGGGGCGGAGGCTCCCGGCACCGCCTGGAGCGACGAGCGCATATTCGAATTCTTCCCTCGCCTCGCCGCCAGGCTCGACACGCCGGCGGATTTTCTCTCCGGCGGCGAGCAGCAGATGCTGGCCGTGGCGCGGGCATTGTCGGGCTACGTGCGCGTGCTACTCCTCGACGAACCCTTCGAGGGGCTCGCTCCGACGGTGATCGACGAGCTGTTCCACGCCTTCGACAAGCTGCGAAACGAACTCTCAATGGTGATCGTCGAGCATAATCTCGACCTGGTGCTCTCGCTCGCCGATCGCGCCTACGTTCTCGAGCGCGGCAGCGTCGTGCACGAAGGCCCGGCGTCGGCCTTGCGCGAGGACCTCGAGCTGCGACGCAGCGTACTGTGGATGTGACATGGAAAAAATAGTTGCCGTCGTCGGCGCCGGGCTGATAGGCCGCGCCTGGGCCATGGTGTTCGCGCGTGCAGGCTGGCGCGTACGCCTGCACGACAGCAGCGACGTCCAGATCGCCGCCGCGCGGGCGTTCATCGCCGACAGCCTCGATGAGCAAGCGACGCACGGGTTGGTAGACGACGCCTCCGCGGCGCGCGACCGCATCGACGTCACCACCGACCTCCGCAATGCGCTGGCCGGCGTGGACTGGGTGCAGGAGAATCTCCCGGAGATCGTCGAGCTCAAGCGTGAAGTGTTCGCCGATCTTGACCGGCATGCGCCCGCGCACGCGGTGCTCGCCAGCTCGACCTCGGCGATGCCCGCGTCGCGCTTCACCGAGCCGCTGGCGGGCCGCGCGCGCTGCCTGGTGGCGCATCCGGTCAACCCGCCGCACCTGGTGCCGGTGGTCGAGCTGTGCGGCACGCCGTGGACCTCCGCGGAGACCGTCGAGCGCGCGCAGGCGGTGTACACGAGCATCGGCCAGGTGCCGGTGCTGGTTCGCCGCGAGCTCGACGGTTTCATTCTGAACCGCTTGCAGGGAGCGCTGCTCACCGAAGCGATGCGGCTGGTGGGCGAGGGCTACGTCTCGCCCGACGATCTCGACAAGACGCTGCGCGACGGCCTCGGCCTGCGCTGGTCGTTCATGGGGCCGTTCGAGACCATCGCATTGAACGCGCCGGGCGGGGTTGCCGATTATTGCGCGCGCTACAGCGCGTTCTATCGCCGGCTCGCCGACGATCCTCCTCCGGCAACGGTATGGGAAGAGCGCAGCGCCGCGGCGATCGGCGCGATGCTGCCTCCCACGGGCAGCGAACTCGAGCGCGACCGGCGCACGCGCTGGCGGGACCGGCGACTGATGGCACTCGCCGCGCACAAGAAACGACAATCCGAATCCGAATAACGGAGACTTTTCATGGCCGCACCGCGAAGCGTCATCATCACCTGCGCCATCACCGGCTCGATCCACACGCCGTCGATGTCGCCGCACCTGCCGATCACGCCGAAACAGATCGCCGATGCCGCGGTCGAGGCGGCGCGCGCCGGCGCCGCGATCGTGCATCTGCACGCGCGCGATCCGGCGGACGGCCGTCCGACGCAGGACCCCAAGCTTTTCCGCGAGTTCGCCGCCGACATCGCGTCGCGCTGCGACGTCGTGATCAACTTCACCACCGGCGGCGCTGCGACGATGAGCATCGAGGAGCGCCTGCAACCGTCGCTGCTCCTCAAGCCCGAGGTCGCATCGCTCAACATGGGGTCGATGAACTTCGGGTTGTTTCCGATGCTGCGCCGCTTCAAGACCTTCAAGTACGACTGGGAGCGCCCGTACCTCGAAGGCTCGCACGAGCGAATCTTCAAGAACACCTTCAGCGACATCGAGTACATCCTCACCTCGTGCGCCGACAACGGCACGCGCTTCGAGATCGAGTGCTACGACATCGGCCACCTCTATACCGCGGCGCATTTTCTCGACCGCGGCGTGGTCAAGCCTCCGCTGTTCATCCAGAGTGTGTTCGGCATCCTGGGTGGCATCGGCGGGCACCCGGACGACGTCGCGCACATGAAGCGCACCGCGGACCGGCTGTTCGGCGACCAGTATCGCTGGAGCGTGCTGGGCGCGGGTCGCAACCAGCTGCCCATCGCGGCGATGTCGGCGGCGATGGGGGGAAACGTGCGCGTGGGCCTCGAGGACAGCCTGTGGCTGGGTGCGGGAATGATGGCGCCGTCCAATGCCTCTCAGGTGAGCGCGGCGCGGACCATGATCGAGGCGATGGGACTGGCGGTAGCTACGCCCGACGATGCGCGCGAAATCCTCAAACTCAAAGGGCGCAAGGCCGTCGCGTTCTAGCTCAACATCTCTCCCGCCGGGAGAGGACGGCGTGAGGGCGGAATCCGCACTCGTTCCCGCATTCCCTCAGCCGCCGCGCGCTCGTGCGCGGCCTCTCCGGGGGGAGGCGCAAGAATTAGTCCTTCGCCGCAGCCTCCAGCGATTTCACCATGCGCTCGACGCGCGCGGCGAGCTCCTCGGTCGACAGCCGGTCGCGGAATACCTCCACCATCAGTGGGAACGCGAACGGCGTCGGCTTGTGCGGCCGCGTTATCACCGCGCCCGTGCTGCGCATGCGCTTGAGCGCAACGTGCAGGCGCGACGCTTCGAGCTGGCGCTCCATTACCTCGCGCACCGCCTGCATCAAAAGCAGGTTCTGCGGGTCGTATTCGGCGAACACGTCGTAGACCAGGCCGCTCGACGCCTGCAGCGCTCGCGCGCTCTTTCCTTGCCCGGGATAGCCCTGGAAGACGAGCCCGGCGACGCGCGCGATCTCGCGGAACTGGCGCCGGGTG
>JBDTZQ010000072.1:0-14379 GCA_040005035.1 Betaproteobacteria bacterium | reverse complement strand
ATGTTGAGCGGCGTCGGGCGCGCCCCCCATGCCTCGGCCATCGCCCGGAACGTGTCGACCTCGGGAATGCGCAGCTTGAATCCCTTGATATCGTCGACCGTGTTGATCGCCTTGTTGCCCGAGGTGACGTGGCGCTTGCCGTAGTAGGTGGACCCAATGACGCGCATCTGCCGCTTGGCGACTAGCTGCGCATTCATCTCGTCGACGATCGGCGAATTCATGACACGACGCATCTGCGGCACGTCGCGCCAGATGTAGGGCGCTTCCAGAATCGAGAACTGCGGCACGAACTGACCGAACTGCGCGGCGCCCTCGTCGACGATCTGAATCGCGCCGCTGGATGTCGCTTCGATGAGATCGCGCGACGAGCCGAGCTGTCCTGCCGGAAAGGTCTGGATCTCGACGCCGCCGCCGGTGTCCTCGCGGACCTGCTTGGCAACGCGGTCCATCATCACCACCGCGGGATGCGTCGTCGGCAGCACCGTCGCCCAGCGCAGTGTCGTCGCTGCGCTGGCGACGCGCGGCAGCGCCGCCGCGAAAACGCCACCGATCGCAGCGCCCAGTAACGTGCGTCGGGTCCGGCAAGTCGCATCGCCCATGTGCATCTCCTCCGTTATGTGGTCGTCCGCGCGGCTGGAATCCTGCGCCGGCGGCGTCGCCTACGATACCGGGATCGCGTCCGGAGTCAACCGGCGACGCATTCCACGAGCGCCTCTGCGCGCCACGAGGAATCCGTGCCGCCACGACATTCACTCCACCAGATACCGCGCCACGGCGTCCTCGTTCCATTCGACGCCGCTGCCGGGCCGGTCGCCCGGCGTGACGCGGCCGTCTACCACTTCAAGCGGCTGCTCGATGATGGGGTTGAACCACTCGGCGTACTCGAGCCAGTGCGCGGTGGGCGTCGCGCACAACAGATGCGCGCTGACCTCGACGAACAGATGATTGGACATGCGCAGGTTGTGCGCCTCCGCGAGCGCGGCCGCTCGCATCCATCCGGTGACGCCGCCGATCTTCATCACGTCCGGCATCACGTAGTCGGATGCGCCGGCGTCGATCGCCTTGCGCATGTCGTGCGGTCCCCACCAGTTCTCGCCGCACTGGACGGGCGTGCGTACCGCCTGCGCGACGCGCGCGTGGCCGGTGTAGTCGTCGGCGAGCGTCGGCTCCTCGATCCAGGCGAGGCGCTCGTCGTCGAGGCGTCGTCCGCGCTCGATGGCCTCGACCGGGGTCAGCGACTGGTTATAGTCGACCATGATCGAAAAATTGTCGCCGACCTCGCGCCGTATGGCACGCACCACGTCGATGTCCTCGGCCACGCCGGGGTAGCCGATCTTCGCCTTGACGGCTGTGAAGCCGCGCTGCGCCCACGCTGCGGCGACGCGCGCGGAGCCGTCTGCCCCGTCGTAGCCGGTGGCGCCGTACGCGGGAATCGGCTTGAGCGTGCCGCCCAGCAGTCGCGCCAGCGGCAACGCATGCGCTCTCGCCAGAGCATCCCAGAGCGCCATGTCGATCGCCGCCATCGCCATGCCGGTCAGGCCTTGCGGCCCGAGCAGGCGAAATCGCCGCGCCAGCAGCTGCTCGATGTCCACCGGCGCCAGAGGCTGCCCGACGACGAGCGGCTCGAGGCCCTTGATGAGCAGCGCCACCGGCTTGAGCGCCATCGCCGCGTAGCAGAACACGTAGCTATGTCCGGTAATGCCCTGCTCGGTGATGACGTCGGTCAGCACCAGCGGCGACTCGACGATCGTCCCGCTCGCGGTGCGATGCGGTTCGACCATCGGCACCTTCACCGCCCGCACGCGCAGCGCGCGGATGGTGAGCGCCGGGTCGGCGACGGTCAATGCTTCAACCGCGGGAACTCGTGCAAGCATGTGGCCTCCCTGCCGGTGCCGGCGACTTCGAGAACGCGATCTTACTGCGGCCCGCCGGTCTTGGGGCCTCCTGAGGGGCGGCGCGCGGCGCTGGTCATTCTTGACGGCATCGATAGCCCATCGTATTGAAGCACTGCGTCGCTTGCTATGATGGGACCGCTGCTTCGCGAAACGCGAGTGCACGGGACCATAATTGCCGACCCCTCATTGCCCACTATGACCCTGAGCAGCGCATCGGACACCGAAGCCGCGCTGCGCCGCCCATCGCACCTTGAACAGCTCGGACGATGGCTGCTCGACTCGGGCTACCGATTCGTCACGGTCACGCCGGCGACGCATGCGCGGGTCAACGCGCGCGCGGGGGTGGTCGAAGCGCGCGGCATCGAGGACGTTTTCGGATGGAGCCGCCCGTTCCGGCGCGAGCTGCTGCCAGCGAACGTCCTCGCGTGGCTCGACGCCGACGGCATGATCGAGGAGCGCAGCGGGCTTTGCCGGACCCGTGTGCGCTATTCCACGCTCGGCGGCGATCTCTTCGTCCATTCGGCGTTTCCCACGACTGCCGCCGATGCGGTGTTCTTCGGTCCCGATACCTACCGCTTCGCTTCGCTGATTTCGGCGACGCTGGGCTCTCATTCGGCGACGTCGCGGCGGTGCGTCGTCGACGTCGGGTGCGGGAGCGGCGCCGGCGGTATCGTCGCCGCGCGCGCCGGAGGCATGCCCGGGCGGCTGATTCTCGCCGACATCAATCCGACGGCACTACGCCATGCGCGGGTCAACGCGGCGCTCGCCGGCATCGGCGCCGAGTTCGTTCAGTGCGATCTCTTCTCGGGAATCGACGCGCCGATCGACCTCATCGTCGCCAACCCGCCGTATCTGGTCGACCCACAGGCGCGCGTGTATCGCGACGGCGGCGGCGCGCGCGGCTCGGCGCTGTCGCTGCGGATCGTGCACGAGGGCCTCGAGCGGCTCGCGCCGGGCGGGATGCTCGTTCTCTACACCGGCTCGTGCATCGTGCGCGGCGAGGACTTGCTGCACAGCTCGGTCGTCGACGCCACACGCGACGCCGGTGCGACGCTCGCCTATTCGGAGATCGATCCGGATGTTTTCGGCGAGGAGCTCGCGCTCACCGGCTACGACGACGTCGATCGGATCGCGGTCATCGCCGCCGTGATCACGACGCGGCGCTAGCCAGGAACACACGCGCGCGTGCGACTGCTCGGCATCGGCGAGGAAGGCGATCTGGGCGCGATGTACTACGGACTTGCCCGCGCCGGTCACGAAGTTCGCATGTACATCGACGACCCGGCGGCACGCGGCATCTACGCGGGCATGCTCGAGGCGACGGCGGACTGGCGCGCCGAGCTGCCGTGGATCCGCGCGGCCGGCGAGGATGGCGTCATCGTCTTCGAATCGGCGGTGCGCGGCGAGCTGCAGGATCGACTGCGCGGTGAGGGCTTCCAGGTCATCGGCGGCAGCGCTTTCGGCGATCGCCTCGAGGCGGATCGTGCTTTCGGCCAGGCACAACTCGAAGGACTCGGCTTGCGCGTGGCCGGGTCGCACGCGTTCGACAGCTTCGCGGAGGCGATCGACCTCGTGCGCACCACGAAGCGCCGATACGTATTCAAGAGCAACGGCGCCGCCAGCCTGCGCACGCGCAACTACATCGGGCAAATGGACAACGGCGACGACATGGTCGCGCTGCTCCACACCTACGCCCGGCAATGGCGCGCCGCCGGCCCGCCGGATTTCGTGCTCATGGACCACGTCGAAGGCGTCGAAGTCGGTGTCGGTGCGTACTTCAACGGCAGTGAATTCCTCGAGCCCGCGTGCCTCGACTGGGAGCACAAGCGGTTCTTTCCTGGCGAGCTGGGCGAGCTCACTGGCGAGATGGGCACCATCGTCACCTACCGCGGCTACGAGCGCATTTTTGCGCACACGCTCAAGCCGATGGCGCGGTCGCTGCGCGCCGGTGGCTACGTCGGCTACATCAACCTCAACCTGATCGCCAACGAAGCCGGCCTGTGGCCGATCGAGTTCACCAGCCGCTTCGGTTATCCGGGATTCTCCATCTGCGAGGCGCTGCACGACGAGCCGTGGGACGCCATTTTCCGTAAGATGCTGGGTTCGGGGGAGCGCACGATTCGCACGCGTGCGGGGTTTGCGGCCGGCGTCGTCCTGACGGTGCCGCCGTTTCCGTACAGCCACGGCTACGAAGAGTTGTCGCGGGGACTCCCGATCTGCCTCGACCCCGGCATGACCGAATCCGAGCGCGGCGCGCTGCACCTGGCCGAGGTGGCGATCGAAGACGGCCAGCTCGTGACCAGCGGACTAATCGGCTACCTCGGCGTCGCGACCGGCACCGGCGCCTCGGTTGAAGACGCGCGCGATCGGGCCTACCAGCTCGCGCGCAAGGTGATCGTTCCCAACCTGCGCTATCGCGACGACATCGGCGCGCGCGTCATCGAGCGCGACCTCGACGAATTGGCGCGCCTGGGTTACCTCGGGCCGTGACGAGCCCGCGATCGCCCGAGGTCAGTGCTGTTGGCGTGCGCATGCACGACGACGCCCAGCGCGATGCCGTGCAGCGCTACGTCGAAGGCACGCTGTCCGGCGAAATGGCGGTAATGTACTGCCTCGAGGCAGTCCCCGACGTCGATGCGCTGCGCGCCGCGCTGGACGCGGCGACGGTCGAATGCGCCGGGCGAGCGCCAGCGCTCGCCCGGTCGCTCGACGCATTGGCGGATCTCGTCCTGCGCAATCGCGCGGGTTGCGAGCGCATCGCGCGCATGCTTGCCAGCGGAGTCGATAGCGATCGCCCGGCGGAAAGCGTCGAGCATGGCATCGCTTTCTGCCGCAGACTGTTCGACTGGTCGGTGGCGCAGTCCTCCGAGTCGAGCGTGGCGCTGTACTCGTTGGGCAATCCGGCCATCCTCGAGGCAGCGACGCGCGAGGTCGTGGAGCTGCTCGTCGCGCGCGGTTGGGTGACGTCGGCGCGCGAGGTTCTCGAGATCGGTTGCGGAATCGGCCGATTCGAGCAGGCGCTCTCGCCGCACGTGCGCTCGATCACCGGCATCGACGTGTCGCCGCGCATGATAGAAGAGGCGCGGCAGCGCTCCGCCGAACTGGGCAACGTCTCGTTGCTCGCTTGCACCGGCCACGACCTCGCGCCGTTCGCCGACGCGAGCTTCGACCTGGTGATGGCGGTCGATTCCTTTCCATACCTGGTGCAATCGGGGATGGCGCTGGTCGAGCGGCACTTCGAGGAAGCACGCCGCGTACTGCGCCCGGGAGGAGATCTGGTGATTTTCGAATTCAGCTACCGCGGCGATCTTGGGCGCGATCGCGACGACGTGTCCAGGCTTGCCGGCGCCCACGATTTCACGGTGCGCGACAACGGCACGCGCGCGCTATCACTGTGGGACGGGGTGCTCTTTCACCTCACTTCTCACCTCAGGCCGGAGCCGTCCAATCCGAAATGAGCGCGGTAGCGGCGAAAGCAGCGCGCCCCACTCGCCAGCCGCATCAAGGCGCCCTCGGCGATCGCGCTTCCCGCGGCAGGATCCTGCTCGACCAGCGGAAAAATGACTTCCTGGTTCCACGCCTGCGAGTGCTGGATGTCAAGGCCGGCGTGCAGCTGAAAATACATGCGCGCGTCGGTGCTGACATCGAGCCGCTTCAATCCCTCGTTGACCTGCGATACCCGCCCCGGCGCCGTCATCTCGATCACGCCGAGGGCGCCGACGGCGTGGTAGGCATAGCGGCGATTGATGGCGAGGGCCACCATGAGGTTCGCCAGCGCCAGCGATTCCCACGCGGTGTCTCCCGGCGTGGGCCGAAGCCTGAGCTCGTCGACCGTCGACGCGAGCATGCCGCCGTGCATCGCGCGCTCATGGCCGCGCCCCATTTCATCCCAATAGTTGCGCGCCATCTCGAGCTTCGGCCTCACCGGAAACCGGATCTGCGTCAGCGCGACGAGATCGTCGAAGCCGGCCTCGCCTGCCGCCTCCTGGGTGAGGAACCAGCGCATATCAGCGAGGCTCGCAGTGGACGCAAGCCACGGAAACAGGGGATCGCGCTGCCCCGGCCCGGTCTCGCACAGCTGCTCGAACCACGCCATGAAGGCGACAGGGTCCGACGGCGCGTTCGCCGCTTCGCGCCGGATCATGCGGCGCTCCTGCTCGACGAACTCGCCTTCGGCGATCTGCATCTCGCGCTCTCCGCGCAGCGATTCCTTCCAGTCCATGCGGGGAAATCCGGGGGTTAGGCGCGTCGCGTTGAAAGCCATGAGCGCGACGTGGAAGGCGTGCTGCTCGGTTGCGACCGGTGGCGGCGAGGTCGCGGTACCAGCGAGATAGGAAAGCGTCGTGGGTGACATACGAGAGCGATGGGCGGAGATGCGAAAGTGGCGAGCAAGATCGGTGCCATGAAACGGCAACGCACCTCGCAGCTGATCGTGACGGAATAGGCGTCGTTCGCTTCACGCGCGGTAGGGCGCGTTATTGCTGCTTCGTTGTAAGAGTTACATGCAGATTTCGCGCTGTTATCGCGACCCGGAAGCTCTCGCTCCGGACGTCGCACGCATCGCTGCGCTTCCAGCTGCTAACATGGGAGCGGATCGTGCATTCGCAAGGTCCCGCAATCGTCGCAAACCTCCTACGTCCTTGCTCTCGAAACTGCACACCCGGTACCGTCGTTCATCCGACATCGAGCGGCTTGGCGCATGACGCGCATCGAGCGACTGCTTGACCGCCTGCCGCTGGCTCGGCGCAGCGTCGGCGCGCCCGAACGTGCGGGCGGCGAGGCTCCTTTACGCTCGGAGCTGTTCACTGCCGACCAAATGGAGCAGCACGGCGCGACGCTCGCCGCGACGCATCGACTCGGACACCGTCGCGCCCGCGATCGCCTGCTCAACCGGCTCGCGCAGAACGAAAACGTCCTGCTCGATTCGTGCGCCATGCTCACCGAGGCGATCAAGGCCGATCAGCCGGTCACGCCGGCGGGCGAATGGCTGCTCGACAACTTCTACCTGATCGAGGAGCAGATTCGCACCGCGCGCCGCCACCTCCCGCGCGGATACAGCTCCGAGCTGCCCGCGCTGCGCACCGGCAGCTCGGCGGGCCTGCCGCGCGTCTACGACATCGCGCTCGAGATCATCGCGCACGGCGACGGCCAGGTCGATCCGGAAAGGCTCAGCCGATTTATCGCAGCGTATCAAGGGGTGACGCCGCTGACGCTGGGCGAGCTCTGGGCGATTCCGATCATGCTGCGCCTGGCGCTCATCGAGAACCTGCGCCGCGTCGCCGCGCGCATCGCCGCGGCGGGTGCCGGCAGCAACGTCGCCGCGTACTGGGCGGACCAGATGACGCGCATCGTCGAGCGCGATCCGAAGAACCTCGTAATGGTGATCGCCGACATGGCGCGATCCAGCCCGCCCACCAACAGCGCCTTCGTCGCCGAGCTGGCGCGGCGCCTGCAGGGGCAAAGCCCCGCGGTGGCGCTGGCGCTGACGTGGGTCGAGCAATGGCTCGCCGAGTCCGGCCTGACGATCAAGCAGATGGTGCAGGCGGAAGGACAGCACCAGGCTTCCGACCAGGTGTCGATCGCCAACAGCATCGGCAGCCTGCGGCTGCTCGGCGTCACCGACTGGCGCGACTTTGTCGAAACGATGAGCATTGCCGACCGCACGCTGGCTGAAGACCCCGCGGGCGTTTACCTGCGCATGGACTTCGCGACGCGGGACGAGTACCGCCACGTCCTGGAGCGGCTGGCCAAGCGCGGCCGGCTATCGGAGATCGAGGTGGCGCGCGCCGCGGTGACGCTGGCGCGAGACGCGGCCGTACCCGAGGACGGCGACCGGCACGAGGCGCACGTCGGCTTCTACCTCGTCGATCGCGGACTCGATGCGCTGAAGCGCCGCGTGCGCGTGCGCGCCACGCCGGCAGAAGTGTTGCGAAGCGCCGGCGCCAGGGCGAGCCTGGCGCTGTATCTGGGCGCGATCGTGACGCTCACGTTCGCCTTTGCCGGTGGTCTCGTTTCGCACGCCGCCGCCGATGGCGCGCGCGAGTGGCTGCTCGTCGGCTGCGCGATCGGCGCGCTGTTCGCGTCGGGCCAGCTCGCGGTGCAGTTGGTGAACCTGGTGGCGACGATCATCGCGCTGCCGCGCACGCTGCAACGGCTGGACTTTCGCCAAGGCATCCCGGCCGAGGCGCGAACGCTGGTGGTGGTTCCGACCCTGCTGGCGAGCGAATCCGGCATCGACGACCTGTTGGAGGCGCTCGAGATCCGATATCTCGCCAATCGCGACCGCCACCTGCACTTCGGGCTGCTCACCGACTTCGTCGACGCGGCACAGGAGACGCGTCCGGACGACGCCGTGCTGGTCGAGCGCGCGGCGCGCGGCGTCGCCCTGCTCAACGCCAAGCACGCCGAGGGCCGCGACGACGTCTTTTTCCTTTTTCACCGCCCGCGCCAGTACAACGAGCGCGAGCGCGTCTGGATGGGATTCGAGCGCAAGCGCGGAAAGCTCACCGATCTCAACGCGCTGCTCCGCGGCGGCGCGCGCGATCGCTTCTCGAGGATCATCGGCCGCATCGAAGTGTTGCGCGGCGTGAGGTACGTGATCACGCTCGATACCGACACGCAGCTGCCGCGCGACGCAGCGCGCGCGCTCGTCGCCACCATGGCGCATCCACTGAACCGTCCACGCCACGATCCGGTCACGCGGCGCGTGGTCGCTGGCTACGGCATCCTGCAGCCCCGGGTCAGCGCGAGCCTCGCCGGCGCCGGCAAGTCGCGATACGCGCAGCTGCAGGGTGGCGAAATCGGGCTCGACCCGTACACGCGCACGGTGTCGGACGTCTATCAGGACGTCTTCGGCGAAGGCTCGTTCATCGGCAAGGGCATCTACGACGTAGACGCGTTCGAATCGGCGCTGCGCGGACGCTTTCCCGAGAATCGCATCCTCAGCCACGACTTGCTCGAAGGCTGCTACGCGCGCTCCGGGCTGGTCAGCGACACGCAGCTCTACGAGGACGATCCCGCGTCGTACGCGGTCGACATGCGCCGGCGACATCGCTGGATCCGCGGTGACTGGCAGATCGCAAGCTGGCTTTTCCGCCGCGTGCCCGGCAGTTCAGCGCATATCGAGCCCAACGTGCTCTCGGCGCTGTCGCAATGGAAAATTCTCGACAATCTGCGGCGCAGCCTCGTGCCGGCGGCGCTCACCACGTTGCTCTGCCTCGGCTGGACGCTGCTCGGGTCGGCGCGCTTCTGGACCCTCGCGGTCGCCGGGTTGATCGCGCTTCCGGCGATGATCGGCTGGGCGACCGAGCTCACCGGCAAGGCGTCCGACCAGTACTGGGGCGCGCATCTGCGCACGTCGCTGCGCTCGGGTGGCCGACGCCTCGGCCAGCTCGTCTTCGCACTCGCCTGCCTGCCCTTCGAAAGCTACTCCGCGCTCGACGCCATCGTGCGCACGACGCTGCGCACCGTGTTCACGCGGCGCGGGCTCCTGCAGTGGACAGCGACGGGGATGGAGCGCCGCCACTCCGGCAGCCTCGCGGCGTCGTATCGCTCGATGTGGTTCTCGCCCGTGCTGGCGCTGGCGATGGGCGCGGCCATGCTCCGCTTCAATCCGGATGCGCTGGACGTCGCGGTGCCGATCCTCGCGCTGTGGTGCCTCTCGCCGCTGATGGCGTGGTGGCTGAGCCGTCCGCGGTCGCGCCAACAGCCGCGGTTGGATCGTGCGCAGACCCTGTTCCTGCGGCTGGTCGCGCGCAGGACGTGGGGCTTCTTCGAAAACGTGATCGGCGAGACCGACCATTGGCTGCCTCCCGATAACATCCAGGAGAACCCGGACACCGTCGTCGCGCATCGCACCTCGCCCACCAACATCGGGCTTGCGCTTCTTGCGACGCTCGCCGCCAATGATTTCGGTTACCTGTCGACAGGCCAGCTCGTCGTGCGCACCGCGCGAACATTTGCGACGCTGCGCGCAATGCAGCGCCACCGCGGCCACTTCTTCAACTGGTACGACACGCGCACGCTCGAGCCGCTGCACCCCCGGTACGTGTCGACGGTTGACAGTGGCAACCTGGTCGCGCATCTGCTCACGTTGCGTCCCGGCCTGCTGGCGCTCGCCGACGAGCCGATTTTGCCGCGTCGATGGCAGGACGGGCTGGCCGACACGCTGGGCGTGCTGCTCTCGCTCGCCCAGGAGGGGACGTCGGCGCTGCTCGAGGAGCTGCAGCGCGAGATCGATCGCACGCGCTCCGATGCCGGCGCTACGCTCGATGCGACGCGGGCGTGCCTCGACCGCATCGCCAGGCGAAGCGCCACCACCGCCGGCGCACTGCCGGATGCCGGCGAGGCGCTGATGTGGCTGGCGACGCTGGAACGGCAGTGCCGCGATGCGATCGCCGACCTCGATACGCTTGCTCCGTGGGCCGCGCAGCCGCCGGCGCCGACGCGCTTCGCAGCGCTGCTCGATTTCGCCGCGCTTCCGACGCTGCGCGAAGTCGAGAACCTCACCGCCAGGCTTGCGCCGGACATCGAGCGCGCGCTCGCCCACGCCGACCTGCAGGCGCAGGAGCGCGAATGGCTCGCCTCGCTGGCCGCGTTGGCGCGACAAGCCTCGACCGCGGCGGCGCAACGGCTCGGTGCGATCGCCGCGCTGTCCGACGATATCGATCGGCTGACCGACATCGAGTACGACTTCCTGTACGACGAACATCGTCATTTGATGACGATCGGCTACAACGTGAGCGACGCACGGCGTGACGCCAGCTTCTACGACCTACTCGCGTCCGAAGCGCGGCTCGCCAATTTTGTCGGGGTAGCACAGGGACGGTTGCCGCAGGAGAGCTGGTTCGCACTCGGACGGTTGCTCACGCACACCGCGGGCGAGCCGATCCTGCTGTCGTGGAGCGGATCGATGTTCGAGTACCTCATGCCGCTCTTGGTGATGCCGACCTACGACAACACGCTGCTCGACCAGTCGATGCGCGCCGCGGTGAAGCGCCAGATCCGCTACGGCGCGCAGCGCGGCGTGCCGTGGGGCATCTCGGAATGCGGATACAACACCGTCGACGCCGCGCTCACCTACCAGTACCGCGCCTTCGGCGTGCCCGGACTCGGGCTGCAGCGCGGACTCTCCGAGGACGTCGTGATCGCGCCCTACGCCAGCGCGCTGGCACTGATGGTGGCACCACGCGAAGCCTGCCGCAACCTCGAGGCGCTGGCGGCCGCGGGCTGCCTGGGCCAATTCGGTTTCCACGAAGCGATCGACTACACGCCGGCGCGCGTCCGGCGCGGCGAGTCGAGCGCGCTGGTTCGCTCGTTCATGGCGCATCACCAGGGCATGACGCTGCTCTCGCTCGCGCACGTGCTGCTCGACGCGCCGATGCAGCGGCGATTCGTGTCCGACCCCAACCTGCAATCGGCACTCTTGCTTCTGCAGGAGCGCGTCCCGAACACGCGCGCGCTCTACTCGAACAACCCGGAGCTGGTCGACCTGCGACCGACGCCGGACACGCCCGAGCTGCCGGTGCGCGTGTTCACCACGCCCGATACGCGCATGCCCGCGGTTCAACTACTGTCCAACGGCCGCTACCACGTGATGCTGACCAACTCCGGCGGCGGGTTCAGTCGCTGGAAGGACATGTCGGTTACGCGCTGGCGCGAGGATGCGACCCGCGATCCGTGGGGCAGCTTTTGCTACCTGCGCGACGTGACCAGCGGCGCGCTGTCGTCGCCCGCGTTCGCGCCGACCGGCGTGCGGGCTGACTCGTTCGAGGCGAACTTCGCCGAGTCCCGCGTCGAGTTCCGCCGCCGCGACGGCGAGATCGAGACGCACCTGGAAATCGTCGTCTCTCCCGAGGATGACATCGAGCTGCGACGCCTTCGCATCACCAACAAGTCGCGATCACCACGCGCCATCGACGTTGCCAGCTACGCCGAGGTGGTGCTCACCTCGGCTGCCGCCGATGCACTGCATCCTGCCTTCTCGAATCTGTTCGTGCAGACCGAGATCCTCGCGGCCCGGCACGCGATCCTGTGCACGCGGCGCCCGCGCTCACGCGGCGAGCACGTGCCCAGCCTCCTGCACCTGATGGCCGTGCACGGCGGCACCAGCGCGGAAGCATCGTACGAGACCGACCGCGCCCGCTTTATCGGGCGGGGCAACAGCACCGCCGATCCGCAGGCGATGCGCGGACCGCGGCCGCTCTCGGGGACGCAGGGATCGGTCCTCGATCCGATCGTCGCCATCCGCCAGCGCGTGAGCATCGATGCGCAGGAGACCGTCATCGTCGACATGGTCACCGGAGTCGCGGACGACCGCGCTGCGTGCCTGTCGCTGATCGAGAAATACCAGGACCGTCTCCTCGCCGATCGCGCGCTCGAGATGGCGTGGACGCATAGCCACGTCGTGCTTCGCCAGCTCAACATCACCGAAGCCGACGCGCAGCTCTACGGACGCCTCACCGGCTCGATCGTGCACGCCAACGCGTCGCTGCGCGCCGACGCGGGCGTCATCGCGCGCAACCGCCGCGGGCAGTCGAGCCTGTGGGGCTACGCGATCTCCGGCGACCTGCCTATCGTCCTGGTGCAGATCAAGGACCCGGAGAACATCGAGCTGGTGCGGCAGCTGGTGCAGGCGCATGCGTACTGGCGGCTCAAAGGGCTGGTCGTCGACCTGGTCATATGGAACGAGGAGCGCGGCGGCTACCGCCAGCTCTTGCACGACCAGATCATGGGCATGATCGCCGCCGGCGTGGAGGCCAACGTCATCGACCGGCCCGGAGGCATATTCCTTCGAGCCGCCGAGCAGATCAGCGCCGAGGACCGCGCGCTCCTGCAGTCGGTCGCGCGCGCCATCTTCAGCGACAGCCGCGGCACGCTCACCGACCAGGTGCGCCGCCCGGTGCCGCCCGAGCCGATGATCCCGAAGCTGACGGTGACGGCGGAGCGCAGCGCAGCGCCCGCGATCAGCGAATCGCCGCGTCCGGCGCTGCGCATGGACAACGGGCTGGGTGGCTTCAGCGAGGACGGCCGTGAATACGTCATCGTTACCTCCAGGGATAAGACGACGCCGGCACCCTGGGTCAACGTGATCGCCAACCCATATTTCGGCTGCATCGTCTCGGAAAACGGCCCGGTCTACACGTGGAGCGAGAACGCGCATGAATACCGCCTCACGCCGTGGCAGAACGATCCGGTCACCGACGACAGCGGCGAGGCGTTCTACGTGCGCGACGACGAAAGCGGCCGCTTCTGGTCCCCGTCGCCCTTGCCACGTCCCGGCGAAGGCTCGTACACGACGCGGCACGGCTTCGGCTACAGCGTCTTCGAGCACGTCGAGGATGGTATCTCGACCGAGCTGACGATTTTCGTCGCGCTCGACAGCGCCGTGCGCTACAGCGTGCTCAAGGTGCGCAACGTCTCGGGGCGCCCCCGGCGGCTCTCGGCGACGGGCTACGTTGAGTGGGTGCTAGGAGACCTGCGCCCGAAGACGACCATGCACGTCGTCACCGAGATCGACCCCGGCAGCGGCGCGGTGTTGGCGCGCAACGCGTATCACCCGGAATTCTCCGACAACGTCGCCTTCTTCGACGTCGACGACGTGACGCGCACGATCAGCGGCGACCGCATCGAGTTCATCGGGCGCAACGGCTCGCTGCGCAACCCCGCCGCGCTCGCGCGCTCGCGCCTTTCCGGCAAGGTCGGCGCGGCGATGGACCCGTGCACCGCGATCCACATCCCGTTCGAGCTCGCCGACGGTCAGTCGCGCGAGATCATTTTCCGTGTCGGCGTCGCGCAAGGAGCCGAGGATGCGAGCCGCGTCGCGGTTGCGCACCGCAAACCCGGCACCGCGCGCGCCGCGCTCGACGCCGTGAAGGCCTATTGGAAGCGCACGCTTGGCGTCGTGCAGGTCACGACCCCCGACGCCTCGATCGACCTGCTCGCCAATGGCTGGCTGCTGTACCAGACGCTGTCGTGCCGACTGTGGGGACGCACCGGGTACTACCAGTCAGGGGGAGCCTACGGATTCCGCGACCAGCTGCAGGACACGATGGCGCTGGTTCACGCCGCGCCGCAGCTGGTGCGCGAGCAGCTGCTGCGCTGCGCATCGCGCCAGTTCCTGGAGGGCGACGTGCAGCACTGGTGGCACCCCCCGCTCGGCCGCGGCGTGCGCTCGCACTGCTCTGACGATTTCCTCTGGCTGGCGCTGGTCACCTGCCGTTACGTCAACTGCACGGGTGACTGGGAGGTCCTGACCGAGCAAGTCCCTTTCCTCGAAGGCCGCTCGCTGAGCAGCAACGAGGAGTCGTACTACGACCTGCCGGCGCGCTCGCGCGAGCATGCCAGCGTGTACCAGCATTGCGTGCGCGCGGTCGAGCGCGGCCTGGCGGCTTTCGGCGTGCACGGGCTGCCGCTGATGGGCTCGGGAGACTGGAACGACGGCATGAACAATGTCGGCGCGCTAGGCAAAGGCGAAAGCGTCTGG
>JBDTZQ010000203.1:0-4248 GCA_040005035.1 Betaproteobacteria bacterium | reverse complement strand
CCGAATTCCTTGGTGATGCCGTCGCCGCCCAGGATCTGCACCGTGCGGTCGGCGCAATAGGTCGCGCACTCGGTCGCCACCAGCTTGGCCATGGCCGCCGGCTTCATCAGATCCTTGCCGGTGACGCCGGCGTCGTACAACTTGGCAGCGCGGTACGTCAGCAGTTCGCTGGCGTCGAGCCGGCAGCTCATGTCCGCGATCTGGCTCCAGACGAGCTGCTTGCACCCGAGCTTATCTCCGAACGCCTCGCGGGTCTGCGCATGCGCCTGCGCAATGTCGAACGCGCTGCGCGCGACGCCGAGCCCGGACCCGCCCAGAATGACCCGCTCGAAGTTGAACATGCCCGTCATGATGCGGCCGCCGCCGTTCGCCTCGCCGAGCAGGTGATCGGCCGGGACCCGGCAGCGGTCGAATACCACTTCGCCGACGACGCAGCCGCGACGGCCCATGAATGTGTAGCGGCGCGGAAACGAAAGGCCGGGCGTTGCGCTGGGAACGACGACCGCGGAGAGTCCCTTGCCTGGGCGCGCCGCCGGATCGGTGACGCCATAGACGATATAGACATCGGCCACGCCGGCATTCGAGATGTAGCGTTTGCTGCCGCTGATCACGTACTCGCGCCGTGCTGCGTCGAATTCGATGCGTGTCTTCATCCGCGAAGTGTCCGAGCCCGCATCAGGCTCGGTGACGCAGATCGCACCCACCATGCGCCCTTCCACGATGCCCGGCAGGTAGCGCTCGCGGATCGCCGCCGTCGCGTGGCGGTGCAAGGGATACGCGCAGCTCAACGCCGTCGCGATGGTCGTCTCGAACGCGTAGTTGATGTTGGCGGCTTCCTCCGACAGGATCGTGGCGTGCGTCAGACCGGGCCTGGCCAGCGATCCGCGATAGATGTCGGCGAACATGAGCCGCAGATACCCCGCGTCGCCGAGCGCGCGGACGACGGCCTTGATCGCCTCCCAGTCGTCGTCGTCTTCGATGGCCGCCGCACGAGGAAGCAGCTCGCGGCGCAGCACGTCGCGCACTTCGGCGCGAAACCCGCGGTCCTGCTCGTCGAGTAGGAAATCGCGCACGGTCGTCACCGGTCGGTCGGCCGGTTCAGAAGTTCTTCGAGCAAAGCGGGCAGCGCGGCGCTCCCGGTCGCGAGATCGTCGACCAGCGCCTCGATGCGCCCGGTGCGTCTCGTCCCGACGACCGGCTGCGCGAGCGTCCGGTACTTGGCGCGAAATTCGTCGTCGGCGAGCGGGTTTTCGGGATTGCCCCGCGCCCGCGCAGGTTCGGAAGTCAGCGTACGCCCATCGCGCAACGTGATGCGAACGCGCGCCCAGCGTTCCGCCGGAAAGAGTCTCGAAAATTGCGCGTCGTCGGTCAGCGTCATGACGTCGAGCAGGCGCGCGATCCGCGGATCGGCGAGCGCCGCGTCTTCGACTTCGGCGCCCCCGAGCCTGCCGTACACGAGCGCCGCCGCGACCGGGTACGGCAGGCTGTATTGCGCCTCGTCGGTCGTCCGCGGATGCCGGCACTGCGAACCGAGGTCAATGGCCTCCCGAAAACTCTCGATGCAGATGGCGACGACGTCGGCTTCCCGGATGTCGTTCCCACGCTTGAGCGAGAGCGCCGCTTCGAATGCAGGCTGCGCCCACCGGCACACCGGGTACGCCTTGAAGTACTGTTCGCGAATTCGCCAGCGGCTGCCGAGATCGCCCCAGAACACGCGCGCATCATCGCGCTCGACGGTGAGCGCAGGCGCGCCGGTGAAGCCGTCGCGGGCGAGCAACGCCGCGCTCACGCCGACCTGGGCGCCCCACCCGGAACCGTCCTTCAACATCGTCGGATAGTCGCAGACGCGAAGGATCTGGCCACGCGGACCCAGATACTCGGCGATCCCGAGCGCATGGCGCATTTTCGCATCGTCGAAGTCAAGCCATCGCCCTCCCAGCGCCGCGCACGCCAGCGCGTTCCACGCACCCGAGCAGTGGAAGTCCGGAACCGTCGCATGCAGCGCGATGCCGGCGCGTGTCGCGATCTCGTAGCCGAGCACCACGCACGTCAGGAACTCGCGGCCGTTGCGTCGCGGCTGCGCAGCGACCCCGCCGTCGAGATACGCCAGCAACGCCGGAAGGATGGCGACCCCGGCGTGGCCCTTGGTCAGAACATGCCCGTCGTGGGCATCGAAAGCGTCGATCGTCGTCGCCCCGGCGAATGCGGCCCCGGCGAGACCCGCGCTGCGGCCGTCGAACAGCATCCGCGCCTCGCGATCGCGCCCGGCGAGTTGACTGGTGGCGTACGCGTTGACGATCGCCGCCGCAGCGGTGCGCGACCCGGCAGCCGCGACGCCGATCAAGTCGAGCACGCAGCGCTGCGCCTGCGCGACGACGTCGCCCGGCAGGTCCGGAAACTGCAAACCCGTCGCGAATGCGGCAATGTCTTCGAAGGCCTTCGCGGCCGGCGCGCGGCGCTGAGCGTCTTCAGGCATCAGCGGCCTGCCGCGATCGACGGGCCAGCGCAGGCGTGGACCGGAGCATGAGCGCGACGGGCCGCCCCCGAGCGCCGAGTCGGGCAAATGCGACGGAGCGCGCAGCGCGAAGGTACTCCAATAGACGCGCGCATCAATCCGGCCGTGGCGTCGCGCCCGCTCGCAGCAGGCGCTCGATTTCGCGTTGCATCAGGGGCAGGTTGGCATCGCGCACGGTCGGCAGCAGGTAGCGCGCTCGGCGCACCGCGTCGTAATCGAGCGCTGCCCGCACCAATTCCTCGCCGCGCCCGGCAGCGCGCGCGAGCACCCCGCCAAACGGATCGAGGATTCGTGAGCCTCCCCAGAATGTGAGGTCGCGCTCGGTTCCGACCCGATTGGCCATCAGCACCGGCATTGCGTAGGTCATCGCATGAAAGCGCAAATTGGTGTCCCAGTTCTGCGGATTGTCGAACTCGGCGCCGACGGCTTCTAGCGCCGAGCTGATCGGCGCCAGCAATAGTGTCGTGCCCTGCATGGCCGCCAGATGAACGAGCGCGGGATTCCATGTGTCCGCGCATATCATCACTGCCGCATGCCAGGCAGCCTCGAGCGCAAACGTCTCGACGTGGCGCCCGGCAGCGAAGTGCTTGCCATCATCGAGCCTGCCGTACGTCGCCAGGTTGATCTTGCGATGGACGAAGACCACACGGCCGTGCCGCACCGCGATGGCCGAGTTGTAGAACTGCGCGGCAGCTTCCTCCTCGATGATGCCGAACACCACGCACATCGCGCCTGCCGTCCGCGCGATTTCGGCCACGATACGGTGGTCTCGATCGATGGCAAGACGCAGCGTCTCCGCACCGGCGCTGTGGCCAGTAAGCGACATCTCGGGGAAGAGGAGGACATCGACGCGGGCGGCATGCGCCGCGTCGATGACGTCCAGATGCTTTCGCAGGTTGGCTTGGAGATCACCGAGTACCGATTCGATCTGCGCAACCGCTACGTTGAGCAATGCCGATTTCGTCATGCGTTCGAAGGAGCCGGAGGGCGCGAGGAAAAACCCGCCGCGCCCCGGCGGCTCCCTTGCGCCACGGGCCGCCGTTAGATGAGTCCCTGCTGCTTGAGGAAGGTCTGCGCGACGTCTTCGACCGTTTTCTTGTCGACGTCCACGCTGGCGTTGAGGCGCGCCATGGTGGCGTCGTCGAGCTTGGCGGACAGCGAGTTGAGAATGTCGGCCAGCTTCGGATTGGCATCCAGCGCCTTCTTCGTCACCACGGGAGTCATCGCGTAGGCCGGAAAATATCCCTTGTCATCCTGCAGGACGACGAAATTGAACGCGGGGATACGGCCATCGGTCGCGAACACCAGCCCGACGTCGACCTGCTTTTCCTTGAGTGCCTGGTAGACGAGCCCGGTGTCCATGCGCTTGACGTTGTCGCGTCCAAACTCGAATCCATAGAGTGTCTCGAGCGGCTTCAACCCGTCGGGACGCGCGTAGAACTCCGCGTTGCTGGCGAAGCTGAGCTTGGCGCCCCCGTTGAGCTTCTTGGCGAGGTCGCTGATCGTGACGATGCCTTGCTTCTTGGCGTCGTCCGCATTCATCGCCAGCGAATACGTGTTGTTGGCCTTCGACGGATTGAGCCACACGAGGCCCTTGGCGGCGTCGAGCTCCTTGACCTTCTTGTAGTTGTCGGCCGGAGACATCTTGTCGGTCACCTTGTTGTAGGTGATGAGCGAGGTGCCCGTGTATTCCCAGTAGACGTCGATCTGGCCGTTCTCCTGCGCCTGGCGCA
>JBDTZQ010000071.1:0-14427 GCA_040005035.1 Betaproteobacteria bacterium | reverse complement strand
GCGGGATTCGCGCTGCCGGCGGGGCTGCTGCTGCTCTTGACCAGCCTGGCGCCGCTTGGCGTGCTCGTCGCACTCTCGTTCACCGACTACGAGCTCGGCGGTCTGGATTTGCGCTATGTCGGGCTGGCGAATTTCGGCAAAGCAATGTCCGATCCGGTGTTCCGACGCTCGCTGTGGAACACCTTTGTCTACGTCGCGATCGTGCTGCCGCTCGCGGTCGGGCTCGGACTGCTGGTCGCGGTCCTGGTGCACGGGCGCAGGCGCACGCGGTCGTTCTACGAGATCGTCTACTTCCTGCCGGTCACCTCGACGCTGGTCGCGATGGCTACGGTGTGGACGTTTCTTCTGCATCCCAAGCTGGGGCCTGTGAACGCGTTGCTGTCGGCGGTCGGCATCGAGCCGCGCGCCTTCCTGTCCGATCCGGCGCTGGTATTGCCGACGCTCGCGATGATCGGAGTCTGGCAGCTCATGGGCTTCAACATGGTGCTGTTCCTGGCGGGCCTCACCGCCATCCCGCGCGACCTCTACGAAGCCGCGGAGGTCGACGGATGCGCGAACCCCATCGACCGCTTCCTGACGATTACCTGGCCCTTGCTCGGACCGACGACGATGTTCGTCATCGTCACGACGTCGATCACCGCATTCAAGGTGTTCGACACCGTGGCGGTCATGACCCACGGCGGCCCGATGGGCGCCTCCGAGGTGCTGCTCTATGCCGTATACCTGGAGGGCTTTCAATATTTCCACTCCGCCTACGCAGCGGCGCTGACGATCATCTTCCTGGCATTCATTCTCGTGTTCTCCCTGATCCAGACTTTTATCCTCGACCGCCGGGTGCACTACTGATGACGCAGCGCGGCGACAGCGCGGGCAAGCAGCCGCGCCCAACCCTGTGGCTGCGCCGCATCGGCACGCTGGTCGCCGTGCACGCCTTCCTGCTAGCCGGCGCAGCCTTCGTGCTGCTTCCCTTCGTGTGGATGGTGGTGACCTCGATCAAGCCGCCCGACGAGATCTTCACCGCCACGCTGCGGCTCTGGCCGGAGCGCTTCAGCGGCGTCGAGAACTATCGCCATGCGCTGACGGCTGCGCCGCTCTTGCGCTTCGCGCTCAACGGCCTGATCGTCTGTGCCGGCATCCTCACGGTCCAGCTGCTGGTCGCGATTCCCTGTGCGTACGCGCTCGCGAAGCTGCGCTTCCCCGGCAAGCGCGCCTTTTTCATGCTGATCCTGCTAGCGCTCGCGATCCCTGTCCAGGTGCCTGCGCTGCCGCTTTACATCGCGCTAGCCAACATTGGTCTGCTCAACACCTATGTCTCGATGATGGTGCCGTTCTTCCTGTCGGTGTTCGCCATCTTCCTGCTACGTCAATACTTCCGCGGTTTCCCCGACGACATCATCCACGCGGCGAGGCTCGACGGGATGAGCGAGCTGGAGATCGTCTGGCGCATCGTCACGCCCAGCGCGTGGCCCGCGATCGCCGCATTCGCGGTCTTCTCGTTCGTCGCGCACTGGAACGACCTTTATTGGCCGCTAATCGTGATCTCCGACGCCAAGCTGGCGCCGCCGCCGCTCGGAATGATGGTCTTCGCCGACGCCGAGACCGGATCGAATTACGGCGCGCTGACGGCTGGGGCGACGATCCTGACCGCGCCGCTGGTCATCGCATTCCTGCTGGCGCGCCGACAGTTCATCGCCGGTATCACGATGACGGGGATCAAGTGAGCGGCATCGCGACCGCATGCTGCCGGACCGGACCGCGCCGATGAGCGTATCCGGGCGATATCGGTTGCCGACGGGCTTCCGCATCGTGTCCGGCGGACAGTCGGGCGTCGATCAGGCAGCGCTGGACTGGGCCATCGCGCACGGCGTCCCACACGGCGGCTGGTGTCCCCGAGGTCGTCGCGCCGAATACGGCACGATAGATTGCAAGTACCGCCTCGACGAGACGCCGACCGCGGAATACCTCGAGCGCACCGAGTGGAACGTCCGCGACTCGGATGCGACCGTCATCTTCAGTTTCGACGAGGAGCTCATCGGCGGCACGAAGCACACCGCCGAATTCGCGGTGGAGCGCGCGAAGCCGTGGCTCAAGCTGCTCCGGCGCGACGAGCCGAGAGATCTCGTCGCATTCCTGGAGCGCCACCATGTCGTGAGGCTCAATGTCGCCGGCCCGCGCGAATCTCAGGCCCCAGGGATTGGCGCTTTCGTCTCGGAAGTGCTGGATCTCGCTATCGATGCCGGCGCCGGAGAAGCGACGGGCTGACGCCGGCGCGGCGGCCGGTTGGGCCCGGATATGCGGGGAAGTGGAGCGGGTGAAGGGAATCGAACCCTCGTCGTAAGCTTGGGAAGCTTCTGCTCTGCCATTGAGCTACACCCGCGACGGTCTCTATTATCGCGGCAGTGCCTTGTGCCGTACAGCGCCCCGCACCGGCGATCGCTGGGGGCGCCCGGAAATTGTCACAAAGTGTGATGACCTCCCGCTGCGCCGCCTTTGCGCCATAATTGCAAGTTGTCAGGGACGAGAATGACCCGGCGCCACGGAAGCGTCGGGCGGGGATCTCCGACGTTCGTGGAGGTCGATGCTGCGTCGCAACTGTCGCGGCGTGCAGCCAATCTGGAGGACGGTGGCCGCAGGCGGGCCGCCGGCGATCGATGTCGACCGGGAAAAAACTGTTTTCGGGCATCTTCGTGCTCGCCCTCGCGTCGGCGGCGGTGTTCCTCGTTTTTCAGGCCAACCGCGGCTCGCGCGCCGACACGCAGAAATCGCCTCCGGTCGTCCCCGTCACCGCAGCCCCGGTGCAACTCAAGACGATGGCGGTGCGGCTGATCGCGATCGGCAACGTCGAGCCGTTCACCACGGTCGCCGTCAAGGCCCGGGTTGACGGACAGATCATCTCGGTGCATTTCAAGGAAGGCGACGAGGTGCGACAGGGGGCGCTGCTGTTCGAGATCGACCCGCGCTTTTTCGCGGCGGCGCTCAAGCAGTCGCAGGCCAACCTCGGCAAGGACAAGGCGCTGATGGACCGCGCCAACGAGCAGGAAAAGCGCTACAAGGACCTGCTCGCCAAGAACTTCATCTCGCCGGACGCCTACGAGCAGGTTCGCACCAATGCGGCAACCGCCGCGGCGAGCGTCGCCGCCGACGAAGCCGCCATCGAGAGCGCCAGGCTCTCGCTCGACTATTGCACGATCCGCGCGCCGGTGACCGGCTACGCGGGCCGCATCCAGATCCAGCGCGGCAATCTCGCCAAGGCCAACGACGCCAATCCGCTGGTGACCATCAACCAGGTCGTGCCCATCTACGCGAACTTCTCGGTCCCCGAGCAGAGCATCGCCGACATCCGCAAGTACCAGGCGGAGGGCCAGCTCAAGGTGCGCGCGACCTTTCCCAACGGCGCGCACGCACCGATCGACGGCAAGCTTTCGTTCATCGACAACACCGCCGACATGACCACCGGGACGATCAAGCTCAAGGCCGAGTTCCCCAATGTGGACAAGGCGCTGTGGCCCGGCCAGTTTGTCAATGTGGTGCTGACGCTCTACGAGCAGAAGGATGCGCTGGTCGCGCCTTCGGCCGCGGTGCAGAACGGTCCCGGTGGGCAATACGTGTACGTGGTCAAGCCCGACCAGACCGTCGAGATGCGCATCATCAAGGTGGCGCGCGCCGACGGCGACGACACGGTGATCGCAAGCGGCCTGCAGCAAGGCGAGCAGGTGGTCACCATCGGGCAGTTGCGTCTCGCACCCGGCACCCGCGTCAATCCGGCGAAGGCTCCCGCGCCGTCGTGAACATCGCGGAGCTCTTCGTTCGCCGCCCGGTCATGACGGTGCTGGTCATGATGGGCATTCTTATTTTCGGCATCATCGGCTACCGCCTGCTGCCGGTGAACGCGCTGCCCAACGTCGACTTTCCCACCATCCAGGTGCAGGCGCAGCTACCCGGCGCCAGTCCGGAAACGATGGCGTCGGCGGTGGCCACGCCGCTGGAGAAGCAGTTCTCGACCATCGCCGGCGTCGATTCGATGACGTCGAGCTCCACCGACGGCCTGACTACGCTGACGCTGCAGTTCTCGCTCGACCGGAGCATCGACGCCGCGGCGCAGGACGTGCAATCGGCGATCGCGGCCGCGGCGCGCCAGCTGCCCTCGTCGATGCCTAACCCGCCGACGCAGCGCAAGGTCAACCCGGCCGACGCGCCGATCCTCAACATCGTGCTTTCGTCGGCGACGCTGCCGCTTTCCACGGTCGCCGAATACGCCGAGAACCAGCTCGCGCAGCAGATCTCGACGATCAGCGGCGTCGCCCAGGTGCAGGTATTCGGCTCGCAGCAATACGCGGTGCGCATCCAGCTCGACCCCAACGCGCTGGCCACACGCGGCATCGCGCTGACCGAGGTCGAGCAGGCGGTGGCCAGCAGCAATGTCAACCTGCCCACCGGCACGCTGCACGGGCGCGACAAGGCCACCTCGGTGCAGGCGACGGGGCAGCTCATGAATGCGCAGGCGTACGCACCGCTGATCATCGCCTACCGCAACGGCGCGCCGGTGCGCCTGTCCGAGATCGGCCACGTGTTCGACAGCGTGCAGAACGACAAGATCGCCGCCTGGTACAACGGCACGCGCGGCATCATGCTCGCGGTGCAGCGCCAGCCCGGCACCAACACGATCGAGATCGTCGACGCGATCAAGAAGATCCTGCCGACCTTCCAGAGCCAGCTACCGCCGGCGATCAGCCTCAACGTGTTCTACGACCGCTCGGTGCCGATCCGCGCCGCGGTGCGCGACGTCCAGGAGTCGCTGCTGCTGGCGCTGATGCTCGTCGTGGCGGTGATCTTCGTGTTCCTGCGCAGCGTCTCCGCGACCATCATCCCCAGCCTCGCGCTGCCGATGTCGCTCGTGGGAACTTTCGCGGTGATGTACGTGTGCGGCTACAGCCTCGACAATCTGTCGCTGATGGCGTTGACGCTATGCGTCGGCTTCGTCGTCGACGACGCCATCGTCATGCTGGAGAACATCACCCGTCATCTCGAGATGGGCAAGTCTCGCCTGCAGGCCACGCTCGACGGCTCGAAGGAAGTGGCGTTCACGATCGTCTCGATGACCGTATCGCTGGTGGCGGTGTTCATCCCGGTGCTGTTCATGGGCGGCATTCTCGGCAGGCTGCTGCGCGAATTCGCGGTCGTGATCATCGTTGCGGTGCTCATTTCCGGCGTCGTGTCGCTGACGCTCACGCCGATGCTGTGCAGCCGCATGCTGGTCGACGAGCACAAGAAAAAGCACGGCCGCCTCTACCTGGCCTCCGAGCGCGTGTTCGACGCGCTCCTGGAGACGTATCGCTCGACGCTCGCCTGGGTACTCAGGCGCCAGCTGCTGACGCTGGCGGTGTTCTTCGCCGTCACCGCCGGCACCGCAGTTCTGTTCACGACCATGTCCAAGGGCTTTCTGCCCGCCGACGATTCCGGCCAGATCCTGGTCTTTACCGAAGCCTCGCAAGACGTCTCGTTCCAGGCGATGGCCACGATGCAAAGACAGGTCGCTGCGATCGTCAAGGAGAACCCCAACGTCGCCGGCGCGATGTCGTCGGTGGGATCGGGCGGCCCGAGCACATCGCTCAATGTCGGACGCATTTTCGTGACGCTGATTCCACGCGACCAGCGTCCCAGCGCCGACAGCATCGTGCAGCAGCTGCGCGGGCCGCTGTCGCGGGTGAGCGGGATTCGTGCGTACGTCCAGAACGTCCCGGCGATACGCATCGGCGGCCAGCTCACCAAGAGCGCCTACCAGTACACGCTGCAGGGAACCGACACCACCGACCTCTACCAGTGGGCGCCGCAGGTCGAAGCGAAGCTGCGAACACTCCCGGGCCTGGTCGACGTCACCAGCGACCTGCAGATCGCCAAACCGCAGATCACCGTCCAGATCGACCGCAACAAGGCCTCCGCGCTGGGCGTGTCGGCGCAGGCCATCGAGAACACGCTCTACGACGCGTACGGCCAGCGACAGGTGTCGACGATCTTCGCGCCCACCAACCAGTACTGGGTGGTGATGGAGCTCGAGCCGCGCTTTCAGACCGACGCCTCGGTGCTGTCGCTGCTCTACGTGCGCTCGGCGAGCGGCGCGCTGGTGCCGCTGAACAGCGTCGCCACGCTCAAACCCACCATCGGCCCGCTGGCCATCACGCACCTGGGCCAACTGCCGTCGGTGACGATCTCGTTCGACCTGCGCCCCGGCGTGACGATCGGCGACGCCATCGTCGACATCAACAGGACCGTGTCCGAGATGCGGCTTCCGCCGACCATCAACGCCATTTACCAGGGCACCGCCCAGGCATTCCAGTCGTCGCTGCGCGGCATGGGCATCCTGCTGGTGCTGGCGATATTCGTGATCTATCTCGTGCTCGGCATCCTCTACGAGAGCTTCATCCATCCGCTAACGATCCTGTCCGGGCTGCCCACCGCCGGCTTCGGCGCGCTCGTCACGCTGTGGCTGTTCGGCATCGACCTCAACATGTACGCGTTCGTCGGCATCATCATGCTGGTCGGCATCGTCAAGAAAAACGCCATCATGATGATCGACTTCGCAATCGACGCGCAGCGCCGCGACGGCATGGCGCCGGACGTGGCGATCTTCCAGGCGTGCATCACGCGCTTCCGGCCGATCATGATGACCACGATGGCCGCGCTGATGGGCAGCCTGCCGATCGCGCTGGGCTTGGGCGCCGGCGGCGAGGCGCGACGCCCGCTTGGACTCGCCGTGGTTGGCGGTCTCGTCGTGTCGCAACTGCTGACGCTCTACATCACGCCGGTCATCTACCTGTATTTCGAGCGGCTGCACAACTTGCGAGCGACGAAGCGCGCGCAGCCCGTGGTGCCGGATGCAACGCACGCGGCGGCGGACTGACTGCTCCGCCGGCGGAACGCGTTTTTCTCAAAGGATCACTGAAGCAGGGCTGCGGCGCCTGCTGCTGCGACCTGCTCGTCCTGCGCGTAGGTCCCGCCCGAGACGCCGATCGCGCCGACGATCTTGCCATCGATCACCAGCAGGTTGCCGCCGGCCGCGGCCACTACGCCGGGGAGCGACAGGTAGCGCAATCCCACTCCGCCCGCCGCGACATCGTCCTGGAACGCCTTCGTGTTGCGCCGGAACAAAGCCGCCGAACGGGCCTTACCCTGAGCGACATCCGGCGCCGCATTCTGCGTGCCGTCCATCCGCTCGTAGTAGACGAGGACACCCGCCGGGTCGGTGATGGCGATCGCCTGGGTCCAGTTGTTCTTCCGGGCTTCGGCGAAGGCGGCGGCGCCGGCCTTTTTGGCATTTTCGGTCGATATCGTTGCGCCATAGGGAAGCGCCTGCGCAGTGACTTGCATCGCCGCCGCGGCAAGCGTCGCCCCGACGGTTACGACCAGGATTGATTTCCAGTTCGAGCCCATGTTCGTCCTCCTTAAAGGCATGTTGACGGGGTCGCCATCATAACCTCGGCAAGCTCGACCGACCAACGCTTCGCCTGCGCCGGTTCACCGCGACCTCCATACGCCGTCGGGGATAGGCGCCCGGCACGGCGGCGTCCGGCGGAATTCGGTATGCTACGCGACGCGCGCTTCGCAGCCCCCGGCGAGCGCTCCATTCTCCACGGGACGCAACGATGCTTGCCGACAGTGTGACGTCCCGCCCAGCGATGAGTGCAAGACAATGAAAATCGGAATGATCACCGACAGCCTGCCCGGCACGGACTTCGACACGCTCGTGGCGACCGCTGCGCGCCTCCAGCTTGATGTCCTCGAGTTCGCCTGCGGTAACTGGTCGTCTGCGCCGCACATCAACCTCGACCGAATGCTCGATAGCGACGCCGAGCGGCGCAATTTCAAGGCGCGGCTCGCCGACCACGGCCTCGGCATCAGCGCGCTCAACTGCTCCGGCAATCCGGTGCATCCCGGCGAAACGGGCAAGCGCCACGACGCGGTAACGCGCAAGACGATCAAGCTGGCAAGCATGATGGGAGTGGATCGCGTCGTCATGATGTCGGGATGCCCAGGCGCACCAGGCGACAGCAATGCCAATTGGATCACGACCGAATGGCCGCCGGAAATGCGCGAGATCCTGCGCTGGCAATGGGACGAGGTATTGATCCCGTACTGGCGCGACCTGGTCGCCTACGCCAACGGCCTCGGCATCCGCAAGCTGTGCCTCGAGCTGCATGGCCACCAGAACGTCTACAACGTGCGCACGATGCTGCGCCTGCGCGACGCGGTGGGCGAAACCGCCGGCGCGAACTTCGATCCCTCGCATCCGATGTGGATGGGTGCCGATCCGCTGGCGGCGGCCCGCGCGCTGGGCGACGCCATTTACCATGTGCACGCCAAGGACACGCGCGTCGACCCGGTCATCGCGGGCGTGAATGGCGTGATCGAGACGATTCCGGGAGATCGTTTCCAGGAGCGCGCCTGGAATTACATCACGCTTGGATATGGGCACGGTGAGCTCTGGTGGCGCGAGTTCGTGGCCGTCCTGGCGGCGGTCGGTTACGACGACGTGTTCAGCATCGAACACGAAGACCCGATGATGCCGGCGCTCGAAGGTGTCGAGAAGTCCGTCGCCTTCCTGCGCAACGTGCTCATCAACCTGCCGAAACGCGAGCGCGCGCTGAGCTAGGGCGGGTCAATGGTCGATGCGTCCGCACTACGCAGCGTCGCCGTCTTCGACCTGGGCGGCGTTCTTCTGCAGTGGGACCCGCGTCATCTCTACCGCAAGCTTTTCAAGGGTGACGACGCTGCGATGGAGGACTTTCTCGCCAACGTCTGCACCGAGGAATGGAACGAGTGCCAGGATCGCGGCCGCAGCTTCGCCGATGCGGTCGAGTCTCTGATGCCCAGGCACGCCGCACAGCGCGCGCTCATCGAGGCGTGGGGTGCGCGGTTCGACGAGATGGTGCCCGGCGCGGTCGAAGGCACGCTCGACGTCCTCGCCGAGCTGCGCCGGCAGCGCGTGCCGATGTACGCGATCAGCAACTGGTCGGCGGAAACCTTTCCGCCCATGCGCCGCCGCTTCGAATTCCTGTCCTGGTTCGACGACATCGTGCTCTCGGGCAGCGAGCGCGTCATGAAGCCCGATTCGCGCATCTTTCGCATCCTGTTCGACCGCCAGGGCATTGCGCCGGAGTCGGCGGTGTTCATCGACGACGTACCGCGCAACGCCGCGGCCGCGACCGCGCTCGGCGTGCACGGCATCCATTTCCAGAGTCCCGCCCAGCTTCGCCGCGAGCTGGTCGCCGTCGGTCTGCTTCCGGAAATTCCATGAACGTTACGCTCGGCATCAATCCCATCACCTGGACCAACGACGACATGCCCGAGCTCGGCGGGAATATCCCGCTCGACACGTGCCTGTCCGAAGCGCGCCTCGCGGGATTCTCCGGAATCGAGATGGGAGGGAAGTTCCCGCGCGACGCAGCAACGCTCGGCCCGATCCTCGAGCGGCACGGCCTGTCATTGGTGTCGGGCTGGTACAGCGCGCAGCTCTGCCGGCGCAGCGCCGACGAGGAAGCGGCGGCGGTGGAATCGCACCTGTCGCTGATGGCGGCGATGCATTGCAAAGTCATGGTGTTCGCCGAGGGCCACGGCAGCACGGATGGCGATCCGTCTATGCCACTGTCGCGCCGGCCCGTGCTCGCCGATGCCGATTGGCCACGGTTCTGCGCGCGTCTGAATGACGTCGCCAAGCGGTTGCGTCAGCGCGGCGTGCGTCTCGCGTTCCACCATCACATGGGGACGGTCATCCAGACCGAAGCGGAGGTCGACCGGCTGATGGCGGAAACGAGCGACGACGTCGGGTTGCTGCTCGACACCGGGCATCTCGTCTTCGCCGGCGGCGATCCGGTCGCCGTCGCGCGCCGCCACGCGAACCGCATCGTACATGTCCATTGCAAGGACGTTCGAAGCAGCGTGCTGCAGGAAGTACTGCGCGACGATCGCAGCTTCCTGCGCGCGGTGCTCGACACCGTGTTCACGGTGCCGGGCGACGGATCGATCGACTTCGCCGCGGTATTGACCGATCTACGACGCGGTGGCTACGCGGGCTGGCTGGTGGTCGAAGCGGAACAGGATCCCAAGAAAGCGCATCCGCTGACCTACGCCCGCATGGGCTTCACGAATCTGGCGGCCGCCGCCAACGCGGCCGGCTTCACGCTGCTGCTGCGCTGAAAGAGCAAAGACTATGATCGATTTCTGTCTAGTCGGCGCTGGCTTCATCGGTCCTGTTCACGCGGCCAATCTCGCGGCGCATCCGAAGGCTCGCCTCGCCACCGTGGTGGACCTCAATCTCGCCGCGGGCAAGGCGCTGGCCGATCGATACGGCGCGCAGGCCACCGACAAGCTCGCTGATGCCCTGTCGGACCCGGGGATTCGCGCTGTCATCATTTGCACGCCGCCGCGCACGCATACGCCGATCATCGAAGCAGTGGCGCGCGCCGGCAAGGCGATTTTCTGCGAGAAGCCGATCGACCTCGACATGGCGAAGGTCGATGCCTGCGGCGTCGCGCTGGCGCAGAGCCGTGTGCCGTTCTCCGTGGGGTTCAATCGGCGCTTCGATCCGACGCACCGCGCGCTGCACGACGCCATCCGGGCAGGCGAGATCGGACGAGCCGAGATGCTCATACTCTCCAGCCGCGATCCCGAGATCTCGCCGCCCGACTACGTCGCGGCGATGCCGTACGGCATTTTCTACGACACGATGATCCATGATTTCGACATGGCGCGCTGGTTGCTGGCTGACGAGCCCGTCGAGATCTTCGCGCGCACTGCGTGCATGCTCGATGCGAAGGAGAATCCGCATCGCGACCCCGACACCGCGATGGTCGTGCTGCGCATGGCGGGCGGCGCGCTGGTGCATGTCAATTCGAGCTTTCGGGCCGTCTACGGCTACGACCAGCGAATCGAGGCGTTCGGCGAGAAAGGCATGCTGATCTCGGGCAACCAGCAGCCGACGACGGTGGAGCGGCACGGCAGGGACGGCATACGTCGCGACCCGTTGCTGTATTTCTTCATCGATCGTTACGCCGAATCGTACAAGCGCGAGCTTGACGCCTTCGTGCAGGCGCTCGAGGCGGAGAGCGCGCCGGCCGTCGGTTTCGACGACGGCCGCCGCGCGCTGATGATCGCCGACGCCGGCGTGCGCTCGGCCAAGCGCGGTGCGCCCGTCGCGCTGCAGCCCTGAATTGCGGTGCGGCTATGCCCGAATCGTGGGCTCGCGGCGCGATACACGCCTCTTCCCGACCACGCGGCGGATGAGCACCACCGCCACGACCATCACCACGATCAGTACCGACGCGTACGCTGTCGCATACCCGTACTCACCGACTTCGGCGCGGCCGACGATGTTGACGGTCGCCATGTCGAAGCGCGGGCTGGTCAGGAAGATGACCGCGCTGATCGACGTCATGGCGCTGACGAAGCTGTAGGTCAAGGCTGCAACCACTGCGGGGCGGGTCAGCGGCAGAAGCACGCGCCGGATCGTCTCAAGCGTCCCGGCGCGCAGCGTCGCCGACGCCTCGTCGAGGCTGGGATCTATCTGGCTCAGCACCGCCACGCCGGCGCGCATGCTTGTGGTCATGTCGCGGAAGACAAAGCAGCACACCAGGATCAGGCCCGTGCCGGCGAGCTCGATCGGCGGGGTATTGAACGCGATTATGTAGGCGATGCCGACGACCGTTCCCGGGATGGCGAAGTTGAGCATCGCCATGAATTCGAACGCGCGCTTGCCGGCGAAGCGCTGCCGCTCGAGCAGGTACGCGACCACCAGGCCGAACAGCGCCGTTAGCGGCGCGGCGATCAGCGCGATGGTCAGCGTCGTGAAGAACGAGCTCCAGGCCCCGCCGGTCCAGATCAGCTTGCCGTTTTCGAAGGCAATCCCGAACGCGGTGACGTAGTGGCGCAGCGTCAAGGCGTGATTGAGCCCCCACTTCTCGAAAAATCCGCCGGTGAAGATCATCGCGTAGATCACGACGGCGAGCGCCGCCCATGGCAATGCGAGGCTCGACGCGGCGCCGACGATCAGGGGCGGCAGGGGCGCCCGCATGCCACTATCCCCCTTGCCGGCAATGGTTACGAAGCTGCGCCGGGCTAGCAGCCGGCGCTGGATCACGAACAGTCCCAACGAAAAGCTCAGCAGGATGACGGCGAGCACCGACGCGCGGCCCGGGTCCTGCTGCACGCCGACCACCGCGAAATAAATCGACGTCGACAGCACGTCGAGGTTTCCGCCGAGCAGCAGCGGATTGCCGAAGTCCGCCAGGCTTTCGATGAATACGAGCAGGAATGCGTTGGTGATACCCGGCATCATCAGCGGCAACGTGATGCTGGTGAAGGTGCGAAGCGGCGACGCGCGCAGCGTCTGCGCCGCTTCTTCAAGGGTCGCGCTGATGCCTTCGGATATCCCGAGAAGCACCAAAAACGCCACCGGCGTCAGTGCCAGTGTCTGCGCCAGCCACACGCCCGGCAACCCGTAGATCCATCGCGTCGGCCGGATGTCGAATCCCCATTCAAGGAGCGCGTTGACCGCTCCCGATCGCCCGAACAGAAGGATTAGGGCAAGACCGATGACGAACGGCGGCGTGATCATCGGCAGGATCGACAGGATGCTGACCAGACGGCGGCCGCGAGACCGCGTGCGTGTCACGATCAGTACGAAGCACAGCCCCAGCAGCGTCGCCGCGCACGCCGTCATCAGACCGAGCTGAAGAGTGTTCCAGACGATGCCTCCATAGCCCCAGATCCTGCTGCTTGCGATCCGGCCGAGCAGCGCGCCGAGCGAAAGGTTGCCGTTCGCGTCGAGGAACGCATGCAGGAACATGCGCGTCAGCGGATAGATTGTGAACACGCCCACGAGCGCCACTGCCAGGCCGAGGCATCCCGCGACGAAAGCGTCGCCCTTGACCCATCCCCGAAAAGCCAGCCCTTGGCACATCACCATGAGGCAGGCGAGGCCGACCAGAAGCGCGCCGTAGCCCAGGCCGGGCTGCCGGCGGGGGATGTCGCCGAACAGCGCAGCCAGCGGCCGCCACGTCCAGCCGTTGATGTCGATCGCGAGCGCGAGTGCTGCGACGACGATTAGCCCCCACGCGCCGACGATGACGAGCGGCAGCGCAAGTCGACCTCGTTGCGCGGCATCGCGTGCCGGAGCCAGCGACATCGCGGCCGTCGCGACCAATACCAGGAAAAGCGGGAGGAACCAGAGACGCCCGTACCACAGGAGCTGCACCAGCGCCGGTGCCGTTGCACCGCCGAGCGGATACGCTGCGCTCCATTGCAGCGAAAAAAAACCGCCGCTGCCGATGGCATTCCATGGAAAGACCGCGAAGCCGATCCAGGCAACACCCGTCCACCAGCCGACGATGCGACGCATTACTGCCGGGTCCTGCGTGTCATCCAGAGCCACGCGAGGGATCTGCTGGCGCAGCGGTTCGACGCGGGCAACAGCAGCTTCCTCGTCGTTCGCACTCCTCGGAATGACACTACTGCGCGCCCCAATGGCGGTGTGGTCGACCGCCGTTCGACAACGCTACTTCGGCGCCTTGAACACCTCGTTCTCCCAGCGCGTAAGCAGCCGCTCGCGTCCTTCCTTCGATCCGTACTTGTCGAGGTCGATCTTGATCAGCTTCACTTCCGACATTTTCGGCGCCATCGGGTGGATTTGCGCGTTCCGGTTTGAAGGTATCTGGAATTTTGCAACGGTCAGTGCGACGTTCTGCCCCGCCGGCGAAAGCACGAAGTCCATCCACTTCTTCGCGCCCTCAGGGTTCGGGCCGCCCTTGATGATCGCGGAGGAGATGATTTCGTATCCGGTGCCCTCGCACGGCGACACGGTCTTGATCGGGTAACCCTGCACCGTCTGCGCCACCGAGTCGTGGAGAAACGTGATCCCGATCGTGGTTTCGCCCTTGCCCGCGGCGCGAATGCCGGCGCTGCCCGAGCGCGTGTACTGGTTCACGTTCTTGTTCATCGCCGCGAGGAACTTGAAGCCCTCGTCCTCACCCATCAGCTGCAGGATCGTGGCGACCATGTTGAACGCGGTACCCGAGGTCCCCGGATTCGCCATCTGGATCTCGTTCTTGTAGGCCGGGTTGACCAGATCCTTCCAGCATTTGGGCTCGGGCATCTTGTATTTCGCCAGAAGCTCGGTGTTGTAGCCGTAGCCGAGCACGCCGGTGTAAATGGGCGTCTGGAAATACTTGTTGTCCTCGGCGATGCGCTGCGCCCACTCGTGGAGGTCGGCGACGTTGGGCGATTTGTACGCTTCGAGCAGTCCCTCGGCCGCAAGCGCCTTGGCCGACGCCGATTCACCGGCGTGATAGACGTCGGCGCGCGGATTGGCTTTCTCGGCGCGGATCTGCGCGAGGCTCTCGCCGTCGGTGCGTCGGATGAAGACCGCCTTCTGGCCGG
>JBDTZQ010000202.1:0-4292 GCA_040005035.1 Betaproteobacteria bacterium | reverse complement strand
GTTACCGCCGTGAAAGGGCGATGTCCTAGGCCTCTAGACGATGGGGACGAGGCGGATGATGCGAAGGACTGGTGGTGGAGCTAAGCGGGATCGAACCGCTGACCTCTTGCATGCCATGCAAGCGCTCTCCCAGCTGAGCTATAGCCCCACAGTTGACCCGCAATTATAGCGGTCGCGTCCACCCCAAGGCAAACCTGCGCTCGCCGCGCGAGAGCGTGATGCGACGTCGGTCTGGCCGGCGCGGCCTTATCCGTTATCATCGGCTGCCTTTTTCGCGAGCCGACCGCATGCCGCTACCCCGACCCTCCGCGCTGCCCGAGGCAGCGCTCGCCGACCGCGTCATCCTGGTGACCGGCGCGAGTGGCGGACTGGGCCGGGTGCTTGCCCGCGCCTGTGCGAGTCGCGGCGCCACCGTGGTGCTGCACGGTCGCAACGTGCGCAAGCTCGAGACGCTCTACGACGAGATCGTCGCCGCCAAGCATCCGGAGCCGACCATCCTGCCGCTGGACTTGGTAAGCGCCAACGCCAACGATTTCGGCAATGTCGCCAGCGCTCTCCAATCTCAGCACGGCCGCGTCGACGGCATCGTGCACACGGCGGTGCAGCTCGGTTCGCTCGGTCCGGTCGAGCACCAATCCTTCGATGGATGGCTGGCGACGACGCGGGTAAATCTGCTCGCCCCCTTTGGGCTGACGCGCTCGCTCCTGCCCTTGTTGCGCGCGGCCCCCGACGCAAGCGTCGTGTTCACGCTGGATACGCGCGGCGAGGACCCCAAGGCGTACTGGGGAGCGTATGCAGTGGCCAAGGCCGGTCTGTCGGCGCTGCTGCGCATCCTCGCGGACGAATGGGAGAACGTGCCGACGCTGCGCGTTAATGGCGTGGTACCGGGGCCGATGCGCTCGCCGCTGCGCGCACAAAGCCATCCGGGCGACGACAACGCGCGGCTGCCTCCGCCGGAAGCGTTTGCAGCGCTCTATCTGTATTTGCTCGACGGTCAGCCCAAGGAGCAAAGCGGCGGTGTGATCGACGCAGCGGCGTGGCTGCAAGGCGCGAGCGGCGGCGTGTCCGCGTAGCGACCTCAATCGGACGCCGTGGGCGGTGATTTTCCAAGCCTGAGCAAGATGCGCAGGCGCCGGAATTCGTCCGCGTCGAGCATGTCCGGAAGGAGCGCCAGCGTGCGCGCCCGACGCCGATCCGGTGCGTGATACACGATGGTTGTGAGCACCCTGCCTGCGTAGGAATCGTCGGCCACCGTTCCAACGACGCAGGTCCCTTGCCGATCAGTACAGGCGATTCGCCGATCGCTGCTTAGGAGGATCTCGGTTACGCTGCGCTTGCACGCTCGGTCGGCCCATGCGCGAGCCAGCCACAAGCCGTACGTTCCCAAGATGAGTACGATCGCTGTGCGCAGCGATGCCGCGATCGGAAGCGACGCCATCAGAGCAGCGGTCGACGTGACGCCGCTCAATACCGCCACGCCTGCCATCCTCGACCGACGCAACGCCACTCGCAGCGATGTCGCCTGATGCATCCAGGGATTGCGCGCCGTCGCGATCCCGAGGTCAATCGTCCAAACGGATGATGCGGAACCGCTCAGCTCGCCGGCGTTGGATTCGCCTTCGCGAGGGCCAGCCAGGTCTCTAGCACCGTATCGGGGTTGAGTGACATGCTCTCGATGTGCTGCTCGACCAGCCATTGCGCCAGGTCGGGATGATCCGACGGCCCCTGCCCGCAGATGCCGGCGTACTTGCCCGCCTTGCGGCAGGCGGTGATGGCCATGGACAACATCGCCTTTACCGCGTCGTCGCGCTCGTCGAAGGTCGTCGCGATCGCGCCCCCGGCGTCGCGGTCGACGGCGAGGGTGAGTTGGGTCATGTCGTTGGAGCCGATCGAGAATCCGTCGAAGTGCTCCAGGAATCGATCGGCCAGCACTGCGTTCGACGGGATCTCGCACATCATGATCAGGCGCAGACCGTTCTCTCCGCGGCGCAGTCCATTCTTCGCCAGCAGATCGACGACCTGCTCCGCCTCTCCCAGCGTGCGCACGAACGGCACCATCACCTCGACGTTCTCGAAGCCCATGTCGTCGCGCACGCGCTTGAGCGCCTGGCATTCGAGCTGGAAGCAGTCGTAGAACTCGGGGGCGATGTAGCGCGAAGCGCCGCGAAATCCCAGCATCGGGTTCTCTTCGTGCGGCTCGAAGCCCGCGCCACCGATGAGATTGGAATACTCGTTGGACTTGAAATCGGACAGGCGCACGATCACCTTCTTCGGCCAGAACGCGGCGGCGATAGTGGACACGCCCTCGCAGATCTTGGCCACGTAGAACCCGGTCGGCGAATCGTAGCCGCCGATGCGCGCGTCGATCTCGCGCTTGAGCTCCGCCGGCTGCGCGTTGTATTCCAGGAGTGCCTTCGGGTGCACGCCGACGTTGCGGTTGATGATGAACTCCAGCCGCGCCAGGCCGACGCCGTCGTTGGGCAGTCGCCGGAATTCGAAAGCCAGCTCCGGATTGCCGACGTTCATCATGATCTTGGTCGGCGCCGGGGGCATCTTGTCGAGCGCGACGTCGACGATGTCGATCGCAAGAAGACCTTCGTAGACGTGGCCGGTGTCGCCCTCCGCGCACGATACCGTCACCTCCTGTTGCTCCTTGAGCACTCGCGTGGCATCGCCGCATCCCACGACCGCCGGGATGCCCAGCTCGCGCGCGATGATCGCCGCGTGGCAGGTCCGGCCGCCGCGGTTGGTGACGATCGCGCCGGCGCGCTTCATCACAGGCTCCCAATCCGGGTCGGTCATGTCGGTGACCAGGACGTCGCCCTCCTTCACCCGGTCCATCTGCGCCGCCGAAGCAATGAGGCGCACGGTTCCCTGCCCGATCTTCTGGCCGATGGCGCGCCCGCTCGCCAGCACCGCCGAGCGCTTGTCCAGGCGATACCGTCGAAGGTTCTCGCCGCTGCTCGCCCGCGACTTCACCGTCTCGGGACGCGCCTGCAGGATGTAGAGCTTGCCGTCGACACCATCGCGCGCCCACTCGATATCCATGGGGCGCCCGTAATGCCGCTCGATGGTCAGCGCGGTGCGCGCCAGCGCTTCCGCCTCGTCGTCGGTGATGGCGAAGCGGTTGCGCTCGGCCTGCGCCACGTCCTCGGTGGCCACCGATGCCCCGGCGCTCGGGTTCGCCGAATACACCATCCGGATCGCCTTGTCGCCGCGCGTCTTGCGCAGGATGGCGGGACGGCCCTCGTCGAGGTTGCGCTTGTAGACGTAGAACTCGTCGGGATTGACCGACCCCTGCACAACGGTTTCACCCAGGCCGTACGCGGCGGTGATGAAGACCACCTGGTCGAAGCCCGACTCGGTGTCCAGCGTGAACATCACGCCGGCGGCGCCCACGTCGCTGCGCACCATCCGCTGGATCCCCGCCGAGAGCCCGACCTCTTCGTGTGCAAAGTCCTGGTGGACGCGATAGGCGATGGCGCGGTCGTTGTAGAGCGAGGCAAAAACCTTCTTTATCGCCTTAATAACACTCTCTATACCATTGATATTTAAGAATGTATCTTGTTGTCCAGCAAAGGATGCCTCGGGCAGGTCCTCGGCGGTTGCCGACGAGCGCACGGCGACGGTCGCCGCTTTTCCCCCGCTTGCGAGCGCGTCGTACGCGATGCGTACCTCGCGCGCTAGTGCGTCTGGAAGCGGTGCGGCTTCGATCCAGCCGCGGATCTGCGCCCCGACGCGGGCCAACTCGTTGACGTCTTCGACCGCGAGGCCCGCCAGCGCGCCGCGAATGCGCGCCGGCAGGCCGGCCGCGTCCAGGCATTCGCGAAACGCGCTCGCGGTGGTCGCGAAGCCTCCGGGAACGCGCACGCCCTGACCTGCGAGTTGCCCGATCATTTCACCCAGCGAAGCGTTTTTTCCGCCGACCTGGGGAAGGTCGGACATGCGCAGCGCGTCAAGCGCGAGCACGCGCGGTGATTCAGCCATGCGGGGTTCTCCGGCAGCCGCCGGCGAAGCGCCGCGCGGTCAGCGGATTCTAACGTACGGGGAACGTCGCAAAGAGGTTGGGCTAGTTCGGGCCAGTGACGTCGTCGAGAAGTTCTTCGCGCGGATCGCCCATCTTGCGCATGAACGACTCGTCGGAGATCTGCGCCGCCGCTCCGTCGGGATGGCGGTGCTTGCTGCGCACGGCGCGCCTGAGGTTGCGGTAAAGATCGGGGTGCGATTCCTTGAGATAGCTGATGATCTCGAAGTCGACCCGCTTGACCTGCGACAGATCGATCTGCTCCACG
>JBDTZQ010000070.1:0-14582 GCA_040005035.1 Betaproteobacteria bacterium | reverse complement strand
TGCTCCGCCGTCACGATGTCGTTGAGGCGGCCGAGGCTATCCTGCAGCCGCGCCAGCGCATCGATGTATTTGCCGGGGCGCGATCCACGATACAGCGGCGCGAAGAACTCGGCGGCGTAGCGCAGCTTCTTGGCGGCGATGCGAGCGCGATGACGCTCGGGCGCCGGCAAGACGCGCAGGTGCCTGCCGCGCTTGCGCAGGCGCTCGTGGCGGCGCTGCAGCGTCGACTGCGCCAGCGCCAGCGCTGACGACGTTCGCGCGGCGTCGCCGGGTAGCGCCGCGATGTCGGCGAGCATCGCCGCGCAGTCGAGCAGCATGTGCGCGGTACGCGGCGAGACGATCGCAGACGACAGCGTGGCACGCCGCGCGGAGTGCAACCGCGTAACCCGCGCCTTGAGCCGTCCCAGGTCGCGGCGGTGGGCGAGCTGCGCGAGATGCGCCGCCATCGGACGCAGCGTTTGCTCGGCGAGGACGTCGCAGTCACGTACCGCGCCGGCGACGCTTCCCAGCCACCGCAGCTCGGCATCGAGCGACACCCGCGAGGGCAGCACGTCGACGCCATCGGGCAGATTCAAGAGCGATCGAAAGCGGCGCGCGCCGACCCGAAGCTGGTGGACGCAATCGGCTCCACCGCCGGCCGCGAGCGCCTCGACGTTGGCGCCGATCTGGCGCACACAATCCGCGCCGACCGCGGCGAGCATCGATGCCGCGGTCGCATCGTGTGCCAGCGTCACGCGGCGGGCCCCCGCGCCCATTTGCGCCCCATTCGCACACAACGCATAGCCGCGCTCCGCCTTGCTCGCCTGCGCGACGGCGACGGGAAGGTCGGCGGCGAGCGAGCGCGCCAGCGCGACGAGCTGCCGCGCATCGCCCGACACCAGTTCGATCTCGACCTCCGAGATCGCTGCACGGCGTCCGGCGCAGGCGACCGTGCCGGAATCGAGGCATAGCGTCGCCCGGGTCCCGTCGTCGAAGCGCAACGGCTGCGTGGTCCTGCGGATGCGAGTCGCGAACAGCGCGCGCAGCGCCGGCACTGCCGCAGCGAAGGCTTTTTTCCACGGCGTCGAGGCGAGCACCATGCGATCCGGCCTCGGCGTGTTCAGCGGCCACTCGAACTCGACGCGGCGATGCACGCCGCCCGCCGCGCCACCCAAGCCCTTAGCCGTCTGGATCCAGCGCCCGCTGCCGACGCGTCGCACGCGCAGCGCCACCCCAGCGTCGCGTAGCGCGAACTCCGGCGTGTCGTAATACCGGCTGACCAGCATCGAGGTGCGCGCGCGACCATCGCGCAGAGCGCGGATCCCCGGATGCGCCCGCACTTGCGCCAGCGCCGTTGCCGGCACGCTCAGCTTGAGCTCGATCTCGAGCGGGAGGCGCGGCGGGGCACCGCTTCCCGCCGGCGGTGTCGTAGTGTTCAATGCACGCCGTGTTTTTCGGCGAGCGCGCTGCGCTTGAGATAGGTTTCGCGCGCTAGAGCGGCATCACCGAGGAAGTGCTCGAGCTCCGACAGCAGCAGCGCCTGCGGGCCGTCGACCAGCGCCTTGGCCGGATCCGGATGGAAATCGACGAGCACCATGTTGGCGCCGGCGACGATGCCTTGCGCCACGACATGGAAGATGTCGAGGATGCCGTCCGGCGACACGGTGCGCGCGCCCACCGAGTGCGAGGGGTCGATGCACACGGGCATACGGGTCAGGCGCTTGACCACCGGCACGTGCGCGAAGTCGACGAAGTTGCGATGCGGATCGCCCATGTTGGTTTTCATGCCGCGCAGCCCGAAGACCACCTTGCGGTTGCCTTCCGATGCGAGGTACTCGGCGGCGTTGAGCGACTCGTCGAGCGTGATGCCGAAGCCGCGCTTGATGAGCACCGGGAACTCCTGCTGCTTCCCGACGAGCTTGAGCAGCTCGAAATTCTGCGTATTGCGCGTACCGATCTGCAGCATCACGCCCGTGGGGCTGCCGGTGGCGTGCAGTGCCTCCCGGATCTCGTCGATATGCGATTCGTGGGTAATTTCCATGGCAATCACCTTGATCCCGTACTTGCCCGCCAGCTCAAAAACGTAGGGCAGGCACTGGGCGCCGAATCCCTGGAAGGCATACGGGTTGGTCCGCGGCTTGTAGGCACCCATGCGCGTGCACACCTGGCCGTGCGCCTGCAGCGCTTTCATCATCGACTCGACCGATTCGGCGGAATCGACCGCGCAAAGGCCGGCGAAGATGTTGAGCGTGTCCTGCCCGAACTTGACGCCCTGGTAGTCGAAGGATGTCGGCCGGTCGTCGCCTTGCGTGTGCCGCCCGAGCACGCGATAAGCCTCCGACACGCGCACGACCTTGGCGACGCAGGGAAGGACCTGCATCTGCTCGACGGTGAGCGCACCGGTGTTGCCGATGAGGTAAATCTCGGTCAGCGTGACTTCGGCGCCCACCTCCCGATGGATTCGATATTTGATCCCCGGAAGCCGGTCCAGCTGCCCCTGGAGGACCTGATAGTTGCTGCTTTCTGGAGATGAATTCGGTTCGAGAATGAGGATCATGGTGGGTCGCCGGAATAGAGATTTTCCGAGTAAATTCAGAAGTTTGACCTATTTTAGCGCTAAACCCCAGCGCCCATGCTGCGGCGCACGATAAAAATATGCGACAGCCTGCCCTGTCGTGTCCACGAATTCGTTGCTTGGCGCGTTAGGCGTGCCGTAGACTGGCCCCAAAGGGCCTAGCCGTATGGCCACTACAAATCCAACCCTGACGGAGAAAACGATGAAAAAGCTGCTCACTTTCGCGATGCTCAGCCTGTTCGCCTGCGGCGCCTACGCCGCCGACGAAAAGATGACGCCGCAACAGGAAAAGATGAAGACCTGCAACGCGTCCGCCGCCGACAAGAAAGGCGACGATCGCAAGGCCTACATGAAGACGTGTCTGTCGGCCAAGCCCGAAAAGAAAGAAAGCAAGATGGCGATGTGCAACAAGAAGACCGCCGGCATGACCAAGGATGATCGTGCCAAGGCACAAAGCGAGTGCATGAAGGCGAGCTAGGCGTTTCGAATCCGGTCGGGTGACCTCCTGTCCACCCGGCCGCACTGACAAGGCGGCACCGGAGCGATCCGGCAGCCGCCTTGTTTTTTCCACCCCTTCCCCCCCGGTCGCTGCCCAGCGACGCCCCAGGTGGCGCGTCGTTCCTTCGCATCGTCCATGCGTCTGATGTGCGCATGGTCGTCGCTTGCGTTAATCGGATGTGGCCGCCGGCGCTTGCCGGTCCACATTTTCTTTAACTCAAGCGAAGGAGACGATCGTGAACAAACTCAATGCAATGTTGCTAGCCGCGGTGTTCGGCTTCGGCGCGAGCCTCGCGCACGCCGACGACACACCGACCAATGCCGCCCTCAAGTCGAAGGCGACGCGTCCACCGGTCGCGCAACCCGCCGCCGCGCCGGCCGTGCCGGTCAAGGTATCGCAGCAGGAAAAGATGCGCCTGTGCTCGAAGCAGGCGACCGGCAAGAAGGGCGCCGAGCGCAAGGACTTCATGCGGACGTGCCTGTCGAAAAAGGCGTAGCTCGAGGCAGGCGGATGCGGCGCCGGATCGATTCCGGCGCCGCCTCTCGACCGGATGTGAGGTACACGTCGCTCGTCCTCAGGCGCGCTTGCGCACGAGCAGTCCCTTGAGATAGTCACCCTCGGGAAAGTCCAGCGCTACCGGGTGATCGGCGGACGCGCCGAAGCGCCCGACGATCGCGGCATCGGCGCGCGCGTCGAGCGCTGCGCCGGCGACGACTTTCTGGAACAGCTCGGCGGACACCCCTCCCGAGCACGAGAATGTCGCGAGCATTCCGCCCGGCCGCAGGAGCTTGAACGCGAGCAGGTTGATGTCCTTGTAGGCGCGCGTCGCTTTCTCGGCATGATGCGCGGTGGGTGCGAACTTCGGCGGATCGAGAACGACGAGGTCGAAACTTCGCGCCGCGTCGCGAAGACGCCGCAACTCGCTGAAAACGTCGGCGTCGCGCCACTCGGCGCGGGATGCGTCGAGACCGTTCACGGGAACGTGTTCGCGCGCCAGCGCCAGCGCGTCCGCGGAGCTGTCGATCGATAACGCGGAGCGCGCGCCGCCGGCGAGCGCTGCGATACTGAATGCCCCGGTGTAGCAGAAGCAGTTGAGCACGTCTCGATCGGGGGCGAGATCGCGCACGCGCCGGCGGTTGTCGCGCTGGTCGAGAAAGAAACCGGTCTTCTGACCGTGGACGACGTCGACGAGGTAGTGCAGCGAATCCTCCACCAGCGGCACGCGCGGTGGCGGCGTTCCCGCGATCGCCCCGACGCGTGGTTGCAAGCCCTCGAGCGCGCGCACGTCGGCATCGGAACGCTCGAACACGATCGGACAGCCGGTAGCGTCCTGCAGCGCGGCAATCAGCACTTCACGCCAGCGCTCGACGCCGCTGGCCAGGATCTGCACCACCAAGACGTCGCCGTAGCGGTCGGCGATGAGCCCCGGCAACCCGTCGGATTCGCCGTGCACCATCCGGCAGCCAGTATGCGCGTCGTCCTGCATCGGATCGCGGGCGCGCACCGCATCGGCGACGCGTCTGCGCAGGAACGCCGCGTCGACGATCTGGTTCGCGTCGAAGCTCCAGGCGCGCGCCCGGATCTGCGATGACGGGCTCCATGCGGCTGTCGCCAGAAACGCGTCATCGGAGGAATGGATCACGACGCTGTCGCCGCTCTCTGGTACGCCGTCCACCCGGTCGATCGCACCGGAGAATATCCAGGGATGGCGCTGGCGCAGCGACTTGTCGCGTCCCGGCTTGAGCATGACGCGCGGCAGATCGACGGGGCGGTCTTCGCGCTGCGCGCTGCGGCTCACTGTGCAACCCGGCGCTCGGGGCGGCCTTTCACCCTCGTGGAAGTACCTTCGCGCTGCGCGCTGCGGTGTGCGCGCTCGGGACGGCACTTCACCCGCACGGCGATCAGCCGACCGCGACGCCGAAGGCGCGTCCCACGCCGTAGGTGACCCCCGCGGCGAGGCCGCCGAGCAGGAGCATGCGCGCGCCGGAAGCAAACGCCCTGCGACCCGTGAACAGCGACAGTGTCGCGCCGACGCCGAACAGCGCCAGCGCGGTGAGGGCGGCGGCGATCGCCAGCGCGTTCGAGCCCGCGCCGAAGGCAAAGGGAATCACGGGAATCGCCGCGCCAACGCCGAACGAGAGCAGCGAAGACATCGCGGCACCCCACGGCGAGCCCAGCTCTGCGGGATTGAGGCCGAGCTCCTCGCGCGCAAGCGTGTCGAGCGCCTGCTCGGGGTCGGCGACCAGTTTTTTCGCCAGGCGCTGCGCTTCGCGCTCAGGCAGGCCCTTGGCGGTGTAGATGAGCGCGAGCTCCTGCGCCTCGGCGTCGGGATACTCGGCAAGCTCGTCGCGCTCCAGCCCGATCTGGTACTCGAAAAGCTCGCGCTGCGATCGCACGGACACGTACTCGCCTGCCGCCATGGCGAACGCACCCGCGGTTAGCCCTGCGACTCCGGCGAGCAGCACCACCGAGGCGCTCGAGTGCGCGCCCGCAACGCCGAAGATGAGGCTCGCGTTGGAAACCAGTCCGTCGTTGACGCCGAACACCGCCGCGCGAAGGTTGCCGACGCCACCCAGGCCCCGGTGCCGGCGCTCCATCGAGCCGACCACGGGCGCGACATGTCCACCCGGCTCGCGCTTGGAGTAGATCGTCATGCCGCGGACCTTCATCGCAGCGAGCACCGTTCGCAGCGGACGGGGGCCGAGCATGCCGACCAGCGCGATCACAAGCCGCGTGCGCAGGTCGGGGAGATACGGGGCCGGCGCGGGCTTGCCGCTCGCGGTGAGCTGCGCCCGCCAGATCGCCGCCTGCGCCTGCGCTTCGCCCGCAAGACGCGTGAACAGCTCGGCGCGCGGCGTCCCGGATTCGGATTCGGCGCAGGCGTGATAGAGCAACGCGGAGCGCTGCTCCTCGGTCCAGCTTTCGAGTGGGTTGCTCATGGAGGGAAATGGCGCCGCGTGACAGGATGGTTCAATGCAATGCAATGCAATGGTACCGCATCGCAGCGGGCGCATTGCGCGCCGCTGGCGTAGAATCGCGCCCTTTTGACCCGCCTTTGACCCTCGTCACCGGGATACCCATCCATGCCGCAACGAAAGCATTCGTTGACCATCGCCGATCTGTGGTCACTCAAGCGCTTCGGCCCGCCGACACTTTCGCCCGACGGGACGACGGCGTGCGCGGCGTTGACCGCGTACGACATGGACTCGAACGAGTCGCACACCGACGTGTGGCTTTTTCCCACCAATGGAAAGGCGGGGCGCAGGCTCACCGCGGGCGACAAGGACGGCGACCCGAAGTGGTCACCTGATGGCAGGTGGATCGCATTCACCGCCAAGCGCAAGGACGACGACGAGGCGCAGATCTACATCATCGCCGCCGACGGCGGTGAGGCGCAACGGCTGACCAAGCTGCCCACCGGCGCATCGGCGCTGCGCTGGTTTCCCGATTCCAAGCGTATCGCCTTCATCTCCTGGGTCTGGCCCGACGTCGCCGGCGAAAAGGCGCAAGCGGGGCGCATGAAGAAGCGCAAGGAGTCGAAGGTCAAGGCGCACGTCACCGAGCGCAGTGAATTCCGCTTCTGGGATCGCTGGCTGACCGACGGGCGCGAGCCCCACGTCTTCGCCGTCGACGTCGGCACCGGCCGCTCGCGCGACTTGCTGGCGGGGACGCGCCTGGCGCTTCAGCCCTGGGATCCGTCGGCGTCGCACTACGACATCAGCCCGGACGGGCGCGAGCTCGCCATCACCGTGGACCTCGACCCCGATCCCGGGATGATGAACGAGAGCGACATCGTGCTGCTCGATGTGTCGAGCGGGCGCCATCGCACGCCCACCGCAAAGAGCGGTTTCGGCGACGACCAGCCACGTTATTCGCCCGACGGCCGCTACCTGCTGTGGCGATCGTTCAACCTCAAGCGGGCGTTCAACGATCAGGGCAGGCTCACGCTGTACGATCGCCGAACAGGACGCACGCGCCGTCTCGCCCCGCGGCTCGATCGCGCCAGCGAGCACGTCGCGTGGCACCCCGACGCTTCGGCGATCTACATGACGATCGAGGATCGCGGTCGCCATGGCCTGTACCGCCTTGCGCTGGGCGACACGATGCCGTCGCCGGTGGCTGCAGGCGGACAGATCGGCCAGTTCGATATCGCCAGAAGCGGCGGGACGATCGTGTTCTGGCGCTGCACGAGCACGTCGCCCGCCGCGTTATTTGCGATCTCATCGGGAGGCGGCGGCGAGCGCGCGCTGGCCACACCCAACCAGGCGCTGATGCAAAGCGTGACGCTGGGCGAGGTCCGCGAGTTCACCGTGCGCGGCTGGGGAGGCGATCCGATCCAGGTATGGGTCACGTATCCGCCGCGCTTCGACCCGCGCAAGAAGTGGCCGATGCTGCACACCATCCATGGTGGCCCGCATTCCGCGCACAACGACGGCTGGACCTGGCGATGGAACACGCAATACTTCGCGGCGCAAGGCTACGTGGTCGTCGCGGTGAACTATCACGGATCGTCGGGGTTCGGGCAGGCGTGGCTCGAGTCGATCACCGCCAACTACGGCGCCAAGGAATTCGCCGACACCGAGGCCGCCACCGATTTCATGCTGCGCCAGGGTTACATCGATCCGAAAAGGCTCGTCGCCGCGGGCGGCAGCTACGGCGGCTACATGGTCGCGTACATGAACGGGCACACCGACCGCTATCGCGCCTTTGTCTGCCACGCCGGTTGCTACGACTGGGTGAGCATGATGGCGACCGACGGCTACAAGTTCTTCGCCAAGGAGCTCGGCGGCTTTCACTGGGACAAGCCGGCGCAGGTGATGAAGCAGTCGCCGCATCACTACGCCAAGCGCTTCAAGACCCCGACTCTGGTGATGCACGGCGAGCTCGACTATCGCGTGCCGGCAACGCAGGCGCTGCAGTACTACGACACGCTGCACGCGCGGGGCGTGCCGGCGCGCCTCGTGTACTTCCCCGACGAGAACCACTGGATACTCAAGCCGCAGAATTCGCGGTTGTGGTACCGCGAATTCTTCCAGTGGCTCGGACGCTTCGCGTCGGCGGGCACGGCACGGCGCCGACGACCTTGGCCGCCGCGACGGCGTCTGCTGGTTCGCTAGCGCACGCGCTTGGCGGGGAATTCTTCCTCGATGTTGTCGCGGAAAAAGCTCCATGGCGATGACGCGCCGGCAAATCTGCGCCACATATCAGCGGTGACTCCGGCGTAGCTGAACGTGCCCGAGCTCAGCTCGACGGTGAGCGTGCGCAGCTTCTCGTCGTAGCCAGCGGCGCGAAGGTTGCCGCCGGTCATGCGCTTCATTTCGATGGCGCGACCTCTTTCGATCGACGTTCACTGTCGCGACGCAGGGTGTAGTCGACGAGGGCCGAATCGTCGCGGGGCGCATAGCCGGCGTTTACCGCGCCGGCGAACGCGGCGTGCGCCGCGCGCATCATCGGTGCGTCGAAGTCGAGGCCGGCAGCGTTCTCGGCCGCGATTCCGACATCCTTGGCGAGCAGCGTCATCGCGGCGTGGACGGTAGCGTCGTCGTCGAGCAGCCGCCGCATGCGGTCGTTCACGATCCAGCTCGCGCCCGAGCTGGCGTTGATGACCTCGAGCAGCGCGCGCAAATCGATTCCCGCGTGCGCCGCCAACGCCATCGCCTCGGCGCCGGCGGCGAGGTTAGCCGCGGCGAGCTGGTTGTTGAGCACCTTGAAAGTCGCGGCGACCCCGGGCTGCGTGCCGACGTCGAAACGGCGAGCGGAGATCGCAGCGAGCACCGGCGCGCAGCGCTCGATGCTGGCGGAATCGCCAGAGATCATCATGGTCAGCGTGCCGGACTCGGCGCGCTGCGGTCCGCCGGATACCGGCGCATCGAGCAGCGTGATGCCGCGCTCGCCGAGCCTTCGCGCCGCGGCCGCCACGAATGCCGGTGCGACCGTCGACGACAGCAAGACGATGCTGCCGCGTGCGAGCGCGTCGGCGGCCCCATCGTGCGCGAAGAGGACGGTCTCGACCTGTGGAGCATCGACGACGAGCACGATGACGACGTCGCATCGATGCGCCAAGGAGGCCGGGCTGTCCGCAGCCCACGCGCCGGCGGCAACGGCATCGGCCTGCGCGTCCACGCGGATATCGCGCGCATGGACCTCGAATCCGTTTCGCACCAGGCTGCGAACGACGCCGAGCCCCATCAGGCCAGTTCCGATCACGCCGATGCGGGCAAGCACGGACATCGTCGGCGCGCGCGGCCGGGTCAAGGCTTGGGTGCGGCGTACGGCTTGCAGTCTTCCAGCTTGGTCGCCACGCCGTATTCGATCAGCGTAAGGTTGGGCACGTTGCCGCGCAGCTCGAGCGAGCCGTTGCTATAACGAAGCAGGCTCGGAGACGAGATCTGGTAGAGCGTGATCTTCTCGGCCGTGGCGGTGAGAATGCGCACCTCTCCGGTGTCGAAGCGGATCACCATGCGCTGTCCCGCGAGCTGGCAGGCAAACGTATTCTTCACCGCTTCCTCTTCGTCCTTGGTCGGCTTGTGCTCGCACGCGACCAGCGCGGCGAGTGCAAGCGCGCCCACGCAGACGGCAAGTCGGACTCTCATCGGACCCTCACGCAGTTGACGAACCGTGCATTCGCTCAGCGACTCTCATTTCACGCTCATTTCACACTCATTTTACAATATCGCAGACGCGTGCCGGTTGGACGCGGCCGCGGGTCTGCGACGTGGTGACGAAGTTGCACAAGTCGAATTGCTGTCCGCCAAGCGCGGCCGCGGCGCCCTTGAGCGAATCGTCGGAAAGCACGGGATCGCGCGCGATGATGCGTCCGTAGCGCAGCGATGGATGTCCCAGCGCCACCCAGCGGTATTCCGGGCCTACGGCGATGACGATCGATTCCCGCCCGAACGGATACCACCACACCCCGAGGAAACTGACGCTGGTCACCTTGAGCGCTCCCGGGACGGCAGGGTCGAGCGTGCGCACACGCGACTCCGTCGATTCGGGCTTTCCGTCCGCCCGGACACATCGTGTCTGGCCGGCCAGCGCGCCATTTTCTGCATTCGTGTATTCGACCTCGGTATCGCGCGCGCAACGCGACTGCAGAAATCCCGGGATGGCCGCGATCTCGTACCAGCGGCCCGCGTAGCGGTTGAGTTCGAACTCCGGCGCCGGGATCAGCGCCTGCGCGAGCAAGATCCAAGCCGACGCGGGGACAAGCAACGCGCGCGGCAGCCAGCGGGGCAGGGGCAGTCGAGGCGGATGGTGCATGCGCATGCGTGGAATCGGATGACCGGCGTCGATAGGATACCGCATCGTGCGTCCGCTACGCCGGTCTCGCGCTGAGCCCGCGTCAGCAATCGACGACGTTGACGGCGAGACCTCCGAGCGAAGTCTCCTTGTACTTCGACATCATGTCGCGCCCGGTCTCGTACATCGTCTTGATCACCGCGTCGAGCGCGACGCGGTGCGTGCCGTCGCCGCGCAGTGCCAGCGACGCGGCGTTGATCGCCTTGACCGCGCCCATCGCATTGCGCTCGATGCAGGGAATCTGCACCAGCCCGCCGACCGGATCGCAGCTCATCCCGAGATGGTGCTCGATGCCGATCTCGGCGGCATTCTCGATCTGCGCATTGCTTCCCCCGAGCGCCGCAGCGAGTCCCGCCGCCGCCATTGAGCATGCCACGCCGACCTCTCCCTGACAGCCGACCTCCGCGCCCGACAACGACGCGTTGCGCTTGCACAGACCGCCGATGGCGGCGGCGGTCAGCAGGAAGGCGACGATGCCGTCCTCATTGGATTCCTGGTAGTACTCGCGGTAATAGCGGATCACGGCGGGAATGATGCCGGCGGCGCCGTTGGTGGGCGCAGTGACCACGCGCGAGCCCGCGGCGTTCTCTTCGTTCACGGCGATCGCGTAGGTGCTCACCCAGTCCATCGACTCGGTGGGACTGCGCTGCCCATCCTCGCGCTGGGCGAGCAGCGAATCGCGCAGGCCCTTGGCGCGGCGGCGTACGTTGAGCCCACCGGGGAGGACACCCTCGTTGCGCAATCCGCGCTCGATGCTGTCGTTCATCACCGCCCAGCGCTCGAGCAGTCCGTTCCTCACCTGGTCGGGACTGCGCAACGCGAGCTCGTTGATGCGCATCATGTCGGGTATGCGCTTGTGCGCTTCGATTCCGTGCCGCAACAGCTCGGCGGCGCTGGTGAAAGGGTAGGGCACGCGCAACGTCGGCACGGCATCGCCCAGCCGTGCGGCCTCGGCTTCGTCGACGACGAATCCGCCGCCCAGAGAGTAATAGACGTTGCGCATCAGCGGCGCGCCTTCCGCGTCGAGCGCGGTGAAGCGCATGCCGTTGCTGTGGAAGGTGAGCGCCTTGTCGATTCGAAAGCGCAGGTGATCGACTTCGCGGAAGGCGATAGCGTGCTTGCCCGCGAGCGGAAGCATCTGCTGCGCGCGTATGCGCGCGACGTTGGGTCCGACCTGGTCGGGATCGATGCGGTCGGGCGCCTCGCCCGACAGCCCGAGCATGACCGCACGATCGGTGCCGTGCCCGCGGCCGGTGAGGCCGAGCGACCCGTAGAGATCGACGACGACTCCCGCGGTGCGCGGCAGCAGTCCTTTGCCGTCGAGCTCGTGCACGAAGCGCAGCGCAGCGCGCATCGGGCCGACCGTGTGCGAGCTCGAAGGCCCGAGACCGATCTTGAACAGATCGAATGCACTGACGAACATCTGTGGGCTCCGTGCGGCGGTGGAGGCGGTGATTTGGCGCTAACCCGAGCCTCGATGGGCTCCGATCGCGATGCTAGACTGGCGTGATTGTACCCTCCGGGAGCAGCGATGAAGCCTCGCGTGGCCGCGTTCATGCGTGTCGGTGCGCTCGCGCTGGCCGTATCCGCGGCGTCCGTGGCTGCCGCAGCCGATCGCGCGGGATGGGAGGCCTACGCGCAGCGCGACTTCCCTCAGGCGCGCCGCGCCTACCTGGCGAGCGCGAGCGGCGGGGACCGGCTCGCGCAATACAACCTGGCGATGATGCTGTTGCGCGGAGAGGGGGGGCCGATCGACGCGCAGGAGGGTGCGGCGTGGCTCGCCAAGGCGGCCGAGGCGGGAATGGCGCAAGCGCAGTACAACCTTGGCGTGCTCTACGAGGGCGGCGTCGGCGTGACGCGCTCGCTCACAACGGCGACAGCATGGTGGCAAAAGGCGGCGGAGCAGGGACAAACCGAAGCGCAGGTCGAGCTCGCCACCCAGTACTTTCTAGGCCGCGGCGCGCCCAAGGACTGGAAGCTCGCCGCGCAGTGGTACGAGGCCGCCGCGGGCAACGGCGACGCCGGCGCGCAGTACATCATCGGCAGCTTCTACGAGCACGGCGATGGCGTCGCGCTCGACCTGCGCAAGGCGCTGGCGTGGTACGTTTTGGCCGCGCGGCAGGGTGACGTCGGCGCTGCTGCGCAGGCGAAGGACGTGGCGAGGCGGCTCGCGGCAGGTGGGACTGCGGGCGCTGCTGCGCCCTGAATCGGGGACCAGCTCCCCTCAGCTGCGCGCGATGGGGACGCCGGAAACGACGGGACGCTGCGTCGGGGGTGGGACGACCGCGACGGGGGCGAAGCGCACGACGTCGGGGTACGAAAGCACCTCGGGTAGCTCGCTGCCGACCAGCCGCTCCTGCGCCGCGCGCCACCACTCGGCCTCGAGCAGATCGGCGTGCGAGCTCAGGAAGTCGGCGCGCACGTCGGGATCGGTGAGAAGGAAGGTCCCGAATTCCTCCGGGAAAACATCGTTTTCGCCCACCGGGTACCAGACCTCATTGGACATTTCGTCGAAGCCCGGCGGCTGGGGCGGAATCCTGCGGAAGTTGCACGCCGTCAGATACTCGATTTCGTCGTAGTCGTAGAACACGACGCGTCCGAAGCGCGTCACCCCGAAATTCTTGAACAGCAGGTCGCCCGCGAAGATGTTGACCGCGGCGAGCTGCTTGAGCGCATCGCCATAGTCGTCGATGGCGAGGGCGCGCTGCGCAGGGGTCGCGGTCTTTAGGAACATGTTGAGCGGGGTCATGCGGCGCTCGATGTAGAGGTGTTTGACGACGACCATGTCGCCGTCGTCCTCGATCAGCGACGGGGCGACGGCGCGCAGCTCGGCGATGAGCTCGGGCGTGAGCCGGTCGCGCGGAAACGGAACGTCGGAATACTCGAGGGTGTCGGCCATGCGACCGACGCGGTCGTGGTGCTTCACCAGCACGTACTTCTCCTTGACCTTCTCGCGCGTGGTCTCCTTGGTCGGCGAGATCCTGTCGCGGATCACCTTGAATACGTACGGATACGATGGCAGAGTGAATACGCTCATCACCAGGCCCTTGATGCCGGGCGCGATGATGAAATCGTCGGTGGAGTGGCGCAGATGATGCAGGAAGTCGCGGAAAAAGAGCGTCTTGCCCTGCTTCTGCAGCCCGACCATGGTGTAGAGCTCGGCTTCGCTGCGGTCCGGCGCGATCTGGCGCAGGAACGTCACGTAGGCGGAGGGCACCTCCATATCGACGAGGAAGTACGCGCGGTTGGCCGAGAACAGCAGCGCCATCTCCTCGCGGTCGAGCAGCAGCGCGTCGAAGTAGAGCTTGCCACCCGCGTCGTGCTTGAGCGCGACCGCGAAAGGGTGGAGCTGGTAGCCGTTGGCGATGCGTCCGACCACGTACGCCGTCCGGTTGCGGAAGAACAGGCTCGACAGGACCTGGATCTGGTGGTTCGCCTCGAGCTCGAATCGGCGGGGGAAGTGCGCGCGGCAGGTGGCAAGGAGGTTGATGAGATCGCGCCTGAAATCGGCGAAGCGACACTCCAGCCGGAAGTCGAGCACGATGTCGATCAGTGCGTGGCGCAGCCCGTGCTGACGCGGATAGTACGATCGGTAGGAAGGCGGCTCCGCGTCGATGTGCTCGGTCGACACCGCGGGGCGCACGAACAGGCAGCGGTTGTGGAAGTACGTCCGATGCAGGATCTTGCATGACACCGAATTGAAGAACGTTTCCGCGCACTCAGGCTGCTTGTGATCGATGAGCATCACGATGTAATGGCGCTTGACCTCCTCCCAGCGCGTTTCGTCGATCTGCGCGCAGTCGAACTCACGCTCGAGCCGGGCGACGATCTCGGCGACGCGGCGATCGTAGAAGTCGATGCGATCCTGCGAGGTGTGCGCGATCGCCAGCCAGTTGCGCGCCTCGAAGTGGCGCTTGGCGGCGCGCGCGCAGTCGCGGAACAGCGCGTAGTGATGGTCGAAGCCGTCGAGCGTCGCCTGCGCGATCGCCTGCGTGGTCGCGATCATCGTCGATCGTCGCCGGCGGCGTCGGTCACTTCGCTTCCTGGCGCGCCTTCAGCTCCTCGTTGAAGGCGTTGTAATCGTCGATCACGACCTTGCCGGTGGCGATGATCTTGTCGACCAGCGCCTGGTTTTCCGCGACGTATTTCTTCACGCACTCGGCGTAGGTCTTATAGCTTTTGTTGAACCGGTCGACGGTGCGCGAATCGGACTTCGCCATTGGAATATCC
>JBDTZQ010000069.1:0-14654 GCA_040005035.1 Betaproteobacteria bacterium | reverse complement strand
GATGCCGAGCTGGCGGCGGATGTTCTCGATCTGCTCCGCGCTGGAGATCTTGCCGACGAGAATGTACGCGGGATCGCCGCCGACCCAGTTGAACAGGATGAACACCAGCAGGATCACGCCGAGCAGGGTCGGGATCATCTGCCACAGGCGGCGGACGATGTAGGCGGTCATGCGGCGATGCTACCCACCGGGACGGGGTGTGTCGATATCGATGAACTGCCACTCGGAATGCAGCACGGGATGCTTCTTGTATCCCTGCACCGGAGGCTGGACCATCATGTTGCGGTAGCGGCTGATGCCGAGTCGCCACGGCGCGTAGACCTCGATGATGCGCGTCATCTCGCGATAGAGCTTGTCGCGCTCGGGTCCCGCGGGCATGCGCTGCGTCTGCTCATAGCGCGTGTCGTACTCGGGAATGGCCGCGCAACCGTTGTTGCTCTGGTAGATGTTCTTGCCGTAGAGCAGCTGCATGAAGTTGTCGCCGTCGGGGTAGTCGGCGATCCACGATGCCGTGCGCATCTGCAGCTTGCACTGCTTCTCGAGCTTGAGCAGATCGGTGAAGCGCTCCTTGCGCCCCTCCATCCGGATCGAGACCGAGTCCAGCGCCTTTTTCCACATCTCCTCTTCCTGCCGCCCCAGCGAATCGGGGCGCGACGCGTAGGTGATCAGCAGCGGCTTGCCATCGGGCAGCGTGCGCCAGCCGTCGACCGCGCGCTTGTAGCCGAATTTGTCGAGCAGCGCGTTGGCGGTGACCGGGTCGTGCTTGACGGTGCCACGGTACTCCGCATCGTGACCGACCACCCCGGGCGGAATGGGGTACGCAGCCTCGACCGCCTGTCCGTTGCGCACCACACGGATGTCCTCCTCGATGTCGTAGGCCATCGCCATCGCGCGACGCAGCGCGATTTTCTCCTTCGACAACCCGCCGACCACCGGATCCATCAGGTTCCAGTAGTAATAGAGGATTTCGGGGTCGACGAAACGCGACAGCTTGACGCCGCGTTCGCGCATCTCGGTGTTGAGCTTGCCGCCGTCGAGCAGCTTGGGCGCGAGAGGACCGTCGAGATTCATGATGTCGACCTCGCCGTTGCGGAATGCGAGCAGCCGCGACTGGTCCTCCTCCATGATGCTGATCTCGATGCGTCCGACGCGCGGCATCGTCTTGCCCTTCATTTCGATCACCAGGCGCGCGTCATCGGGATCGCTTCCCGGCTGGAAATCCCATATGAAGCCGCGGAACTCCGGATTGGCCTCGAGGTAGATGCGCGAGGTGCGGATCCACTTGGCGAGCCGGTACGGCCCCGTGCCCACAGGATTCGACATCACCCTTCCGCCGGCGTCGGCATACGCTTCGACGACTTCGCGCGCGAGCGCGCTGGTGGGCTCGTGAGCAAGCACGTACGGAAGGTTGAAGTCCGGCTTCGTCAGCCGCAGGCGCAGCGTGTAGCGGTCGACGACTTCGAGTCCGGCCACCTTGGCGTCGTAGTCGAAGCGACCGTCTTCCTTCGCCTTGGCCGCGGCATCGTCGAGACCGACGATCTTGCCTTCAAGCAGCCAGCTCCACGGCGAGCGGATGCTCGGGTCCATGAGCCGCTTGAGCGAATACGCGTAGTCCTCCGCGACGAGCTCGCGCCGAGCGCCCTTGAACGCGGCATCCGGATTGAAATAGATCCCCTTCTTGAGACGCACCGTGTATGTCCTGCCGCCGTCGCTCACCTCGGGCAATGCCTCGGCGGTCAGCGGTACAAGCCTGGCGGGACGCGCCAGGTAATCGTAGGTAAGCATCGTCTCGAACATCGCCTGCTCGATGGCTCCCGAGTAGAGATCGTGCGCCGCTGCCGGATCGAAGCCTTCCTCGGCGTACGGGAACACCTGGCGGATGACTTTGTTCATATCGGCGGCCGCCATCGCCGGTGCCGCGCTCATCGACGCCGCCAGCGCGGTGGCCGCGACAGCCGCGCGCAGCGGTGCGCCGCACAGGCCAGCGATCAGGGTCCCCAACGTCGACGCCACGGAATATTCCTCCCCGCCATTGCCCTCGCGTGCATGGCGTTCGCCATCGTACGCCGTCGCGCACGATCGCCCTCGGCCGGCCGCCTGAAAAAGCCGCGTAATGTACCATTTCCGATGTGTCCCGATCCCTCATGGAGCTTTACCGACGCCGCGTCTCGTGCGGCGCCCTTCGGGGAGCGAGCGCGCATGCGGCGTAAGCGTGGCGCGTCGCGATGAAGCCGTCCTACTGGGACAAGGCAACGCGTACGTTGTCGCGCCGCGATCCGGTCCTGGCGCGACTGATACGCGCCTATCCGGGCATCCATATGAAGCGCCGCACCGATCCGTTCACCACGCTGGCGCGCGCGATCGTCGGACAGCAGATCTCGGTCAAGGCGGCGGACAGCATCTGGCGCCGCTTCGTCGCTGCGGCGGACGACACGAGCGCATCAGTGGCCGCGGGCGAATTTCCGTGCATCGTCCCGGCGCGCGTCGCCGCCGTGCCCATGCCTTCGCTTCGCCTGTGCGGTCTCTCGCAGCGCAAGGCCGAGTACCTGGTCGATCTCGCCAACCACTTCGTTTCCGGACGCCTCGATCCCAAGGCCTGGACCGAGCTCGACGATGAAGCCCTGATCGCGGCGCTGGTCGACGTAAAGGGCATCGGCCGCTGGACCGCGGAGATGTTCCTCATGTTCCACGAGCTGCGTCCGGACATCCTTCCCGTCGACGACATCGGCCTGCAGCGGGCCCTCGCGCTTCATTTCAATCACGGCGAGCGGCTGCCGCGCGATGCGATGTTCGCCGCCGCCGATCTCTGGCGGCCGTGGAGATCGGTCGCGACATGGTACTTGTGGCGCAGCCTCGATCCGATTCCGGTCGAGTACTGACTCAGAATGGACCGATGAGCAAAGACGCAGGCACGCCGTACGCGGGGCTCACGCCCGATGTCGTGCTCGACGCGCTCGACAGCGCGGGCGTGCGCGGCGACGGGCGCCTGCTCGCACTCAACAGCTACGAGAACCGCGTCTACCAGGTCTGGCTCGAGCCGGGACGCAGCGACGTCGCTCCCGCGGCGGACGCGATCGTCGCCAAGTTCTACCGGCCGACGCGCTGGACCGACGCGCAGATTCTCGAGGAGCATGCCTTCACGGGCGAGCTTTCCGAAAGCGAAATTCCGGTCGTGGCTCCGCTAGCGTTGACTGCACCGAAGGCGTCGGCACGCGCGACGCTGGCGTCGTTCGGAGGCTTCCGCTTCGCGGTCTATCCGCGCCAGGGCGGTCGCGCGCCCGAACTGGAGGACGCGCGCGTGCTCGAGCGCGTCGGCCGCTTCATCGGCCGAATCCACGCCGTCGGTAGCGTTGGATCGTTCGAGCATCGGCCCGTCCTGAGTGTCGAGCGCTTCGGCGATACCTCGCGCCAATACCTGCTTTCCACGAATTTCATTCCCGCAGACCTGCTTCCCGCGTGGACGAGCACGATCGAGCACGCGCTGGAAGCGGTGCGGCGCGCCTTCCAGCGCCTCGGCGAGTTGCGCACGCTGCGCCTGCATGGCGACTGTCACGCGGGCAACGTTCTGTGGACCGACGCGGGCCCTCACTTCGTCGATTTCGATGACAGCCTGACCGGGCCCGCCGTGCAGGATCTGTGGATGCTGCTTTCGGGCGACCGGGGCGACGCACAGGTACAGCTTCGCGCTCTGTTGCGCGGCTACGAGGATTTTTGCGAATTCGACGATCGCGAGCTGCAGATCGTCGAGGCGCTGCGCACGCTGCGCCTGATTCACTACTCCGCGTGGATCGCGCGGCGTTGGAACGATCCGGCGTTCCCGGCGGCATTTCCCTGGTTCAACACGCAGCGATACTGGCAGGACCGCGTGCTCGAGCTTCGCGAGCAGATCGCGGCGATGGACGAGGCGCCGCTCGTCGCCTAGTGGGGACGCAGCGGTTGCAGCACGCCGTCGACCAAGTGCAGCGTACGGTCGGTGCGAGCAGCGAGCTCGGGATCGTGCGTGACGATGATGAGGCTCGTCCCTGCACTGCGGTTCAATTCCATCATCAGGTCGAACACGTTGCCGGCGGTGCGGCGATCGAGGTTGCCGGTCGGCTCGTCGGCGAGCACGCATGCCGGCTCGGTGACCAGCGCCCGCGCCAACGCCACACGCTGGCGCTCTCCGCCGGACAATTCACCCGGGCGATGGGCGGCGCGCGCGGTGAGCCCGACGCGTTCAAGCAGCGAGCGCGCCCGGGTGCGAGCCGACTCCGGCGCCTCGCGCCGGATGTACAGCGGCATCGCGACGTTCTCGAGCGCGCTGAACTCGGGCAGCAGATGATGGAACTGATAGATGAATCCGAGCGCGCGGTTGCGCACGCGTCCGCGCTCGGCCTCGCTCAGCTGCGCCATCGGCGTGCCGTGGATGAGCACCTCGCCGGAGGTTGGCGCATCGAGGCCACCGAGCAGATGCAACAGCGTGCTCTTGCCCGATCCCGACGCTCCGACCACGGCGACGCGCTCGCCGGCCGATACGCTAAAGTCGATGCCCATCAACACCGGCACCTCGAGCGGTCCGCTGTGATAGGTCTTGGAGAGTCCCCGGCACTCGAGCACGGGCGCCGCTTCATTCATAGCGCAGCGCCTCGGCCGGGTTGACCTTGGCGGCACGCCAGCTGGGATAGAGCGTCGCGAGCAGCGCGAGCGTCAGCGCAATGAACGCGATCAGCGCGATGTCGCCGCGCTGCAGGTCCGACGGAAGCTCGCTGATGTAATACACGCTCTTGTCGAGAAATTGCATCGAGAACGTCTTCTCGATGAACGGCACCACCGTGTCGATGTTGAGCGCCAGCAGGATGCCCCCTACCACCCCGATCAGCGTGCCGATGACGCCGACCAGCGCGCCCTGGATCACGAATATGATCATGATGCTGGAGGGCGACGCGCCCTGCGTGCGCAGGATGGCGATGTCGGCCTGCTTGTCGGTGACCACCATCACCTGGGCCGACACGATGTTGAAGGCCGCGACCGCGACGATCAGCGTTAGGATGATGAACATGACGCGCTTCTCGATCGCCACCGCGCGAAAGAAATTGGCGTGGTCGAGCGTCCAGTCGCGAACCTCGGCATCGACCGGAAGCGTGCGGAAGAGCTCGCGCCCGACCGACGGCGCCGCGAACATGTCGTCGAGCTTCAGTCGCACGCCGCTGACGGCGCTGTCCATGCGGTAGAGCTTCTGCGCGTCGTCGAGGTTGATCAAGGCGAGTCCGCTGTCGAACTCGAACATGCCGATCTCGAAAACGCCGACCAGCTTGAAGCTCTTGACGCGCGGCAGCGTGCCCGCCGGCGTGACCGTTCCCTGCGGCGTGATGACCACCACCGTGTCGCCCAGCCGCACGCCGAGGGCGCGCGCCAGCTCGCCGCCGAGAACGATGCCGAATTCGCCGGGCTTCAGATCAGTGAGCGCACCGGCGCGCATGTGCGTGCCGATGTCGGCAACCGTGTTTTCGAGCGCCGGATCGATCCCGCGGACGATCGCGCCGCGATTGGCGCCGCTCGCGGAAAGCATCGCCTGCCCGGCGACGAAGGGGGCGACGCCGCGCACGTGCGCGTTGCCCTGCGCCAGCCGCGCCACTTCCTTCCAGTCGGGCAAGCCCGCCGGGCCGCCGCGAATCTCGACATGCGACGCCACTGAGAGGATGCGATTGCGCAGCTCCTCCTGGAAGCCATTCATCACCGAGATGACGACGATCAACGCGGCGACACCCAGTGCGATGCCAAGCATCGACACCGCCGCGATGAACGACACGAAACCGTTGCGGCCAGCGCCGCGGCGGGCGCGAAAATAGCGCAGGCCGATCAGAACTTCATAGGGAATCAACGGGCACCATCCGGATGGGCGAAACGTCGCGCCCAGTGTGCCACAAGCGCGCCGGGCGCTCTAGCGATCGGCGCCGCGCATGCTAAACTCGATCGCAGCGTAGCTCCATGTGGCAGTTCCTTCCGGCGCGCTTCCTTCCGTTCATTTTTCATCCATGCAACTCACCCTGGTCGTCCGCGGACTGCTCGACTTGCTGCCGGCCACGCTCGGGGCCGCGGACGGCGCCGCACCGGCGTTGACGCGGCTGCTCGCCGCTGCGAGCGCACCGGAGCCCGAGGACGGCGCGGCGAACGCGCTTGCATGCCGCGTTCTCGGCATCGCGCGTCAGACCGATTGGCCCGTAGCGCCGTGGCTCGCGCGCGGCGCGGGCCTCGACGGCAGCGCGGGATATTGGTTGTGCGCAGAGCCCGCGCACTTCGTGGTCAATCGCACCGACGTTCGGCTCGACGCGCTGGTCCACGACCTGAATGACGAGGAATCCACCGCGTTGCGTGCAACGCTGGCCACGCATTTCGCCGGCGACGGAGTGAACGTCGCGGCGCTCGACGCGTCGCACTGGCTGCTCGGCATGCGCGGCGCGCAATCGCTGGCGACGGTGCCGCCGGACGCGATCTTCGGCGAGCCGCTCATCGCGCACCTGCCCACTGGCGCCGACGCCGCGCGTTGGCGGCAGTGGCAAAGCGAAATGCAAATGCTCCTTTTCGAGCACCCGGTGAACACGGCGCGCGAGGCCGCCGCAAGGAAGCCGGTCAATGGCATATGGATCTGGGGCGGCGGCGCGCCCGCGCTGGCGGCGGCGCCGCCTCCACTTGCGGCGCTCTACTCCAACGCGCGCTTGCCTGCGCTGCTCGCAAGCGCGCGCGGCGTAGTCACGTCCTCGCTCCCGGGCTCACTGGAAGCCATGCGCGACTTGTCGTCCGGATCACCCGCGCTGGCGTGGCTCGAGCTGGACTACAGCGACGATGCTTCCGCGCGCATCGCATCGCTCGCCACGCTCGATGCGTCGTGGTTCGCGCCAGCGCGCGGCGCGTTTCACAACGGCACGATCCGGGAGCTCGAGATCCTTCTGGTCGGCCGTGATACGACGCTGCGCTTCGAAGCGAGGCGCTTGTCGCTGGCGCGGCGCCTGCGCGCGTGGACGTCGGCCCCGCGTCTGTCCAAGCTCCTCGCCGCGGCCACAACCCGCTGATGGACATCGTGCGCAGGCTGGTGCCGGAATCGGCGCGTGCGCTGGTCGCCGCCGGAGTGTCTCCGCTGCTGTCGAGAATCTACGCCGCGCGCGGCGTGGTCGACGTCACCGAGCTCGATTGCTCGCTCGAGCGCCTGCCCCACTGGTCGATGCTGCTCGGTGCAAAGGCCGCGGCCGTCCGCCTGGCCGACGGCATCGCCCGCGGCGAGCGCATGACGATCGTCGCCGACTACGACGCCGACGGCGCGACCGCCTGCGCGGTCGGCGTGCGTGGGCTCTCCGCGATGGGCGCGATGGTCGATTTCCTGGTGCCGAACCGCTTCGAGCATGGCTACGGGCTCACGCCGGAGATCGTCGCGCTCGCGGCGGCGCGCGCGCCCGGACTGATCATCACCGTCGACAACGGCATCGCCAGCGTCGACGGCGTTGCCGCGGCGAATGCGCGCGGCATCGAGGTGCTCATCACCGATCATCATCTTCCCGGCGACACCCTGCCGGCGCCGGCGTGGATCGTCAATCCGAACCAGGCCGGATGCACGTTTCCGAGCAAGCACCTCGCCGGCGTTGGCGTGATGTTCTATGTGCTCACCGCGCTGCGGGCGCAACTGCGCGAGCGCGGACACTTCGCGACGCGTCCCGAACCGAATCTCGGCGTGCTGCTGGATCTCGTGGCGCTGGGCACCGTCGCCGACGTCGTACGCCTCGATCACGCCAATCGCGTGCTGGTCGACAACGGATTGCGGCGCATCCGCGCCGGACGCATGCAGCCGGGACTGCGCGCGCTATTCGCCGTCGCCGGCAAGGATCCGCGCCACGCCACCACCTACGACCTCGGCTTCGTCGCCGGCCCGCGGCTCAATGCGTCTGGGCGCATGGCGGACATCTCCACCGGCATCGCGTGCCTGCTCGCCGACGACGAAGCCACGGCCACGCGTCTTGCGGGCGAGCTGGACCGGCTCAACAGCGAGCGCCGCGCACGGGAAGCGACGATGCAGGAGCAGGCGCTTGCAGCGATCGACACGATCAGCGCGGGCGACGCGTTCACGCTGTGCGCGTATCGGCCCGATTGGCACCAGGGCGTCGTCGGCTTGGTGGCGTCCAGGCTCAAGGATCGCTTTCACCGTCCGGCGATGGTGTTCGCGCCCGGCATCGGCGAGGAACTGCGCGGATCCGGCCGCACCATCGCCGGCTTTCACCTGCGCGACGCCCTCGACCTCGTGGCCAAACGCGCACCGGGAACGATAACGCGCTTCGGCGGCCACGCCTTCGCCGCGGGTCTCACCCTGCCACGCGCCCACCTGACTCGCTTCACGGAGGAGTTCGAGCGCGTGGGGCGTGAATGGCTGACGCTGGAGGCCTTGCACCAGACGCTCGATTCGGATGGCGAGCTGTCCGCCGACGAATTGACCTTCGAGCTCGCGGACACGCTCTCGGGCGGCGTCTGGGGTCAGGGATTCCCCGCACCGGTGTTCGACGGGGCGTTCACCGTCGCGGGCCAAAGGCAGGTGGGTGCCAAGCACACCCGGCTGCTCCTGATCCACGACCGGCAGCGGCTCGAAGCCATCGCCTTCAATGAGCCCGGACCGCTGCCGGAGCGCCTGCGCGTCCGGTACCGGCCGGGGATCTCGCGCTTTCAGGGGCAATGCTCGCTCGAGCTGCTGATCGAGTCGTGGCAGCCAGCCTAGCGCCCAGACGCCAAAGTTGGTAAGTGCTCGCTGTGCGGGTCAGTAAACCCGCGGGCGGCGGCGGGGACACGTGGTTTTGCACTGCACCCCACGGCTTGACCCCTCGTCAGAACGGCCTAGCAACTACATGATGTGCAAACTCTTTTATAAAAATACCACATTTTGGGTGCGGCCCCGCGCTGTCATCGAGCCGTCGTATTGTGCGTCGCAATGAAAAGGGGCAGAATCGCTGCGGTGCAACAGGGCGCCAGACTCTGTGCCAATGGCGGGACTCACGAGGGAAAACATGGGTCTGACTGGAAACGGCGCGAACGGCGACGGCGCGAAGGGCCACGCCAGCAACGGCAATGGAAACGGCACCCACGGGCACTACCACGGCAGGCTGATCGGCAAGGTCTCCATCATCACCGGCGGGGGCCAAGGCATCGGCCGCGCCACAGCGATTAAATTCGCCAAGGAAGGCGCCAAGGTCGCGGTCTGCGACATCAACATGACTTCGGTCGCGGAGACGCTCGCCCAGGTGCGCAACCTCGGTGGCGAGGCGCTGGGTTTCCAGGTCGATGTCACCGACAAGGCAAGCATCGCGCGCATGGTAGACGGCGTGATGTTCGCCTGGCAGCGCATCGACACGCTGGTCAATAACGCGGGCATCGTCCAGGACGCGCGGTTGTCCAAGATGACCGACGAGCAATTCGAGCGGGTGATCGACGTCAACCTCAAGGGCGTCTACAACTGTACCAAGGCGGTCGTCGACATCATGCTGGCGCAGAATTCCGGGTGCATCCTCAACGCGTCGTCGATCGTGGGGATCTACGGGAATTTCGGGCAAACCAACTACGCTGCGACCAAGTTCGGGGTCATCGGCATGGTGAAGACGTGGGCGCGCGAGCTCGGCAGCAAGGGCATACGCTCGAATGCGATCTGCCCCGGTTTCATCGAGACGCCGATCCTCGACTCGGTACCGGAGAAGGTCCTGCGCTCGATCGAGGAAAGAGTTCCGATGGGCCGCCTGGGCAAGCCCGAGGAAATCGCCAACACCTACGCGTGGCTCGCCTCCGACGAGGCCAGCTACATCAACGGCGCGGTCATCGAAGTATCGGGCGGCGTGACGCTCTAAGCCGGCATCGGTCCCGCGAGCTCGGCGCTTGCCTCGGTCCGGCCGCGTTGGAGCCTCTCGGGGTTGAGATCGCCGCCGCTGCGCGGTAGCATCGGCTCCTCCCTTTCGAGGATCTTCGCGTGACTCTTTGCGCTCGTTGGTCGTTGCTCATTCTCGCCGCACTGCTGCCGCCGTTGGCGCACGCGCTCGACAAGGTCGATCCGTACATCTGTCCGACCAAGACGCAGGGCAGCGGCCTCGAGTGCTTCCTGGAAGCCATACCGCAGACCTACACCATGTGCCGCCATATCAAGCACATCGAGGTGATCGAGTTCGGACTGGGCGGCGCGCAGGAAGGCAATCACGGCGCCAAGACCGAGTCGTGCATCGAGAAGCACAAGCTGTCGATGACGCGGCCCTACCAGGCGGCACTGCGCGAAGCGGCGCGCAACAAGGACGAGGTGGTCGGCGTGCGCAAGCTCTACGACACGTGGCTGGAGAGCCTCGGCAAGCTTGCCCCGGCCACCGGAGAAAGCGACGAAGGATATCGCACACGCGTGTCGATCCCTTACGGCGAATTCAATACCCAGATCGCCAAGATCCGTGAGCTTGACGTGAAACCCACCGTCGCAGCTGCCAAGACCACCGAGTCCAAGCCTGCCGCCAGGCCCGCGGCCAAACCGAAGGCAGCGCCTGCCAAGAGCGACGCGCCGAAGCAGTGACGTCGCGTTGACGCGGCGCGCGCATTCGCGCCAGCGCCGAGGCGCGGACAGGTCCGCAGCGCACACCGCTCGCCGCGACCGGACCCCAGCGGTATGACCCCGAGCGAGCTCGCGCCGATCTTCGCGGCGGACGGCCCCCTCGCCGCCGCGTTGGGCGGCTATGTCGCGCGCGCGCAGCAGCTGGCGATGTCCGAATTGATCGCTCACGCCATCGAGGCGCAGGGTCAACTCATCGCCGAGGCCGGCACCGGCACCGGCAAGACGCTCGCGTACCTCGTTCCCGCGCTGCGCTCGGGCGGCAAGGTCATCATCTCCACGGGGACCAAGACGCTGCAGGATCAGCTCTACCAGCGCGACCTGCCGCTGGTGCGCGATGCGCTGCGCATGCCGGTGACGGTGGCGCTGCTCAAGGGACGCGCCAACTACGTCTGTCACCACCATCTGCGCCGCACCATCGACAGCGGCACCGTCGCGTCGCGCGCCGACGTCCACCACCTGCGCCGCATCGAGAGCTTCGCGCGAACGTCGGCGTCGGGAGACAAGGGCGAGCTCGCCGACGTGCCCGAAACCGCGGCGATCTGGGGAGACGTTACGTCGACGCGAGAGAACTGCCTGGGCAGCGAATGCGCGCATCACGCCGAATGCTTCGTGATGAACGCGCGCAAGGATGCGCTCGCCGCCGACGTCGTCGTGGTCAATCATCATCTTTTTTTCGCCGACATCGTGTTGCGCGACGAAGGCTTGGCCGAGCTGCTCCCCGCGTGCAACACGGTGATTCTCGACGAGGCGCATCAGCTTCCCGACACCGCGACGCTATTCTTCGGTGAAGAGCTCGGTGCCGCGCAGCTCGGCCAGCTCGGGCGCGACGCCGAGGTCGAAGGCCTGCGCGCAGCGCGCGACTACGCGCCGCTCCCGGATGCGGCGCAGGCGTTGGCGCTGGCGCAAAAGCGCTTTCGGCTGGCGTTTGGCGAGGCCGTCGGCAAATGGCCCGCAAGCGTCGTGCTGCAGCGCGCCGGCTTCGAAGACGCGCTCGGCGCGCTCGCCGCGGCGCTCGACGCACTGGCGCACGAGCTATCGCTGCAGGCCGAGCGCAGCACCGAGCTCGGCCAATGCAGCGCGCGCGCCGACGAGCTCGTCGCCCGGCTCGCGCGATGGCGCGACCGCGACGACCCGCAATGGGTGCGATGGATCGACGTCGGCGTCACCGGATGGCACCTGCGCGCCTCGCCGCTGTCCATCGCCGAGATTTTTTCCAGGCAGGTCGCCGACACCGCGCGCGCGTGGATCTTCACGTCGGCAACGCTGTCGATGGCGGGCGACTTCAGCCTCTACCAGCGTCAGCTCGGACTGCAATCCGCCGCCACCGGTTACTGGGAAAGTCCCTTCGACTACGCCAACCAGGCGCTCCTGTACGTACCGCGCGACCTGCCGCCGCCAAACAGCTTCGAGCACACCGATGCGGTGGTCGCGGCTGCGCTGCCGGTGCTTCGCGCCAGCCGCGGTCGTGCGTTCCTGCTGTTCACCACGCTGCGCGCACTGGCGCGGGCGCGCGAGGTGCTGCAGGCCGAACTCGAGCGCGGAGCGCTCGAATACCCGCTGCTGACGCAGGGCGAAGGGTCGCGCACCGAGCTGCTGACGCGCTTTCGCCGCTTGGGCAACGCCATCCTGCTCGGGAGCCAGAGCTTCTGGGAAGGCATCGACGTCCCGGGCGATGCGCTGTCGCTCGTGGTCATCGACAAGCTGCCCTTCGCGCCTCCCGACGATCCGCTCTTCGCCGCGCGGCTCGAGCACATCGCCCGCGAAGGCGGCAATCCGTTCATGGACTATCAGCTGCCGCAGGCCGCGATCGATTTGAAGCAGGGCGCGGGCCGACTCATCCGGTCGGAGACCGACCGAGGCGTGTTGATGATCTGCGATCACCGGCTCATCGACAAGCCCTACGGCCGGCGCATCTGGCAGGCGCTGCCGCCGATGCGCCGCACGCGTGAGCTCGACGACGTCACGGCTTTTTTTGGCGATGCGATGGCCACGCGGGCGCAGTAGTACTCTTGCCACCGGCAGCCCCGCGCAGCAGTGTACAGGGGGATCTAGTTCGGCGCGGCCGGCGGTGGAGGACCCGCGTCTTCCTTCGACTTGCGCACCGTGTCGTGCTCGAGCAGCTGCACGGCCTCGTCGCGCTGCCAGAACATCCACCACGGCTTCACCCTGCCGGTGCGCAGAAACGCGCTGTCGGGAAAATTCTGCGCGAGCACGCGACGCGCGTCGTCGCGAAGCTGAGGCAAGCCCAGCTTGTCGTAGCCCTGCACCATGAGCACCAGCGCCTGCTCGTTGGCGGGAGTCTGCGGATAGCCCGTGACGGTCACCGCCGCGCGGTTCACCGCAGCGAGGTACGCGCCGCGGTTGTAGTAATAGCGCCCGACGTGAACCTCGTACATGCCCAGCGCATTGGTGAGATAGCGCATGCGGTCCACCGAATCTGCGGCGTAACGGCTGTCGGGAAAGCGCGTGATGAGCTCCCGAAACGCGGCGAACGACTCGCGAGTCATCTTCGGATCGCGCTCGGACAGGTCCTGCTCGACGACGTAGCCGAAGATGCCCTGGTCCTCGCGGAAATTGACCAGCCCCTTGAGGTAGTACGCGTAGTCGACGGTCGGGCTGTTCGGATAGGTACGGATGAATCGATCGCAGGCAGCGATCGCGGCGGCGGTTTCGCCCTGCCGATAGTTCGCGTACGCGCCCTCCAAAATCGCCTGCTGCGCATGCCGGCCATAGGGAAAGCGGCCCTCGAGCGTGTCGAAGAGCTTGACCGCGCGGCTATAATTGCCCGACGTCATCGCGCCGTGCGCCTCGTCATAGAGCTTCTCGACCGACCAGCTCGCCGTTTCGTCCTTGACTTCGGGCAGCCAGCTGCAGCCCGCGATGAACGACGCGACGAGGACTGCGACGCCGATGCGCCCGATCTGCGACACGATTGCCATTGCTATAGTCCGACTCCTTGGTAACCTCTAATTATAGCGTAGCGCCGGCGCCTGCCACGGCCGGCGCCGACGCGACCGCGCTCGTGGTGGACGTGCCGGCCGAGTGCAACGGCCTGCGCGCCGACCAGGCGCTGGCGCGGCTGCTCAACGCGCACTCGCGCACGCGCATCCGCACATGGATCGACGCCGGGCGCGTCACGCTCGACGGCCGCGCCATCGACGCCACGCGCCGCCTCGACGGCGGCGAGCGACTCATGGTGACGCCGTTGCCGGATCCCGACGCCGCGGCGTTCACGCCGCAAGCCATTGCGTTGCGCATCGTCTACGAGGACGACGCGCTGATCGTCGTCGACAAGCCCGCCGGACTGGTCGTGCACCCCGGAAGCGGCAACCGCGACCGCACCATGGCGAACGCGCTGCTGCATCACGCGCCCGAGCTCACGACGGTCGCGCGCGCCGGCATCGTGCATCGCCTCGACAAGGACACCAGCGGGCTGCTCGTCGTCGCCAGGACCGAGACCGCGCAGACCACGCTGGTGCGGCAGCTGCAGGCGCGAAGCGTGCACCGCGAGTACCTGGCGCTGGTCGCGGGCGACATCGCCCGCGGCGGCCGCGTCGATGCGCCGATCGGCCGTCATCCGGTCAAGCGCACATCCATGGCGGTGGTGGTCGGCGGGAAGGCGGCGGTCACGCACTATGAAGTGCGCGAGCGGCTCGGCGACTGCACGCTGCTCGCCTGCCGCCTCGAGACCGGTCGCACGCATCAGATTCGCGTGCACCTGGCGTCGATCGGCCATCCGCTGATCGGCGACCCAACCTACGGCCGCGCGCGCGGCATCGCCTTCGGGCGCCAGGCGCTGCACGCATGGAAGCTCGGGCTGATCCATCCGGTGTCCGGCGAGCCAATGCAGTGGGAATCGCCGATGCCGGAGGACTTCGCCGCGCTGCTCGCGGGATTGCGCCGGCGCACCCAGGCCGCGGCGCGTGACTAGAAAACATCCCCCCACGCTCGCTTCGCTCGCTGCCCCCCAGGGGGCGGGTCAGTCGGTCGGGGCGGCCCTTCCCGACTGATGAAACATCCCCCCACGCTCGCTGCGCTCGCTGCCCCCCAGGGGGCGGGTCAG
>JBDTZQ010000068.1:0-14845 GCA_040005035.1 Betaproteobacteria bacterium | reverse complement strand
CAGCAGGCCTTCGATGCGCTCGACAAGGCCACGCAGGACGCGGTGCTCAAGGCCGCGGCGGACGCCGAAGTGCGCGGCTGGAAGGCGTCCGAGGAAAAGGCAGGATGGTACCTCGACCAGCTCAAGCAAAAGGGCATGACCATCGTCAAGCCGGCGCCGCAGCTCACCAGCGATCTCAAGAAGGTCGGCGACACCATGCTGCTGGACTGGCAGAAAAAGGCCGGACCCGAGGGACAAGCCGTTGTCGACGCGTACAAGAAGATGTAGCCCGATGCGCCAATTCCTCGACGCGCTCTACGACGCCGCCGCCTACGTGGCGGCGTTGTTTTTGATTGGCACGCTGGTGATGGTGCTGCTCGGAATTTTCGGCCGCCTGCTCTCGTTCCAGATCCGCGGCACCGACGCCTACGCGGGCTACTTCATGGCAGGCGCCGGCTTTCTCGCGCTCGCGCATACGCTGATGCGTGGCCAGCACATCCGCGTGACCCTGTTGCTCGAGCACTCCGGCGCCACCGCGCGGCGCTGGCTGGAACGATGGTCGCTCGCCGCCGCGCTGCTGCTAAGCGTCGCCTTCGCGTACTACAGCTCGCGCCTGGCGTGGCAGTCGCATGCCTTCCACGACATCTCCACCGGCAACGACGCCACGCCACTGTGGATTCCGCAGCTGTCGATGGCGATCGGCAACGTGATACTGGCGATCGCCTTCGTCGACCTGCTCGTCGCCGAGCTGCGCGGCACGCGGCGAATGATGTCGCCGGGCAGCGAATCCGCGCACGTCGAGTAAAAACATGCACAGCCCATGGACCTGCTGATCACGACGCTGCTCATCGTCGCGCTGTTCGTGCTGCTGGGCAGCGGCGTGTGGATCGGCATCGCGCTCGCCGGCGTCGCGTGGATCGGCATGGAGCTCTTCTCGTCGCGACCGGCAGGGGACGCGATGGCGGTCACCATCTGGGGATCGGCGTCGTCGTGGACGCTGACCGCGCTGCCGCTGTTCGTGTGGATGGGCGAGATCCTGTTCCGGACGCGACTGTCGCAAGACATGTTCAAGGGGCTCGCGCCGTGGCTGGAGCGCGTTCCCGGCCGGCTGCTGCATACCAACGTCATCGGCTGCACGATCTTCGCAGCGGTCTCGGGCTCCTCGGCGGCGACCTGCGCGACCATCGGCAAGATGACGCTGCCGGAGCTGGCGGCGCGAGGCTATCCCGAGAACATCGCCATCGGCACACTGGCGGGTGCGAGCACGCTGGGCCTGCTGATCCCGCCGTCGATCATCATGATCGTCTATGGCGTTTCGGCCAACGTTTCGATCGCCCACCTGTTCATCGCCGGCGTGATTCCCGGACTGCTGCTCGCTTCCCTGTTCTCCGGCTACATCGTGGTGTGGGCGCTTCGCCACCCCGGCAAGGTGCCGGTGATCACCACGCGCACGACCTTCGCGCAGAAGCTGCACGCTTCACGCCATCTCATTCCCGTCGTGCTCCTGATCATGCTGGTGCTCGGTTCGATCTATGCCGGCATCGCAACCGCGACCGAGGCGGCCGCCTTCGGCGTCGTCGGCAGCCTGGGCATCTCGCTGGTGCAGGGGTCGCTTACCTGGGCGACATTTCGCGAGAGCCTGCTCGGTGCCACCCGGCTCTATTGCATGATCGCGCTGATTCTCGCCGGCGCGGCGTTCCTCACCTTGTCCATGGGCTACATCGGGTTGCCGCGACACCTGGCCGAGTGGATCGGCGGACTGGGGCTCTCCCAGTTCGCCCTCATCGTCGCGCTGATCGTGTTCTACGTGGTCCTGGGCTGCTTCCTCGACGGCATCTCGATGGTGGTGCTTACGATGGGCGTGATTCTGCCGACGGTACAGAAAGCGGGAATCGACCTCGTGTGGTTCGGCATCTTCATCGTGCTCGTAGTAGAGATGGCGCAGATCACCCCGCCGGTGGGCTTCAACCTGTTCGTGCTTCAGGGTATGACCAGCAAGCAGATCACGTGGATAGCGAGGCAAGCGCTGCCGATGTTCTTGCTGATGATCGCGGCGACATTGGCGATTTATTTCTTCCCGCAGCTGGTCACGGCGCTGCCGAAGCAGATGAAATTCGCATGATCGGCTCGTCAGCATCTGCGCAACGATCGACTGCGCCGCGCGACACGAGCGCGTACGCGGCGAAATTGAAAACGCCTTTCGCGGTCCTCGGCATCCGCACTGCGGGCGGCAGCGTCACCGGCGTCGAGTACCTGCCAAGGGGGGCGCGCGCGCAGGCGGCGACCGATGCCAGCGCCGAGCGTGCCTGCCGGCAGCTCGAGCGCTACCTCGACGATCCCGAGTTTCGCTTCACCCTGCCGCTCGCCGCGAAGGGCACGCCGTTTCGCCGCCGCGTGTGGGCCGCACTGTCGGCGATTCCGGTCGGCGAGTCGCGAACCTACGGCGAAATGGCGCGGCAGCTGGCGACGGCGCCGCGCGCGGTCGGTGGTGCCTGCGGCGCCAATCCCATCGCGCTGGTGATCCCCTGTCATCGCGTCGTCGGCAGCCGCGGAGCGATGGGCGGGTTCATGAACGCCGTCGACGGCGATCCCATCGCGATCAAGCGCTGGCTGCTCACGCACGAAGGCTATCGCTTCGGCCGCGTATAGCCTGACGCCAGCCGTTTTTCCCCACCGCAGCACTGGATACGCCGCGCGCCGGCCCACACGATGGCTCACGCCGCTCCCGTTCCAGGCGCAGACGCGATCGGTCTGATCGACGCCTTTTGCGACCAGGTGTGGCTGCAGGATGGACTGGCCGCGTCGAGCCTCGCCAGCTATCGACGTGATCTCTGCGCGTGGGCCGTGTGGCTGACGGGTCGCGGCGGCAAGGGACTGCTCGCCGCCGATCGTGGCGACGTCGAGGCATTCCTCGCGGCGCAGTTCCACGCCGGCGCGCGCGCGAGCTCGATCGGCCGGGGCCTGTCGTCGCTGCGCCGCTTCTACCGTCTGCACATGCAGCAGGGCACCGCGAAAGGCGATCCCACGCTGCGCGTCACCGCTCCCAAGCTGCCGCGGCGGCTGCCGAAGAATCTTTCCGAAGCGCAGGTCGAGGCGCTGCTCGCCGCGCCCGATGTCGATACCGCGCTCGGCCTTCGCGACCGCGCGATGCTCGAGACGCTCTATGCGTGCGGGTTGCGCGTCTCCGAGCTCGTCGGCCTGACGCTTTCCCAAGTGAGCCTCGACATGGGCGTCGTGCGCGTGATCGGCAAGGGACGCAAGGAGCGCATGGTGCCACTGGGCGAAGAGGCGGTGGACTGGATCGCGCGCTACCAGTCGACGGCGCGCGTCGCGCTCGCCGGCAAGGCCAAGGTCAACGCGATGTTCCTCAGCACGCGTCACGCACCGATCTCGCGCCAGGCGTTCTGGCAGCTGATCAAGCGCTACGGGCTGATCGCGGGCATACCCGCGGCAACGCTGTCGCCGCACGTGCTGCGCCATGCCTTCGCCACACACCTCATCAATCACGGCGCCGACCTGCGCGTGGTGCAGCTCCTGCTGGGCCATTCCGATATCACGACGACGACGATCTACACCCACGTAGCCCGCGAGCGGCTCAAACAGCTTCATGCGCGGCACCATCCGCGCGGCTAGAATAAGCAATGCCCGTTGCCTCTCCTTCGGCGTACGCCCGGCGCGCGCTGGCGTCGTTGCGGCGACGCGTTCGCGCGCGCTCCGAGGAGACTTCGCCGGCGCCCCCAGCGGCGTTCACGCAGGTGCGCTTTCGCTGCAATCTCTGCGGGGATGACTGTGCGGTGCCGGAAAGGGACATTGCCCGCGAGACGCCATCGTGCTCGCGCTGCGGCTCGACCGTGCGCTGCCGCGCGATGGCGCACCTCCTGATCACCGAGCTGTTCGGAAAGAGCGCCGCGCTCCCCGACCTGGCGATCCGAAAGGACCTCACGGGCATCGGGCTCTCGGATTCGGAATGCTACGCGCGGGTGCTCGCTGCCAAGTTCAACTATACCAACACCTATTTCCACATCCCGCCACGGCTGGACATCGCAAACGTCGAGCCCTCGCGCGCCGCCGAATACGACTTCATCATCGCCAGCGATGTGTTCGAGCACGTCGCACCGCCGGTGTCGCGCGCGTTCGCCAATACGCGAAGGCTGCTCAAGCCCGGCGGAGTGCTCGTGTTCTCGGTGCCGTTCACGCTGGCGCCGGACACCGTCGAGCATTTTCCCCTTCTCCACGAGTACCGCCTCGAAGAAGCCGCCGACGGCTGGCGACTGCACAATCGTGACGCGACCGGACGCGCGCACGTCCACGCGGACCTCGTGTTCCATGGCGGCCCGGGCTCGACGCTGGAGATGCGGCTGTTCTCGCGCGCGGCGCTCGAGCGTGAATTCGCCCGTGCCGGGTTTTCGCGCGTGCGCATCGCCGACGACCCGTTCGCCGAGTTCGGCATCGTCTGGCCCGAGCCGTGGTCGGTGCCCATCGTCGCCCGCGCGTGACGACCCCGCGACCGGTGGAGCTCGCCACGTCCGCGACACCCATGTTGCCGGAACGACCCGAGGGCGGCGCCGTTCGCGCGGCGTTCCTCGCCGACGAATCCGATTGCGTGCGGGCGCTGCTGCCGAGCGCGGCGCTGTCGGGCGAAGCGGTCACTCGGGTCGAGGCGCGGGCGCGCGGTTGGGTGGAAGCGGTACGCGCGCAGCAGGCGCGCAACGCCGGCATGGAATCATTCCTGCAGCAATACGATCTGGGAACGCAGGAGGGCGTGCTGCTGATGTGCGTCGCCGAGGCGCTGCTGCGCATACCGGATGCGGAAACGGCCGACCGATTGATCCGTGACAAGCTCGGGCGCGGCGACTGGCAGCGGCATCTGGGGCAGAGCCAGTCGCTGCTGGTCAACGCCTCGACCTGGGGGCTGATGCTCACCGGAAGGCTGACGCAACTCGACACCGACGGCGCGCGCGATCCCGCGGCATGGTACGAGCGCATCGTCGCGCGCGCCGGCGTGCCGGTGGTGCGCGTCGCGCTGCGCCAGGCGATGAAGCTGATGGCCGAGCAGTTCGTGATCGGGCGAACCATCGAAGAGGCGATCGCGAACAGCCGCGGCGCGGCCGAGGCAACGCGGCATTCCTTCGACATGCTCGGGGAGTCGGCGCTGACCGCGGCCGGCGCGCGCGACTACCTGTCGGCGTACGCGCATGCTATCGCGGCCATCGGCGGCGCGCGCGATCCGGCGGCAGACGTGTTCGCGCAACCGTCGATCTCGGTCAAGCTGTCGGCGCTGCATCCGCGTTACGAGCTCGCGCAGCAGCGTCGCGTGCTGGGCGAACTCGTTCCCGCGCTCGCGCAGCTCTGCCGCGACGCGAAGCGCAGTGGCATCGGTCTCACCATCGACGCCGAGGAAGCCGATCGCCTCGAGCTTTCGCTCGAAATCTTCGCGCGCCTGCGCCGCGACCGCGCGCTCGCCGGCTGGGACGGGTTCGGTCTCGCCGTGCAGGCCTACCAGAAGCGCGCGCTCGCCGTCGTCGACTGGCTGACGGCGCTCGCCCGCGAAGGCGGGTGGCGCATTCCGCTGCGGCTGGTCAAGGGCGCGTACTGGGATTCGGAGATCAAGCGCGCGCAGGTGCAGGGGCTCGAAGGCTATCCGGTGTTCACGCGCAAGACGCACACCGACGTGTCGTATCTCGCCTGCGCGCGGCGCATGCTCGCCGCGGGTTCGGCGCTGTATCCGATGTTCGCGACGCACAACGCGCACAGCGCGTCGGTGATCGCCGAGTACGCCATCGCCCGCAAGACCGCCCGCGCCGACCTCGAATTCCAGCGCCTGCACGGCATGGGCGAGGCGCTGCACCGCGAGATCACGTCGACCCTGTCGATCGCCAGCCGCGTCTACGCCCCGGTCGGCAGCCACCAGGACCTGCTGCCCTACCTGGTGCGCAGGCTGCTCGAGAACGGCGCCAACACGTCCTTCGTCAACCACATCGCCGATCGCGCCGTGCCCGTCGAGGCGATCATCGCGGACCCCGTCGCGCGCACGCGTTCGCGCGGCGTCGTCCCCAATCCCATGCTGCCGCTGCCGCGCGCGCTGTTCCTGCCGGATCGGGAGAACTCGCGGGGCTTGAGCCTCGCCGACCAGCCGGCGATGGCGGCGCTCGACGCGGCGTTCGAGTCGCGAAGGGCAGCCCAGTGGGCGGCCGGGCCGCGCGTCGAAGGCGACGCGCGTAGCGGCGACGCAGCGCGCGACGTCTTCGAGCCCGCCCATCGCGCGCGCAAGTTGGGTGTCATCGTCGACGCCGAGCTCGCCGATGTCGAGCGCGCGCTGTCGAGCGCCGTGCGCGCGCAACCGGCGTGGGACGCCACCGGCGGCGAAGCGCGCGCAAACGTTCTCGATCGCGCCGCGACAGCGATCGAGGGCGCGCTCGACGAGTTCGTCGTGCTGCTGGCGAGAGAAGCGGGGAAGACGCGCGCCGACGCGATCGGCGAGGTGCGCGAGGCGGCGGATTTCTGCCGCTACTATGCGGCACTGGCCAGACGCCAGTTCGCCGCGCCGCTTCAGTTGCCTTCCCCCACCGGCGAGTCCAACGCGCTCAGCCTGCACGGGCGTGGCGTGTTCGCATGCATCAGCCCGTGGAATTTTCCGCTGGCGATCTTCACCGGCCAGATCGCCGCGGCGCTTGCCGCCGGCAACGCGGTCGCTGCCAAGCCCGCCGAGCAGACGCCGCTGGTCGCGGCGCGCGCGATCGAGTGCCTGCTCGCGGCGGGGGTTCCCGCCGACATCCTCGCGTTGCTGCCCGGGCCGGGAGAGCGCGTCGGCGCGGCACTCGTCGGCGACGAGCGCGTCGGCGGGGTGGCCTTCACCGGTTCGACCGAGGTCGCTCGCGGCATCGCCATGTCGCTCGCCAGGCGAAGCGCGATCGTGCCGTTGGTCGCCGAGACCGGCGGCATCAACGCGTTGATCGTCGACAGCTCGGCGCTACCCGAGCAGGTCGTGGTCGACGCGGTCACGTCCGGCTTCAACAGCGCAGGACAGCGCTGCTCGGCGCTGCGCGTGCTGTTCGTGCAGGACGACATCGCGCCGCGGGTGGTCGAGCTGCTCAAGGGCGCGATGGACGAGCTTGTCGTCGGCGACGCCGAGCATCTCGCCACCGACATCGGACCGGTCATCGACGAAACCGCGCGTCACGCGCTCGAGGCGCACGTCGCGGCGATGGCCAGCGCCGGCCGCGTGCGCCATCGCACCGCGCTGCCGGCGTCCTGTGACGACGGGCTCTTCGTCGCGCCGACGCTCATCGAGCTCGACGGCATCGACCAACTCGAGCGCGAGGTGTTCGGTCCGGTGCTGCACTACGTGCGCTATCGCGCCGAATCGCTCGACGAGGTGATCGACGCGATCAACGCCACCGGCTACGGGTTGACGCTCGGCATCCACAGCCGCATCGACGAGACGGTGCGGCACATTGCGTCGCGCGTTCGCGTCGGCAACGTCTACGTCAACCGCAACATGATCGGCGCGGTGGTCGGCGTGCAGCCCTTCGGCGGCGAAGGTTTGTCCGGCACCGGCCCCAAGGCCGGCGGCCCGCACTATCTGCTGCGCTTCGCGGTCGAGCGCACGCTGACCATCAATACCGCGGCCGCCGGCGGCAACGCGGCGCTGCTCGCGCACGGCGAGGGACACTGATTCCTACCGCCTCTCCCGCGGGAGAGGCCGGCGCGCCTCAGTTGCCAACTGAGCGTGGCGGGTGAGGGAACAGCGCTAGCTGCTCGCGAGGATTGCCCTCACCCCTGCCCCTCTCCCGGCGGGAGAGGGGTTAGGTCATCGCCTTTCCGGCGGGAGAGGGTCAGGAAGTGCGCGAACCGCGCTCGATGCGCACGCCAATGCGTGCCGCGCCCGGCACAGGCGCGAGCTTGGCGACGCTGACACGCACCCACGGCGCGCCGAACTCGCGCAGGACCACGTCGGCGACGGCTTCGGTGAAGCGCTCGAGCAGGCGGTGCGAATGGTCCGTGGCCAGCGCCTGCACGCGCTTCACCACTGCTGAGTAGTCGACCGCATCGGCGAGCTGGTCGCTGCCGAACGGTTGCGACGACGGCAGCTCGAATTCTATGTCGAGCACCAGCGGCTGCGCGAGGTGCTGCTCCCACGCGTAGACGCCGATTCGGGTCTCGATGCGCAGGTCGCGAATGAAAATGACGTCCATGGTCGGCGCGAATGGGAGGAATGACGCAGACGATGCGTGGCATCGCTTTGCTACAATGCCGCGTCGCGTCGTCGGGCATTGTAAATGAATCCATCGCTGGCCACGCTTGCGGTCGTGCTCGCGGCCTATCTCATCGGCTCCATCTCCTTCGCCGTCGTCGTCAGCAAGCTGATGGGACTCCCGGATCCGCACGGCTACGGCTCGGGCAATCCCGGCGCGACCAACGTGCTGCGCACCGGCAACAAGGCGGCCGCCCTGCTGACGCTTCTCGGCGACGGTCTGAAGGGATTCGTCGCCGTGCTGCTCGCCAACCGCCTGGGCATCAGCTGGGGCGATGCGTCGCTCGCCACCGCGGGTGCCGCGCTCGCGGTGTTCCTCGGTCATCTGTTCCCGATCTACCATCACTTCGCCGGCGGCAAGGGCGTGGCCACCGCGCTGGGCATCGCCTTCGCGCTCGCCTGGCAGCTCGGTGTCGCGCTGTGCGCGATATGGCTCGCCGTCGCGCTGATCACCCGTATGTCCTCGGCGGCGTCGCTCGCCGCCGCCGTCGCGGCGCCCGTCGTCGGCTTGTATTTCCTGGGGAACGGGCCGGAGGCGTGGGCGCTGTTTCCCATCGCGGCGCTGCTCGTCTGGCGGCACCGCGGCAACATCCGCAAGATCGTCGCCGGACAAGAGCGGCGCATCGGCCAGAAGGCATGATGCGCTCTGTCGTGCCCCTCGATGCGTGACGGCGCGCTGATGGCATCTGCCGCGTTCAATGCGCTGCGCGACGAGTGGCCGCTCCTGGCGAGCGCCGCCGCGACGGTGCTGTTCCTGTTCTTCGGTGCCCGCTGGCTCGCCGACCTGTCGAGCATCCCGTGGTTCGTTCTCATGCTGACGGTGCTGTTCGTCGCGATCATGATCGCGGCCTTTGCCGTGGTGCGTCACGCCGAGGCGCTGGCCGAGCTGCTCGGCGAGCCCTACGGCACGCTCGTGCTGACGGTGTCGATGAGCGGCATGGAAATGATGATGATCGCCGCGGTGATGCTGACCGGGCATGGCGGCGCCTCGCTGGCGCGCGACACCATGCTCGCCATCCTGATGATCGTGCTCAACGGGCTGGTCGGCGCCTGCCTGCTCGTGGGTGCGCTGCGCTACCACGAGCAAACCTACAACCTCTACGGCGTCAACGCGTTCCTGGCGGTGATCGTGCCGCTCGCGGTGCTGGGACTGGTGCTGCCGAGCTATACGGTGTCGACATCCGGACCGACGCTGTCGCTGCTGCAGTCGGCGTTTCTGGTCGTGATGTCGCTCGGACTCTACGCGGTGTTCCTGGCCATGCAGACTCGGCGTCACAGCGACTATTTCGTAATGCCCGACGTCCCCAGGACCACGGTCGCAGCCGCGAGCGCAGTCGACGAGCCGATGCACGATCCGCCCCGCTCGATCGCCTATCACGCTACGCTGCTGATCGCGTACGCGGTACCGATCGTGCTCCTCGCCAAGCAGATCGCGGTGCCGGTCGACTACGGCATCGAGGTCCTGCACGCGCCCGCCGCGCTGGGCGGCTTGCTGGTGGCGGTGCTGATCTTGTCGCCCGAATCGATGGCGGCGATACGCGCGGCGCGCGCCAATCGCATACAACGCTCGATCAACCTGGCGCTGGGCACCGCCCTGACCAGCATCAGCCTCACCATTCCGGCGGTGCTCATCATCGGCTTCGTCACCGAGCGCAGCGTCGTGCTGGGGCTCGATCCCGTCAGCACGATCCTTCTGCTGTTGACGCTGGTGGTGAGCATGCTGACCTTCGCGCTCGAGCGCACCAACGTGCTGCTGGGCGCGGTGCACCTGCTGCTCTTCGTCGCGTATCTGATGCTGGCGTTCGACCGTTAGTCTCGGTGCATTACTCCATGACCAGCAAGGCCTGATGGTGGGACGACGCTAAGTCAGGAAGTGATCGCTGCCGGTCCGCGATCGCGAACCGGCATCATCGACGCGAGCTCCCAGCGCGGCCGGACGCCGAACGCGTAGTCCTGAGCGCGCATGGGCACGTTGGTCAGGCGCAGCGCTCCGACCAGCGCGATCATCGCGCCGTTGTCGGTGCAGAACTGCGTCTCGGGGAAGTACACCTGCGCGCCCTGCGCCGCGCTCGCCAACCCCAGGCGCTCGCGCAGGCTTCGATTGGCGCCCACGCCCCCGGCAACCACCAGGCGCATCATGCCCGTCGCCTGCAGCGCGGCGAGCGACTTCGCCACCAGCACGTCGACCACCGCGGCCTCGAACTCGCGCGCGATGTCGGCGACGCGCTGCTCTCCGAGGTCGGGCCCCGCTTCGCGCCGAACCACCGTCATCACCGCGGTCTTGAGCCCTGAGAAGCTGAAGTTGAGGTCGCCGCTGCCCTGCATCGGCCGCGGCAATGAGACCGTTCCGGCGCGTCCGCGTCGCGCCATCTCCGCCAGCGCCGGCCCGCCCGGATACGCGAGGCCGAGCAGCTTGGCGGTCTTGTCGAAGGCCTCGCCCGCAGCGTCGTCCTGCGTGTCGCCGAGCAGCGTGTAGTCGCCGACGCCGCGCACGGCGAAGAGCTGGGTGTGACCCCCTGAAACAAGCAAGGCGACGAAGGGGAATGCCGGACGAGGCTCGCCGAGCAACGGCGACAACAAGTGGCCCTCTAGGTGATGCACGCCCAACGCCGGAACGTCGAGCGCGAAAGCCAGCGCGTTGGCGACGCTGGCGCCGACCAGCAGGGCGCCCGCCAGGCCAGGACCCTGCGTGTAAGCGATGCCGTCGAGGTCGGCCAACGTGCCGCCGGCCTCGCGCAGGACGCGTTCCGCCAGCGGCAGGACGCGACGAATATGGTCACGTGAGGCGAGCTCGGGCACCACGCCGCCGTATTCCCCGTGCATCGCCACCTGCGAATGCAGCGCATGCGCGAGCAGGCCCCGCTCAGAGTCGTAGAGCGCGACGCCGGTCTCGTCGCAGGAAGTCTCGATGCCGAGCACGCGCATCGGCCAAGTATAGCGGTGTGTATCGCGGGCGCGATCGAGGAAGCCGCAGCGGCCTTGCCCCGTGGGGTCATCGATTTCAGACTCATCAGTCGCCTTGCGCGAGCCGGTCCACACTGCTATAATCATTGGCTATTTTCCGCGACCCAAACACGACCCAAGGGTCCATCCGGCGCGCGGGCTTCCAGTCAACGAGGATTCGATACATGCCAAGCGTTCGCGTTCGCGAGAACGAGCCCTTCGAAGTGGCGCTGCGCCGCTTCAAGCGCACCATCGAGAAGACGGGACTGCTCACCGAGCTTCGCGCCCGCGAGTTCTATGAAAAGCCGACAGCCGAGCGCAAGCGCAAGCTCGCCGCCGCGGTCAAGCGCCACTACAAGAGGCTGCGCAGCCAGCAGCTCCCGCCGAAGCTGTACTAGTACCGTACCAGGCACGTGGCTGGGCGAGAGCGCTGTTCAGGCTCACGCACCAAGGGGCGAAGCGATTCGCCCCTTTTGCATGGTCCGCTATCTCGCGCGGCGCTGCAATCTCAGGAGACGCCGATGGCGCTCAAGGCACGCATCACCGAAGACATGAAGGCCGCCATGCGCGCCAAGGACGCGACACGTCTGTCGACCATCCGCCTGCTGCTCGCCGCGATGAAGCAGCGCGAGGTCGACGAGCGCATCGAATTGTCCGACGCCGATGTCGTCGCCATCATCGAGCGCATGATCAAGCAGCGCCGCGAATCGATCACCGCCTTCGAGGGAGGAGGCCGCCCGGAGCTGGCGGCGGCGGAACGGGGCGAAATCGAACTTCTGCAGGGCTACATGCCGCAGCAACTTTCCAACGCTGACGTCGACGCGCTGATCGCGACGGCGATGGCGGCGATCCCGCCCGGTGGCGGCATGGCGGCGATGGGCAAGATCATGGCGGTGCTCAAGCCGCAGCTCGCCGGCCGCGCCGACATGGGGCAGGTGTCTGCCAAGGTCAAGGCGAAACTGGCGGGCTAGGGCCGCGCCCCGCGCGAGCGACGACCCCCGCCCTCACTGTACGATCGCAGTAACGGGCTAACGCTCTCAGCGGTGTCGCCTATAATGGATTGAGGATCGGTGCCGTCTTGGAGGGCACCTCGTCCTGGAGCGGCAACGCCGCCGACGGCAGCGATAAGGCGATGATTCCCAACGATTTCATACAGACGCTGCTGGGTCGGGTAGACATCGTCTCCGTCATCGACGGATACGTGCCGCTGAAAAAGGCCGGCGCCAACTATTCCGCCTGCTGTCCGTTCCACAGCGAGAAGACCGCCTCCTTCACCGTCAGCCCCACCAAGCAGTTCTATCATTGCTTCGGCTGCCAGGCACACGGCACCGCCATCGGCTTTCTCATGGAATACGGGGGCAGGTCCTTCCCCGATGCGGTGGAGGAGCTCGCCCGCGACGCCGGCCTCGAGGTGCCTCGGCAGGCGAGCATGGAATCCGCGCGTGCCGCAGAGACCACCGACCTGTCCGCACTCCTGCTCGAGGCGGCGCGCTTCTATCGCGCCGCGCTCAAGGATTCGACGCGCGCGATCGACTATCTGAAAGGGCGTGGGCTGACCGGCGAGGTCGCGGTGCGCTTCGGCGTGGGCTATGCCCCCGACGACTGGCAACCGCTGGCCAAGGTGTTCGACGACTATTCGGCGTCGACGCTGGAAATCGCCGGCCTGGTGATCGCCGGCGACGGCGGCAAGCGCTACGACCGCTTTCGCGACCGCATCATGTTCCCGATCCACGATGGCAGCGGTCGCGTCATCGGTTTCGGCGGCCGCATCCTCGATCGCGGCGAGCCCAAGTACCTGAATTCGCCGGAAACGCCTTTGTTCTCGAAAGGTCGCGAGCTCTATGGGCTGTTCCAGGCGCGCCCTGCGATCCGCAGCGCCGGGCGCGTGATCGTGGTCGAGGGCTACATGGACGTGGTGGCGCTGGCGCAGCACGGGGTCGACTACGCGGTCGCCACCTTGGGCACCGCCACGACCGGCACGCACGCGCAAAAGCTGCTGCGCATGACCGACACCGTCGTGTTCTGCTTCGACGGCGACGCCGCCGGCCAGCGCGCCGCATGGCGGGCGCTGGAGAACACCCTTCCGGTGCTGAGTGACGGCAAGACGGTGCGCTTCCTGTTCCTGCCCGATGGGCAGGATCCGGACGATTTCATCCGCGCCCGCGGCAAGGCGGCATTCGAGGCGCTGGCCGATGCGGCGGTGCCGCTGTCCGATTTCATGCTCGCCGAGCTGTCGGCCAGGCACCCGCCTACCTCGGTGGAGGGCCGCGCAGCACTGGTCAACGCGGCTAAGCCTTTGCTCGCGCAATTGACCGCCCCGATCCTGGCGGCGATGCTTCGCCGCGGCCTTGCCGCGATCGCGCGGCTATCGGAGACCGAGCTGGCGGCGCTGGTGCCCCAAGCCGCGGCGCCGGTACCGCCTAGCACGCCGGCACGCGCCGCACGCTCGCCGGTGACGAGCGCGACGCGACGACTGCTGCGCGTGCTCACTTTTCGTCCGTCGCTGGCGCTGGGTTTCGACGCGATGCTGCTCGGCGCAGACAGTCCGGAGCGCGCCGCCGTCGAATTCGTGCAGCAGGTCGCTCGCAGCCACAAGGACGAAACCACCACCGCGGCGCTGCTCGAGGCGGCGCGGAGCGGCGCGCACGAGGCGGTGTTCGACGAGCTGGCGGCGGAGATTTTCGACTGGGAGGAGAGCTACGACGCGAACGCGGAGCTGGCCGGACTGGTCCAAAAGCTCAAGCGGGACCGCGAAAGCGCCGCATTGAGAGAGATCGTGAGAACGCGCAGCCCCGAGGACTGGTCTGCAGAGCAGCGCGACCAGGTCAGGGATTTCCGACGCGCCGATCCAGCCTCGGAAATCCGTGACAAATGAGTACCGTAGGGCCGCCCCAAGCACTCGGCCCCTGGGGAAACGGCGCGGAGCGCCCGTTCGGGGGGAAACTGCGAGTCCCCTACGCCCGGAGCCTGTTATAATTTGAGGTTTTCCCGAATCGACCCCATTTGTCTCAGGTCGCACGCAGCTGGCGCGCCCTAAACGCAGGATCATCATGGCCAAAAAACAATCCAAGTCCGCCCGCAAGTCCACCAAGGCCTCGGCGCGTACCCAGCGCAAGGTCCGGACCCGGGCGAAGACGGCGAAGAAGTCGCCGGTCCGCGCCAAGCGCCACGCCAGCTCGCCGACGCGCTCGAAGCGGCCGTCGGCCAAACCGGTCAAGCGCAAGGGCGCGCCGAAGGCGGCCGCACGCAAGAGCAAGAGGTCGCCCGCCAAGAAGCCCGCGCGCACGACCGCCAGGGGCAAGTCCGCCAAAACCACCGCGTCGGCCAGGCCCGCCGCGCGCAAGGTTCGCGGCAAGCCGACGACCAAGCCAGCCTCCAGATCGCTCGCCAAGGTCGCGCCGAAGCTCGCTGCCAAGCTGGCGGGGAAGGTCGCGCAAAAACCGACGCTCAAGCTGGTGCCGAAGCTGACGCTCAAGCCCGCGCCCAAGGCCGCCGGCAAGCCCCAGGCCGGCATACCCGCCAAGCCCGGCGCTGCGCTCAAGGCCGGCGCTGCGGGTGCGGCGGCGAAACCCGCGGCGGTGAAGCCGTCCGCGGGCGAGATCGCCGCGCGCCTGTCGGCGCGCCGGACCGAGAAGGCGCTCGCCGAAGGCAAGGCGCGCGGCAAGAATG
>JBDTZQ010000008.1:0-43543 GCA_040005035.1 Betaproteobacteria bacterium | reverse complement strand
CATCACACGTTCTTCGAGATGCTCGGCAACTGGTCGTTCGGCGACTATTTCAAGCGCGATGCCATCCGCTATGCCTGGGACCTGCTCACCGGGGTCTACGGGCTCGATCCCTCGCGGCTGTGGGTCACCGTCTACGAGACCGACGACGAGGCCTACTCGATCTGGGCCGACGATATCGGCGTTGCGTCCGAGCGGATCGTTCGCATCGGCGACAACAACGGCGCACCGTACGCGTCCGACAACTTCTGGCAGATGGCGGACACCGGGCCGTGCGGCCCGTCCAGCGAGATTTTCTACGATCACGGCCCGGGTATCGCCGGCGGACCGCCGGGATCGGCCGATGCCGAGGGCGACCGCTACATCGAGATCTGGAATCTCGTTTTCATGCAGTTCGACCGCGACGCCAACGGCGTGCTTACGCCGCTGCCCAAGCCGTGCGTCGACACGGGGATGGGTCTCGAGCGTCTCGCCGCGGTGTTGCAGCACGTGCACAGCAACTACGAGATCGACCTCTTCCGCGATCTGATCGGACAGGCCGCTCGCGTGACCTCGACCAAGGATCTCGCCTCGCCGTCGCTTCGCGTCATCGCCGACCACATCCGCGCCTGCGCGTTTCTGGTGGTGGACGGCGTCATTCCCGGCAACGAGGGGCGCGGCTACGTGCTTCGCCGCATCATCCGGCGCGCGATCCGGCACGGCTATCAGCTCGGCCAGACGCAGCCGTTTTTCCACAAGCTGGTGCCCGAGCTTTCGAAGCTCATGGGCGAGGCTTACCCCGAGCTTGCGCAAAAACAGGATCACGTCATTCAGGTGCTGGCGGCGGAGGAGGCGCGCTTCGCCGAAACGCTGGTGAACGGCATGAAGGTCCTCGAAGCTGCGCTTGGCGAAGCCACCAAGGCCGGCCTTCGCGTGCTGCCGGGCGAGACCGCGTTCACGCTCTACGACACCTTCGGATTTCCTCTGGACCTCACCGCCGACGTCTGCCGTGAGCGCGGATTCGGCGTGGACCAGGCCGGCTTCGACGCCGCGATGGACAAGCAGCGCCGGCGGGCGCGCGCGGCGTCGACGTTCAAGTCGGCGGGCGCCCTCGACTACCAGGGCGACAAGACCGTATTCGACGGCTACGAAACATTGGTCGGCGATGCGCGCGTGGTGTCGCTGTACCGCGGCGGCGGCGCGGTGGAATCGCTCGCTGACGGTGAGGAGGGGATCGTCGTGCTCGACCGTACGCCGTTCTACGCCGAATCGGGCGGCCAGGTCGGCGATCGCGGTGAGCTTTCGAAGAGCGGGACGTGTCTCACGTTGTTCGCGGTGAGCGACACGCAGAAGATCCAGCCCGATGCGTTCGGGCACCACGGCACGGTCAAGACCGGCGAGCTTCGCGTCGGCGACAGCGTCGCTGCACGCGTCGACCAGACATCGCGCGAGCGCGCTGCGCGCAATCATTCGGCGACGCACCTGATGCACGCCGCGCTGCGCAGCGTCCTGGGCGAGCACGTCACGCAAAAAGGATCGCTGGTCGATGCGCAGCGCACGCGATTCGACTTCGCGCATCCGCAGCCGATGACCGGCGAACAGATCCGCACCGTCGAATCGCTGGTCAACCGCGAGATCCGCGGCAACACGCCGGTCGAGGTGCAAAACATGGCTTACGACCAGGCGATCGAGTCCGGCGCAATGGCGCTGTTCGGCGAAAAATACGGCGATGAAGTTCGCGTGCTGCGCATGGGCGATTTTTCCACCGAGCTGTGCGGCGGGACGCACGTCGCGCGCACCGGCGACATCGGGTCGTTCAAGATTCTCACCGAGGGCGGCGTCGCGGCCGGCATCCGGCGCGTCGAGGCGGTGACTGGAGAAGCCGCGCTCGCCTACACGCACGAGCTCGAGGATGCGCTGGAGGGCGCGGCACGGGCGTTGCGCGCGGCGCCAGCCGAGGTCCCCGCGAAGGTTCAGCAGGCGCTCGACCAGGTCCGCTCGCTGGAAAAGGAGCTATCGCGCCTCAAGGCGAAGGTCGCGTCCGATCGCGGCGGGGACATCGCTTCGCAGGCCGTCCTAGTCAACGGCGCGCAGGTGCTCGCCGCGGCAATCGAGGGCGCGGACGCCAAGTCGCTTCGCGACACGCTCGACCAGTTAAAGGGACGGTTCAAGTCGGCGGCGATCGTGCTGGGTTCCACCGATGGCCCCAGAGTCACGCTGATCGCCGGGGTGACCTCGGATCTCACCGGCAGGATTAAGGCGGGCGAGCTGGTCAACCACGTCGCAACCCAAGTTGGCGGCAAGGGCGGAGGCCGTGCCGACATGGCGCAGGCGGGTGGCACGCTGCCGGAAAAATTGCCGGCGGCGCTGGCCAGCGTGCGCCAGTGGGTCGAACAGCGGCTTTGAGCGGCGGTCAGGGACACAGCGATCATGGCGCTACGCCCCGAAGCCACACTGGACAAGTTCGTCGACCGCGGCCGAGGTCATCTCCCCGGCCTGATCGGCATTCGCATCCTCGCAATCGCGGAAAACCGCTTGGATGCCGAGCTCGACATTCGCCCCGAGCTGCTGGCTCCAAACGGCTTTCTGCACGCGGCGAGCGTGATCGCGCTGGCCGATACAGCGTGTGGGTACGCCTGCATCGCGCATCTACCCGAAGGCGCGGAGAACTTCACGACCATCGAGCTCAAGAGCAATTTTCTCGGCACCCTGCGCAGCGGCACGATCGCGTGCGTCGCGACACCCGCGCACCTGGGCCGCACGACGCACGTCTGGGACGCAGTTGTGCGCGACAAGTCGTCCGAGCGAACGATAGCGTTGTTTCGCTGCACGCAGATGATCCTGGGGCCGCGGCCGGCCTGATGGCGTCGCTGCAAGTAGCGACGCCCTTGGCAACGCCCCTGGCGGCACCCCGACCGTTTGTTCCGCACCAGGCGCCTCCGATCGGACCTCCTTGCCCCTGAGCCCGGTCCAATCCTATGATCGCTGCCAATCTCCGCGCTGCGCCATCACGACGCCGTGGCGGGGACTTCGAATCCAATCACACACGGACCCACGACCATGACCAAGACTTGGCGAATCCTGACGGCGCTGGCCGCCGCCGCGCTCTGCGCGAGCGCGTTGCCGGTGCAGGCGCAGGGCATCACCTCGGACCAGGCGACGCAGATCCTCGAAGAGCTGCGTGCCATCCGCAAGAACCTCGAGACGCGGCCCATCGCGCCCACCGCAGTAGCGCCCCAGCCACAGCGTCCGGTCGACGACAAGGTGAGCTACGCCTTCGTCCCCGGCACGTACTCGATGGGCAAGGAAGACGCCCCGCTGGTGCTGGTCGAATACACCGACTACCAGTGTCCGTTCTGCCAGCGCTTCCACAACGACGCATTCGCGCAGCTCAAGACCAACTACATCGACACCGGCAAGATCCGCTTCGTCACGCGCGACTTCCCGCTGTCGTTCCACGAGAACGCGATGCGCGGCGCCGTAGCGGCGCGCTGCTCGGCCGAACAAGGCAAGTTCTGGGACTTTCGCCACACGCTGATCGTCAATGCCGCGCAGCTGCAGCCGGACAAGATCACCGGCTACGCGCAGAGCGCCTCGATGGACGTCAACAAGTTCAAGGCCTGCATGGACTCGGACAAGTACAAGACCGCCATCGACAAGGACATCGCCGAAGGCACGGTCGCGGGCGTGACCGGTACCCCGGCCTTTATCCTGGGCCGCATGCAGAACGGCAAGCTCGAGGGCGTGCGCATCGTCGGCGCGATGCCGTATGCGCAGTTCGACGCCAAGATCCAGGAATTCCTGAAGCAGCCCACCGCCAAGAACTAGTCTCTGCGTATTCGCGCGGCCGGCCCGGGGCATATCGCCCGCGCCGGCCGTTTTCATGGGATTGCCGGTTAATGCAGCCGGGCGCGATGCGCGCCCGCGTGTAGAGGCCGGCGATGCGCTGCGCTCTGCTCGGATTCGCGCTCGGCGTGGTCGCGCTGCAGCAGCAAGCGATGCTTCCCCCGTCGTGGCTGGCGTTTATCGGCATTGGCGCAGCGGCAGCCGCGCTGATCGCGACGTGGCCCGCAGGTCGCGACGACGCGCTTTCGGACCGATCGTGCGCGCTGGCGTGCGCCATCGCGCTGTGCAGCGCCGCGCTCGCCGGATTCGGCTATGCCGCATGGCGCGCCGACGTGCGCATGACCGACGAGCTGCCGTCGGCGTGGGAGGGCCGCGACATCGCGGTTGTAGGAATCATCGACGAGTTGCCGCAGCCCGTAGACCGGGGCACGCGCTTCAGGTTCGATGTCGAGCGCGTGGAAACTCCGCAAGCGCGCGTGCCCTCGACGCTGTCGCTCGCCTGGTACGCGCCGCTCGCGCGCGATGGCGCCGTCGAGGCGGTGCCTGCACTGCACGCGGGCGAGCGCTGGCGTCTCGTCGTGCGCCTCAAGCGGCCTCACGGCACGGTCAATCCATCGGGCTTCGACGTCGAAGCGTGGCTCCTCGAGAACAACCTGCGCGCCACCGGCTACGTGCGCCGCGATGACATCAACCTCCGCCTCGACGCCTTCGCCGGCCGTCCTGCCGACTTCGTCGCGCGGGCCCGCGAGTCGATCCGCGAGCGCATCATGACCGCGCTGGGCGGCCGACCCTACGCCGGCGTCATCGCCGCGCTGGCCATCGGCGACGAGCGCGCGATTCCCGAGGCGCAGTGGCAGCTCTTCAACCGCACCGGTGTCGGGCACCTGATCAGCATCTCGGGGCTGCACATCACTTTTTTCGCGACGCTCGTGGGCGCCGTCGTGTTTTGGCTGTGGAAGCGAGCGCACGCGCTGACGCTGCGCTTGCCCGCGCGCAAGGCAGCGGCACTTGCCGGCGTTGCCGCCGCGTTCTGCTACGTGCTGCTCGCCGGGTTCCAGATCCCTGCGCAACGCACGCTCTACATGCTGATGGTGGCGGGCGTCGGACTGTGGGTCAGCCGCCCCGGAACGGCGTCGGCGGTCTGGCTGTGGGCGCTCGCGATCGTGCTCGCGTGGGACCCATGGGCGAGTCTGACGCCGGGATTCTGGCTGTCGTTCGGCGCGGTCGGGCTGCTCCTGTACATCGGTGTTGGCCGCATCGGCCGGGCGTCGGCATGGCGCGAGGCGACGCGCGCGCAGGCCGCGATCACCGTGGGTCTCATTCCGCTGATGCTGATCCTGTTCCAGCAGGTCTCGCTCGTGTCGCCGCTAGCGAACGCGGTGGCGATTCCGGTCGTGACCTTTGGCGTGGTGCCGCTGGCGCTGGCGTCGATCGCGTTGCCATGGGACGTGCTGCTGATCGTGGGGCACGAGGTCTTCGCGTGCCTTGCGGCGTTTCTTGACGTGCTGAGCGCGCTGCCCTCGGCGGTGTGGCAGCAGCATGCACCGCCGGCATGGGCGGCGATCGCGGGCGTGGTCGGCGTGTTCTGGCTGCTCGCGCCTCGCGGCGTTCCCGGGCGCGTCTTCGGAGCGCTCTGGCTGCTGCCGCTGTTCCTGACCACGCCGCTGCTGCCGTCGCCGGGAGCGTTTCGCCTGATCGTGCTCGACGTCGGACAGGGCCTCGCCGTGCTGGTGCAAACGCATGCGCATGCCATGCTCTACGACACCGGTCCGCGTTACACCGAAAGCGCCGACGCCGGCAATCGCATCGTCGCGCCGATGTTGCGCGGGATCGGTGTCCCGCGGCTCGACATGCTGGTGGTGAGCCACCAGGACAGCGACCACAGCGGGGGTGTCATGTCGCTGCTGCAGACGGTGCCGGTGACTACGCTGCTGTCATCGCTGCCGACGCAGCACCCCATCGTGCGTGCGCGCGAAGAGCGCGCCGAGTCGGCGCAGCGCTGCAGCGCCGGCCAACGCTGGTCGTGGGATGGCGTCGACTTCGAGCTGTTGCACCCGGTCGATGCGAATTATTCAAACCCGAAGCTCAAGGCGAACGATCTTTCATGCGTCGTGCGCATCGCCGGCGCCCACGGCAGCGCGCTGCTTACCGGAGACATCGAGGCGCGTACCGAGGCGGACCTGGTGCGACGCAGCGGCCCGGCGCTGCATGCGGACGTACTAGTGGTTCCTCATCACGGCAGCCGCACGTCGTCGACGTCGCCCTTCATCGCGGCGGTCCATCCCGGCGTCGCCATTTTCACGCCGGGCTATCGCAACCGCTTCGGACATCCGCGACCCGAGGTCGTGCAGCGCTACGCGGCCGCCGGGATCACCAGCCATCGCACCGACTACGACGGAGCGCTCACCGTCGAGTTCGCCGCCGGGTCGACGCATGCGGCACGCGCTCAGCGCGCGAGCGACGCGCGCTACTGGCGCGAGATGCCGGTGCGCGCGGAGCTTCCGGCGCTGGAATAGGCCGGCGCGAAGAACCGCGGGCCGCTACTCGACGTAGCGGCCGATGCGCACCGCCGTTTCGCCGCGCTTCGGCCGCCGGGTCGGCATGATGAGCACCGAGTCATCGTGCGGTGTTTGAATCGGCGTCCCGCCGTCGATCGCATAGACGCTCCCGGCGGACGCGATGGTTTGCAGGCCCTGCACGGGGACGACGAAGCGGAAGTCATCGCTGGTGATCGTCACGGTGGTGGTCACTTCGATGACGTGCTGCGGCCCCGCGGCGGGCGCGAGAGCGCGCGAGCGCGCCGTGTCGAGCATGTCGAGATGATCGAGCATGCGCAGGATCGCGTCGCGTGCAACGGCGGGCGCGGAGGATTCCCAGTGCTGGCCGCACTCGATCAGCAGCGCATTGCGTGGATCGACGGGGTCGTCGAAGAACGCGTAGTCGCGAAGGCGCCTGCCCGAGGCATGGCCGCGGTCGACGATGACGTGCGGCGGGGTCGCGATGGCACGCGCCAGCGCCAGGCCCTTCGCCTGCGGACCCGCCATCGCCAGGGGCGGGCACGGATCGGACATCGAATGCAGGTCGAGCAGGCAGTCGCAACGCTCGTAGAGTGGCCGCAGCGCGCGCGCACGCGTCAGCTCGACGCTCTCGCGCGGACCGTCGAGCACGGCTGCCGTCCAGAGTCGATTGAAATCCTCGTCGACGCATCGCGACGCAAAGGGGCTGGCGGCGTCGAAGCGCAGGTATGCGGCGACATTGGCGAACACCCACGACAGCGTTCCACGGATGGGGCGCAGGCCCTCGCGCATGAGGGCGTCGATCGCGATTGCTCCGCATACTTCATTGCCGTGGGTGAGCGCCTGCACCACGACGTGCGGACCCGGGTGCTCGCTCGCGTACGTCCACACGAATGGCACACCGGTGTTGCCCGCGGCGTAAGCGGACAGATCGGGAAACTCGACTTCGATTGCAGGCGCGTTGGCTGCGGCGCCCGGTGACATGCGTTCAGGCAACGGGAGCGCTGGCGCCTAGGCGGCGCACAGGTGGTCGGCCAGCCGCGCCATGAACGATTCGCAGCGCTTGAGCTGCGCCAGCGAGACCCATTCGTTGGGCTGGTGGGCCTGCTCGATGTGGCCCGGCCCGCAGATGATCGTCGATACGTCAGCGTTGTGGAACAGCGAAGCCTCGGTGCCGAACGAAACCTTGCGCAGCTCGCGGCTGCCGCTGCACAGGCTTCCCAGCTCGGCGATGTCGCTGCCGCCGTGGGTATCGAACCCCGGCATCGATGAGAGCTGGTCGAACTCGATAGAGGTCGCCGAATTGACCGCGTGCATGTCGGGAATCAAGGTGGCCGCGAAGCGTCTGACTTCGGCAAGCAGCGCGTCGGGGTCGTCGAAGGGCAGGTGCCGGAATTCGAAATCGAACGAGCAGTCGCGCGGCACGATGTTGAGCGCGGTGCCGCCGCGGATCACGCCGGTGTGCACGGTCGTGTACGGGACGTCGTACGCGGCATCGAAGCCGCCGCGGTCGCGAAACCGTCGAGCCATGTGCGTCAGGAAGGTGACGATCTCGCACGCCACCTGAACTGCGTTCACGCCGCGCGGGGTCAGCGACGAATGCGCCTCGTGGCCACGGACGCGACAGCGGTAGCTTTTCTTGCCCTTGTGGGCGATGACCAGCTGCATGCCGGTGGGCTCGCCGACGATGCATCCGGACGGCTTGATGCCGCGCGCGGCGATGTCTGCGATCAGCCGGCGCACGCCGACGCAGCCGACCTCCTCGTCGTACGACAACGAGAAGTGCAGCGGCCGGGTGAGCCCGCGCCGGAGGAATTCGGGGACGAAGGCGAGCGCGATTGCGGAAAAGGACTTCATGTCCGAGGTGCCGCGGCCGTGGAGCTTGTCGCCGATCAGAGTGGCCTCGAAGGGTGGCGTGTCCCACGGCTGGCCGTCGACCGGCACGACATCGGTGTGCCCGGAAAGGACGATGCCGCCGCGAACGCATTCGCCGTCGCGCGCCGGAAGCGTCGCGAAAAGATTGGCCTTGCGCCGGTCGTCATCGAAGGTAAGCTGCGAGTCGATGCCGTGCCCCGCGAGGTAGTCACGGACCCAGTCGATCAGCGCCATATTCGAGCCGCGGCTGGTGGTATCGAACGCGATCAGCGTCCGTATCATGTCCATGCCGACGAGCTCGACGCGATCGGCAACGGCGGTGGGAGCGGTCACTTTGAATTTTCGTGCGGTTAGAGGGAACAGGATAGGAACGCGCATGGTCGATGTCAATGCCGTTCATGCTGTGACAACCGATGAAACCATGCGTCCGCTTGCATCGGGCGCTGCAAGGAGCTTTCGATGAGTGCGTCGTTTCGCGGGTTCGTGTGCGTTTGGATATGCGCCGGCGCGCTGACGTTCGTGGCCGACGCTGCGTCGGCTCAGGCGCTGCCGCTCGACAGCATCAAGCTTCCGCCTGGGTTTTCCATAGAGCTGGTGGCGCGCGTTGAGAACGCACGCGCCATGACCTGGGGTGCGAAGGGAACGCTGTTCGTCGGATCGTCGCAGGCCGGAAAGGTTTACGCGGTGCGCGTCACGGGCAACGGTCCACCCAAGGTTTACACGATCGCGTCGAGCCTGAAGTTGCCCGCGGGCGTGGCATTTCGCGATGGCGCGCTGTACGTCTCCGCGGTAGATCGCATTCTGCGCTTCGACGACATCGAGAACCGCATTGAATCACCGCTGCCGGCGGTAATCGTCACCAACCGCTTTCCCGCCGAGATGCGCCACGGCTGGAAGTTCATCGCTTTCGGCCCCGACGGCAAGCTCTACGTGCCCGTGGGCGCGCCGTGCAACATCTGCGAACCCGAGCCCGATCGTTACGCCAACATCATGCGCATGAACCGCGACGGCTCCGGGCTCGAGGTTTACGCGCGCGGCGTGCGCAACACCGTCGGCTTCGACTGGGATCCGCGCAGCGGCGAGCTCTGGTTCACCGACAACGGCCGCGACATGCTCGGCGACGACGTTCCTCCGGACGAGCTCAACCACGCCACGCGAGCCGGACAACACTTCGGATATCCGTATTGCCATGGCGGCACGATCGCGGATCCCGAATTCGGACGTGCCCATCCGTGCAGCGAGTTCGTTGCGCCGGCGCAGGTGCTCGGCGCGCACGTGGCTGCGATCGGCATGCGGTTCTACACCGGAACGCAGTTTCCGGCGATGTATCGCAACCAGGTGTTCATCGCGGAGCATGGATCGTGGAACCGCAGCAGCAAGGTCGGCTACCGCATCTCGCTGGTGAAGATCGACAACGGCAAGGCGGTGTCGTACGAACCCTTTGCCAGCGGCTGGCTGCAGGGACAGAGCGCGTGGGGCAGGCCCGCCGACGTTCTCGTCGCGCCCGACGGTGCGCTGATGGTGTCCGACGATACGGCGGGCGCGATTTATCGCATCAGCTATCGCGGCACCCCATGAAGCGCTATCGCCGCACCCCTATGAAGCGCCAAAGGCCCCGGTTTCGACGCGGGGCCTTTGACTGCGCCGGCACCCTTTCAGGTGCCGTTTTGATGAGTGTGGCTATGAATCCGAGACAGCGGTGCGCTGCCTGTCCGGCGATCAGCGGTGGTAGTGGCCGTAGTACGCGACCGGGCCACGATAGTAATTGGCGTAGGGCCGCACATACGGACGATAGTACGGCGCGTACACCACCGGCGCCGAATAGGTAACGACCGGCGCCGCCAGGTACGGGGCGGCGTAGTAGGGCGCGGAATAGTACGGCGCCGCGTAATAGCTCGACACGTAATAGGAAACCGGGGCGGCGGCGACATAGCCGTAGCCACGGTTGGAATAGCCGACCGACAGGCCGGGAACGCCGATCGACACGGCAACGTTTCCGCCCGCCGTCGCGCTTGGCGCGAACGCAACGCCGGCCGCGAGCAGCGCCGCCGCCGATAGCGCGGCGGCAAGACGACGGTTGCTGCGACGGTTGATGCGATTGAGTTCGTTCATGGCGCGACCTCCATCAGGTTGATCCGCAAGCCTCGCGGACACTGTCAAGAACGGGTTCCCTCACGCTCGAGTTGACGCCTCGGCGCAACGTTACAATTGGTTACCGTTCCGCTATGCTTGCCCATGCGAGTTCGACCTCGCGCCGCCCCGGGGGTTCCATGCTGTTGCATCGCCGTTTCGTCGCCTCGCTGGCCCTCGGCATCGTCGTTGCCGCCCTAGGTTTCGCCACGTCCGCGACGGCGGCCGAGCTCAAGATCGGGATTGGCGCCGACGTTACCGCGATCGATCCGCACTTCCACAACGTCACGCCGAACAACAACGCCGCGGCGCACATCTTCGATTACCTGGTGCTTCGCGACGAGCGCCAGAAGACCATTCCCGGACTGGCCGAGTCGTGGAAAACTGTCGATCCGACGACGTGGGAGTTCAAGCTGCGCAAAGGTGTCAAGTTCCACGACGGCAGCGAGTTCAGCGCCGCCGATGTCGTCGCCTCGATCGAGCGCGTTCCGCAGGTCGCGAACAGCCCATCACCGTTCACTGCGTACACCAAGCAGATCAAGGAAATCGTCGTCGTCGACCCGTACACGATCCGCTTCAAGACGGCGGCGCCCTATCCGTTGATGGCGTCGGACCTGACGCAGGTGGCGATCGTGTCGAAGCAGGCGGCGAAGGCATCGACCGAGGACTTCAATAACGGCAAGGCGGCCATCGGAACGGGGCCGTACAAGCTCGTCCATTATGCAAAGGGCGACCGCATCGAGCTCGCGCGCAACGACGCCTACTGGGGTGGCAAGACACCCTGGGACAAGGTGACGCTGCGCCTCTTACCCAACGACGCATCGCGCGTGGCGGCGCTGCTGGCCGGCGACGTGCAGGCGATCGAGTACGTGCCGCCCTCGGACGTCGCGCGCATCCGCGGCGACAAGAAGCTCAACGTCTACACCATCATCGCCGACCGGCTCATCTACCTGCACATGGACAGCGATCGCGATGCCTCGCCATTCCTCACCGATCGCGACGGCAAGCCGCTGACCAGGAATCCTCTCAAGGATCCGCGCGTGCGGAAGGCGATCTCCAAGGCGATCAACCGGGCCGCGATCGTCGACAAGGTCATGGAAGGCCAGGCCGTCGCGTCGGGTCAACTCCTCGCCGACGGCATGTTCGGTGCGACCAAGAACCTGAAGGTCGAAGCGTACGACCCCGAGGGCGCAAAAAAGTTGCTCGCCGAGGCCGGCTACCCGAACGGTTTCGGCATTACCATTCACGCGCCGAACAACCGCTACGTCAACGACGCCAAGATCGCGCAGGCCGTCGCGCAGATGCTGGCCCGCGTGGGTATCGTCACCAAGGTGGAGGCGCTGCCGTCCGCGCCGTTTTTTGCGCAGGCGACCGACCTCAAGTTCAGCCTGATGCTGGTGGGCTGGAGCTCGGGAACGGGCGAGGCGTCGAGCCCGCTCAAGGCGCTGGTCGCCACCTACAGCAAGGACAAGGGCTTCGGCACCGCCAACCGCGGGCGCTACTCGAACGCAAAGGTCGACGCGCTGCTCGAGGAAGCGCTTGCTACCGTGGACGATCCGAAGCGCGAGGCGGTACTGCAGCGGGCCACCGAGCTCGCGATCAACGACACCGGCATCGTGCCGCTGCACTTTCAGGTCAACCTGTGGGCGACCCGTGACGGCATCACCTACGTGCCGCGCACCGACGAGAACACGCTCGCGCACAAGTTCAGGCCCGCCAAGTGAAACGCGAGCCGCGCTAAGGAGCATCGTGGATACCGCCGTCGTTCGAGTGCCGCCACAGCATTTCATCGACAACGCGCAGGTCGCGCCATCGTCGGGCGAAACGCTGCCGATGATCGATCCCAGCGACGGGTGCGCGTTCGCGGCGATCGCCTGCGGCAACGCCGCTGACGTCGACCGCGCGGTGGCTGCCGCCGAGGCCGCGCGCGACGGCGCGTGGGGCGCGCTGGCGCCGGCGAAAAAAGGGCGGCTGCTGGCCAAGCTGTCGCGCGCGATCCTCGACCATGCCGCCGAGCTCGCCAATCTCGAGTCGCGCGATTGCGGCAAACCCTGGTCGCAGGCGAAGAGCGACGTCGTCGCCTGCGCGCGCTATTTCGAGTTCTACGCCGGTGCCTGCGACAAGCTGCACGGCGAGACGCTGCCGTACGCGCCGGGCTACGCGGTGCTCACCTGGCGCGAGCCGCACGGCGTCACCGCGCACATCATTCCGTGGAACTACCCCCTCCAGATTTTCGGCCGGTCGGTCGCGGGTGCGCTGGCTGCCGGCAACGCCTGCGTGGTCAAGCCCGCAGAGGACGCGTGCCTGTCGCTGTTGCGCGTCGCCGAGCTCGCGGCGGCGGCGGGGCTTCCGCCGGGCGCGCTCAACATCGTCACCGGGCTGGGCACGGAAGCGGGCGCTGCGCTGGTGGCGCACCCCGGCGTGCAGCACGTCTCGTTCACCGGCTCTCCGGCGACCGGCGCGGTCGTCGCGCAGCAGGCCGCACGGCGGCACTGCCCGGTCACGCTGGAGCTCGGTGGCAAGTCGCCGCAGATCGTTTTCGCCGACGCCGACCTCGCGGCGGCGTTGCCGGCGATCGTCAACGCAATCGTCCAGAACGCGGGGCAGACCTGCTCGGCGGGCAGCCGTCTGCTGATCGAGCAATCGTGCTACGAGCCGGTCCTGTCTTCGCTCGCCGAGCGCTTCCAGGACCTGCGTGCAGGGCCTGCGCTCGCCGACCCCGATTGCGGTCCCCTGATCCGCGCCTCGCAGCGCGAGCGCGTGCGGACGTTCATCGCGCAAGCCGAGCGCCACGGCATTCCGACGGTGGCCACCGGCTCGCTGGTTGCCGACGCGCCGGCCGGCGGTTACTACGAGGTCCCGCGGCTTTATCGCGACGTACCCGCGGATCACCGGCTCGCGCAGGAGGAGGTGTTCGGTCCGGTGCTGGCGGCGATGCCGTTCGACGACGAGGCGCACGCGGTGGCGCTCGCCAACGCCACCGAGTTCGGGCTCGCCGCCGGGGTGTGGACGCGCGACGGCGGACGCCAGCTCCGACTCGCCCGCGCGCTTCGCTGCGGTCAGGTCTTCGTCAACAATTACGGCGCGGGTGGCGGCGTCGAGCTTCCGTTCGGCGGGGTCAAGTCCAGCGGTTACGGACGCGAAAAGGGATTCGAGGCGCTGTACGGTTTCACCACGCTCAAGACGGTCGTCCTGCGTCACGGCTAGCGCGGGCGCCCGACGAATCATGGCACTGGATCGACGCCGTTTCCTGAGCAGCGGATTGCTGTGGAACGCCGCGTTGGCGTCGACGGCGATGGCGCGCAGCGTCGAGTCCGGTGGGGCGGGCAAGGCGCACAGCGGCGCCCCTCCCTTCGAGCTCGACGAGATCAGCGTCACGACACTGCAGAGCGGCTTCGAGTCGGGGCGGCTTTCGTCGCGCGCGGTCACGGCGGCGTACCTGCGGCGCATGAAGGCCATCGACAGCGCAGGCCCGACGCTGCGCTGCGTGCTCGAGATCAACCCCGACGCCTTGTCCATCGCGCGCGAGCTCGATCGGGAACGCGCGAAGACCGGCCCGCGCGGGCCGCTGCACGGGGTTCCGGTGCTTCTGAAGGACAACATCGACACCGCGGACCGCATGCAGACGACCGCCGGCTCGCTGGCCCTGTTCGGCGCGCCGGCCCCGCGCGACGCGCACATCGTCACGCGATTGCGCGCTGCGGGCGCGGTGATTCTCGGCAAGGCCAATCTGAGCGAATGGGCCAACATCCGCTCGACACGCTCGACCAGCGGATGGAGCGCGCGCGGCGGCCGCACGCGCAACCCGTACGCGCTCGACCGCAACACGTCGGGGTCGAGCTCAGGGTCCGCAGCGGCCGTCACCGCCAATCTGTGCGCGGTGGCGATCGGCACGGAGACCGACGGCTCGATCGTGAGCCCCTCATCGCTCAACGGCATCGTCGGAATCAAGCCCACCGTCGGGTTGGTAAGCCGGGCCGGCATCATTCCGATTGCGCACACGCAGGACACCGCCGGCCCCATGGCTCGCAGTGTGCGCGATGCGGCGATTGTGCTCGCGGCACTCGTCGGAGCGGATGCCGACGACGTCGCCACCACCGCTGGCGAAGGCCGTGGCCACACCGACTACACGCGCTTTCTCGACGCCGAAGGGCTGCGCGGTGCGCGCATCGGCGTCGCGCGCAACCATTTCGGCTTTCACGATGGCGTCGACACGGTGATCAACGCGTCGCTGGAAACGCTGCGCAAGGCGGGCGCGACGCTGGTCGATCCTGTCGATTTGCCGAACATGGACAAGCTCAACGAACCCGAGCTCACGGTGCTGCTCTACGAGCTCAAGACCGACCTCGACGCGTATCTGCAGCGCCGCGGATCGACGGTGCGCTCGCTTCAGGACGTGATCGTGTTCAACGAGCGATTCCGCGCACGCGAGATGCCCTACTTCGGTCAGGAGCTTTTCATCAAGGCGCAGGCCAAGGGGACGTTGGCGAGCGCTGAGTACGTCGAAGCACTGGCCACCTGCCGGCGCCTGTCGCGCGTCGAAGGCATCGATGCGCTCATGGATCGCGAGCGCCTCGACGCGATCGTGGCGCCCACCGATGCGCCGGCGTGGCTCGCCGACTACGTGCTCGGCGATCACCAGCTGGCCAGCAGCTCGAGCGCCGCGGCGGTGGCGGGCTATCCGAGCATCACCGTTCCCGCCGGCTTCGTATCGGGATTGCCGGTCGGCATCTCGTTCTTCGGCCGCGCCTGGAGCGAACCGACGCTGCTGCGCATCGCGTACGCCTTCGAGCAGGCGAGCGCGGCACGGCGGCCGCCAGCATTCGCCGCCACCGTCGGCGCGTCGGGCTAGTGTCCCGAGTCAGAAATTCGCTCGATAGTTCGCGGCGAAATCACGCCAGATCGATCAGCCATCGCGTGCGCCGCGGAGGACCACTCCTTTGAGACTCGAATCTAAGGTGGCAATCGTGACCGGTGCAGGGTCCGGTTTCGGCGAAGGCATCGCGCGGCGCTTCGCCAGCGAAGGTGCGCGCGTGGTGGTCAACGACATCAACGTGGCCGGCGGTCAGCGCGTCGCCGCGGCCATCGTCGCGGACGGCGGCGCGGCGACGTTCCGCGAAGGCAACGTCGCGCGCGATACCGACGTGGCAGCGCTGGTTCGTCACGCGGTGGCGCATTTCGGGCGTCTCGACATCGTGGTCAACAACGCGGGCACGACGCATCGAAACCAGCCGATGCTGGATGTGGACGAAGCCGAGTTCGACCGCATCTACGCAGTCAACGTGAAGAGCCTGTTCCACACGGCGCGCCATGCCGTGCCGGTGATGCGCGCTCAGGGCGGCGGCGCGTTCATCACCATCGCGTCGACCGCCGGCGTGCGCCCGCGCCCGGGGCTCACCTGGTACAACGGCAGCAAGGGCGCGGCGATCGTCACGTCGCGCTCGATGGCCGCCGAGCTCGCTCCGGACAGGATTCGCGTGAACGTGATCAATCCGGTGGCCGGCGAGACCGGGATGCTGGCGCAATTCATGGGCGAGGACACGCCGGAGATGCGCGCCAAATTCATCGCCTCGATTCCGCTCGGGCGCCTGTCGCTGCCGTCCGACGTGGCCACCGCGGCGGTGTTCCTCGCGTCCGACGAGGCGGCTTTCATCACGGGGACGTGCCTGGAGGTCGATGGCGGACGCTGCGTCTGAAAAACCGCGCCGAGCAACGCCGCTGGGCGGTCGATTCGACCCGCGAACTATCGAGCGAACTTGTGAACGGGACAACTAGCCGTGGACGATCAGGCGCTGCAGCTCGGCGACGATCGGCGTCGCCGTATCGACGCCCAGGCGCTTGGACAGCGCCTGGGCGAAATCGGGAAGAAGATCGTGCAGGTCACGCAGGTTCGCGGCGCGCTGCAGGCGCATCATCATCAGGTAGCCGCGAAAGCCCAAGTGTGCGTTGATGGCGTCGCTCATCTGCTGCTGGGCGGCGAGGAATCTCTTCACCTCGCTTTCGCTGCGCTGAGCCGGTGCGCCGCCGGTGTCCACCGCGGAGGGCGCGCTGAAGCGCTTGGCGATCAGGCCGGCGCGCTCGAGCGCGGCCAATTCGTTGACGTCGACCCGCAACGCCCGCGCGCGATTGAGGACTTCGGCGACCGTGCGGTTGCCATCGACCATGATGAGCAGGCTGCGCAGCGCGACGGGAAGGTTGCGCTTGCGCTCCTTGAGCTCGCGCAGCCCTTCATCCGTCTTTGCGTAGATTTCACCCGGACTCATCGTCTTTCGCCTCCCGGCAGGACCGATCCACGTCAGCCACTGCCCTGGCTACGCGCATTATAGACGAGCGGCGGAGAACGGCAGCGCGAACGCTCTCGCATGGCCGCGCCCGGGGCTTTGTGGAATAATTTGCCGGTGATGCCTTCCGATGCTTGATTCGACGCTCGTTGCCGCGCTCGGCCAAATCGTGGCTCCCTCGGCGTTGCTCACCGCGCCGGAGGACACGCGACCCTACGAGTGCGATGGCCTGACGCTGTTTCGGGAGCAGCCGCAAGCGGTGCTTTTGCCGGAAAACGAGGCGCAGGTCGTCGCCATCCTGAAGCTTTGCCACGCGGCGCGCGTCCCGGTGGTGGCTCGTGGCGCCGGGACGGGGTTGTCAGGGGGCGCGATGCCGCACCGCGAGGGCGTCGTCGTGTCGCTCGCCAGGTTCAACCGCATCCTGGCCATCGACGCGTCGACCTGCAGCGCCGTCGTGCAGCCGGGGGTGCGCAATCTCGCTATCTCGGAAGCAGTGGCACCGCTCGGGCTGTACTACGCTCCCGACCCGTCGTCGCAGATCGCCTGCACCATCGGCGGCAATGTCGCGGAGAATTCGGGGGGCGTGCATTGCCTCAAGTACGGCCTCACGGTGCACAACATCCGGCGGGTGCGCGCCGTGCTCATCACCGGGGAGATCGTCGAATTCGGTGGTGAAGGCCTCGATGCGCCCGGCTACGATCTCCTCGCGCTCGTCACCGGGTCGGAAGGGTTGCTGGCGGTGATCACCGAGGTCACGGTCAAGCTAACGCCCAAGCCGCAGGCGGCTCGCTGCGTGCTGGCGGCGTTCGACGATGTGAGCAAGGCCGGCGACGCGGTCGCCGCGATCATCGGCGCGGGCATCATCCCGGCCGGCCTGGAAATGATGGACAAGCTGACCATCGCTGCGGTCGAGCCTTTCGTGCACGCAGGCTATCCGCAGGACGCCGAGGCGATACTCCTGTGCGAGTCCGACGGCACCGCCGCCGAGGTCGCGGAAGAAGTCCAGGCCATGTGCTCGCTGCTTGAAAACTGCGGTGCGACCCTGATCGACGTGTCACAGAACGAAGCGCAGCGCCTCAGGTTCTGGTCGGGGCGCAAGGCCGCGTTTCCGGCGGCGGGCCGCATCTCGCCCGACTACTATTGCATCGACGGGACCATACCAAGGCGTGCACTGGCGCCGGTCCTCAAGGAAATTGCCGCACTCTCCGAGGAATTCGGCCTGCGCTGCATGAACGTGTTTCACGCCGGCGACGGCAACCTGCACCCGCTCATCCTCTACGATGCGAACTGTCCGGGCGACGCGGAAAAGACGACCGCTTTCGGCGCGCGGATTCTCGAATCGTGCATCGCCGCCGGCGGCACCATTACTGGCGAGCATGGTGTCGGCATCGAGAAGATCGGCGAAATGTGCGTTCAGTTCTCTTCACTTGAACTCGAGCACTTCCATGCGGTCAAGCATGCATTCGACGCGCAGGGGCTGCTCAATCCGGGCAAGGCCGTGCCCGCGCTGCACCGCTGCGCGGAAATGGGCCGCATGCACGTCCACGGGGGCGCGCTTGCGCACCCCGACCTACCGAGGTTCTAGGAGCAGCGATGAGCACAGCCGTTTTGAGCCGTCCCGACCCCGCCGCGCTTGCCGGCGTGGTGCAGACGCTTTGCGGCGACTACGGCGAGCGTGCGAGCACCGGTCATTCGGTGCGCGAGCAGCACAGCCACGGCGAAGGGCTCGCCGATGCCGGGATGCCGGATGTGGTCGTCTATCCGCACACCAACGAGGAAGTCATCTCGACGGTGCGTCTGTGCGCCGCGGCGCGCGTGCCGGTGATCGCGTTCGGCGTCGGCACGTCGCTCGAGGGGCACGTCGCCGCGCTCTACGGGGGCGTGTGCATGGACTTTTCGCAGATGAACCGCGTGCTCGAGGTCAACGCCGGCGATCTCGACTGCCGTGTGCAGGCGGGCGTGACCCGCGAGCAGCTCAACGCCGAGCTCAAGGGCACCGGTCTTTTTTTCCCGATTGATCCGGGCGCCAACGCCACGCTCGGCGGGATGGCCGCCACGCGCGCTTCCGGCACCAACGCGGTCCGTTACGGAACCATGCGCGAGAACGTCCTCGGACTCACCGTCGTCACCGCCGAAGGCCGGCTGATCCGCACCGGCGGGCGCGCCCGCAAGTCGAGCGCGGGCTACGACCTGACGCGCCTGTTCGTCGGCGCGGAAGGCACGCTGGGCGTCATCACCGAGGTCGCCGTCAGGCTCTACGGCGTGCCGGAGGCGATCGCCGCGGCGGTGTGCCAGTTCGATGACCTGGAAAACGCGGTGAATGCAGTCATCATGGCGATGCAGACCGGCATTCCGATCGCGCGCATCGAGCTTCTCGACGACGTGCAGATGGACGCATCGATCCGTTATTCGAAGCTCGAGGGCTTCGACGTCAAGCCGACACTGTTCTTCGAGTTCCACGGCTCGCCCGCCGGCGTGCGCGAGCAGAGCGAAGCGATGCAGGGCATCTGCGTGGAATTCGGCGGCAGCGCGTTCCAGTGGGCGACGCAGGCGGAGGACCGCACGCGACTGTGGAAGGCGCGCCACGCGGCGTATTACGCGGCAATGGCGTTCCGCCCGGGGATGACGTCGTTCGCGACCGACGCCTGCGTGCCGATTTCGCGCCTGGCCGACTGCATTCTCGAGACCCGCAAAGACGTCGAGGCGAGCGGCCTCACCGCGCCGATCCTCGGACACGTGGGCGATGGCAACTTCCACCTGGTGGTCCTGTTCGATCCCGCCTCGCCCGGGCAGCGCGAGCGCGCCGAGCGGCTCGCCAAGGGCGTGTCGATGCGTGCGATCGGCATGGGCGGCACCTGCACCGGCGAGCACGGCATCGGCTGGCACAAGCTCGACGTGCTTGCGCAGGAGCACGGCGAGGCGGTCGATTCGATGCGTGCGATCAAGCGTGCGCTCGACCCCGATAACATCATGAACCCCGGGAAGACCGTGCCGCTGTAGGCGACGCTGATCCGCTAAGGCTCGCGCCGCCGGGCGTGTTTTGGTTGTGCGGGCGGCAGCGACCGCGCGCGAAGCTTGTCCGTTCCACCCGACGCCACCATTCGACGCCATGTACACGCTCTATATCGGCAACAAGAACTACTCGTCGTGGTCGCTGCGGCCCTGGGTGCTCCTCAGGAACGCCGGCATCGAATTTCGCGAGGAGAAGATCTCGCTGTACGGACCGAGCTCGCAGGCGCGCATCCTGACCGTCTCGCCCTCGGCGCGCGTTCCGTGCCTGCACGACGGCAGGCTCGTAGTATGGGATTCGCTGGCGATCGCCGAATATCTCGCCGAGCGACATCCAGGCTTGTGGCCCCAGGACGCGGCCACCCGAGCATGGGCGCGCAGCGTAACCGCCGAGATGCATTCGGGCTTCGCGGATCTCCGCAACCAGCTCAGCATGGACCTGCGGGTCCGGAGTCGCGCCGAGCCCACGCCTGAAACCGCCGCCAACATCGCGCGCATCGACGCCATCTGGCGCGAGGGCCGTCAGCGCTTTGGCGCGCAGGGGCCGTACCTGTGCGGGAAGTTCTGCATCGCCGATGCCTTTTGGTGCCCGGTGGCGTTTCGGTTTCGCAGCTACGGCGTGGACGTCAGCGTCGGAGCGGCGAGCTACCTCGAGGCGTTGCTGACGCTGCCGGCGATGCTCGAATGGGAAGCCGACGCCGCGCGCGAGACCGAGGTCCTGGTGATACCGGGGCAGCCGGTGCAACCCCCGGCCCAACCGTGAAGCGCGCCCGATGAGCGCGCTAGTAGCCTCCTGGCGCGAGCGTATTCGTGCGGCGGCGCAGGTGAACGCACCGCTTCGCATTGTCGGAGGCGGCACCAAGGATTTCTATGGGCGTGAGCTCATCGGCGAGCGCTTCGAAACCGCGGAGCATCGTGGGATCACCGATTACGATCCCACCGAGCTGGTCGTCACGGCGCGCTGCGGGACGCTGCTCGTCGAGGTCGAACAGGCGCTCGCCGGCCAGCGCCAGATGCTCGCCTTCGAGCCGCCTCACTTCGGCGAGGGCGCGACGCTGGGCGGCTGCATCGCCGCGGGGCTTTCCGGACCACGCCGGCCGTATGCAGGCGCGGTCCGCGACGTCGTGCTCGGGGTGCGTGTGCTCGACGGACGCGGCGACGAACTGCGCTTCGGCGGCCGTGTCATGAAGAACGTCGCCGGTTTCGACGTCTCGCGGCTCGTCGTCGGCTCGCTTGGAACGTTCGGCGTGATCCTCGAGGCGTCGATCAAGTGCCTGCCACAGCCGCGGCTCGAGCAGACGATAGCCGTCGAGCTCGGCGCTGACGCAGCGCTGGGCCGCTTTGCCGAATGGAGCCCGCTGCCGCTGGCGATCTCCGCCAGCTGCTGGTGCGCCGATCGCTTGACCCTGCGCCTGTCCGGCGCCGAAAGCGCGATCGCCCACGCGGCACATCGCATCGGGGGAGAAACGATCGATGCGAGCGAGGCGGGTGCGCACTGGCGCAACGTGCGCGATCATCGCCACGCGTTTTTCGGTGCGAGCCCGGGTGCGCTGTGGCGAGCCTCGGTGCGCGCGACCGCGCCGCAGCCTGCGATCGCCGCGCCATCGATGATCGAGTGGAGCGGGGCGCTGCGCTGGTTCGTCACGGACTCGCCCCACGAGGGAGCATTGATCCGCGAATGGGCGCGTGCGCACGGCGGCCACGCGACGCTGTTCCGCGGCGGCGACAAGTCCGCCGAAATCTTCCAGCCGCTGCCCGACGCGATGATGACGCTGCACCGGCAGCTCAAGTCGGGGTTCGACCCGTCGGGCATATTCAACCCGCGGCGCATGTACGCCGAGTTCTAGCGATGGAAACCAACCTCGCCGATTTCATCCGCGATACGCCCGACGGCAGGGAGGCCGACGCCATCCTGCGCGCCTGCGTGCACTGCGGATTCTGTACCGCCACGTGTCCGACGTACCAACTCCTCGGCGACGAGCTCGACGGACCACGCGGGCGCATCTATCAGATCAAGCGCGTGCTCGAGGGCGATGCCGCCACGGCCAGCACTCAACTGCATCTCGACCGCTGCCTGACGTGCCTTAGTTGCGAGACCACGTGCCCGTCGGGTGTGCGCTACGGCGCGCTGGTCGACATCGGGCGTCGCGTCGTGGACGCGCAGGTGCGCCGCACGACGGCCCAGCGCGTCGCGCGCTGGCTTCTGCGCGCCGGACTTTCGCGCCGCGACGTGTTCGGGGCTGCGCTCGCGGCCGGGCGTGCGTTGCGGCCGCTGCTGCCCCGAGCGCTGGCCGCGAAGACTCCGAAGGCGACGCCGGCCAAGGCGTGGCCGACGCTGCGACACGCCCGGCGCATGCTTGCGCTCACCGGTTGCGTTCAGGGCTCATTGGCGCCGTCGATCGACGCGGCGCTGGCGCGGGTTCTCGATCGCATCGATGTGACGTTGGTGCGCGTCGCCGGCGGCGGCTGTTGCGGCGCCATCGACCTGCATCTGGGCGCGCACGAGCGCGCGCTGGTGCTGGCACGGCGAAACATCGACGCCTGGTGGCCACACGTCGAGCAGGGCGCGGAAGCGATCGTGATCTCGGCGAGCGGGTGCGGGGTCGTGGTAAAGGACTACGGCCGGTTGTTGCGCGAGGACGCTGCCTACGCCGATCGCGCACGACGCATCGCCGAGATGGCGCGTGACCCCGTCGAGGTCATCGCCGACGAATGGAAGCGCTTCGCACCGAAGGTGGCGATGGACCACGGCCCGCAGCGCGTCGCGTTCCAGTCTCCGTGCACGCTGCAGCACGGGCAGCAGCTGGCAGGACGCGTCGAGGAGATCCTCGAAGCGGTCGGCCTCGAGCTCACCGACGTCGCCGACTCGCACCTGTGCTGCGGATCGGCGGGAACGTATTCGCTGTTGCAGCCGGAGCTGTCGGGGAGGCTCCGGTCCGCCAAGCTCGCCGCACTCGAGGCGGGTCAGCCCGATCTCATCCTCACGGCCAATATCGGATGTCTTGCGCACCTGCAGAGCGGCACGATCCGGCCGGTTCGCCACTGGATCGAGCTTTTCGACTCGCGCCTGCGCTCGCGACAGGCGTCGAAGCCCTAGGCCCTGGGATGCAGCTCGCGCAACGCCGCCCCACGCGCGCCGATTTCCCGCGCTTTCTTCCGATTCCCACGCGCTGGATGGATAACGACATCTACGGGCACGTCAACAACGTCGTCTACTACTCGTACTTCGACACCGTGGTCAACGAGCACCTCGTCCGCGAAGGCGCGCTCGACATCCGCGGCGCGAGCGTGATCGGCGTCGTGGTGGAGACGTGCTGCCGATTCCATCGCTCGCTGTCGTTCCCGGGGGTCGTCGACGCGGGCCTGCGTGTGGCGAGGCTCGGCGACAGCTCGGTGCGCTACGAGATCGCGCTTTTCGCGGAGGGCGAGGATGACGCGTCGGCCGACGGATATTTCGTGCATGTCTGGGTGCAGCGCGACACCCAGCGACCCACGAGCGTTCCTGCGCCCATCCGCGCCGCGCTGGGTTCGTTGATCGTGGCGCCCGCCGCATGAGTGTCGCAGGGCCGCCCCAAGGCGCTCGCCCCCTTGGGGGGAGCGGCGCGCAGCGACGCTCTGTGGGATATAAGTGCGCATCGCGAAGGGCTGTGCGCCGCCATGGCTGAAGCGCCGCGCCGTTTCGCGCTGGTTCCTTCGGCGGGCACCTCGACCCGCTTCGGTGGCGAGCATCCCAAGCAGTACGCGCCGGTAGGCGGCATCCCGATGCTGGTCAGGACCCTCGAAGCGCTGCTGCGCTGGGGAGAGCTCGACGCGATCTTCGTCGTGCTTGCGCACGACGACGCCCACTACACGCGCGTCGCGCTCCACCCGGAGCGCGTGGTGGCGTTGCGCTGCGGGGGCGCGACGCGCCTCGAGTCGGTCGCCAACGGGCTCGATGCAATGCAGGCCCGGGTGCGGGCGAACGACTGGGTGCTCGTTCACGACGCGGCGCGCCCATGCATCGGCGCCGACGCGCTGTCGCGGCTGGTGTCGGAAGTGGGCGACGACGCCGTGGGCGGGCTGCTTGCGATGCCGATCGCCGACACGCTCAAGCGCGCCGGCGCCGATGACTCGCGCGTGCACTGCACCGAAGACCGGCACGGACTCTGGTGTGCGCAGACGCCGCAGATGTTTCGCTACGCACTTCTTCGCGAAGCGATCGGGCGCGCGCGCGGCGCCGCGATGACCGACGACGCGCAGGCGGTCGAGGCGCTCGGGATGAGGCCGCGGCTGGTGCGCGGCAGCGCTTCCAATCTCAAAATTACCTACCCTGACGATCTCGCGCTTGCCGAGGCGGTGATCGCGTTGCGCGAGCGCGCGCCATGAGCGCCGCAGGGCCGCCCCAAGGCGCTCGCCCCCTGGGGGGAACGGCGCGCAGCGACGCTCGGGGGGATCGTTCATGAGCGCCGCAAGGCCGCCCCGAGGCGCTCGCCCGCTGGGGGGAACCGCGCGCAGCGACGCTCGGGAGGAGCCTGCAAGCACGGGCACGCCGCGCATCGGACAGGGCTTCGACGCGCACGCGCTGGTCGCCGGGCGGCGGCTGGTGCTCGGTGGCGTGCACATTGAGTACGAGCGCGGCTTAGACGGACATTCCGACGCGGACGTTCTGATCCACGCGATCTGCGACGCGATCCTGGGTGCGATCGGGCAGGGTGACATCGGAAGCCATTTTCCGGATAGCGACGCGAAATACAAGAACGTCGACAGCCGCGCGCTGCTGCGTCACGTGTGGCAGCTTGCCGTGGCCGCGGGTTACGCGCTGGGCAACGTCGACGCCACCATCGTCGCGCAGGCGCCGCGGCTGGCGCCGCACGTGCCGGGCATGGTCGCCAACATTGCCGGCGATCTCGGCGCGTCGCCCGGCCAAGTCAACGTGAAGGCGACCACGACCGAGCACCTGGGCTTCACGGGACGCGGTGAGGGCATCGCCGCGATGGCGAGCGTTCTGCTGCTCAGTCGGGTCTAGCCGGCGCTAGCCGCGACCCGACGAGCGCAGAGGCTCGGCCGTAGGCAACGTCACGCGCGCAATCGTGCCGCCGCCCTCGCGCGCCACGAGGTCCAGGCTGCCGCGATGCATGCGCGCGATTCGCTCGACGATGGCGAGTCCCAAGCCCGCGCCGGCGGCGCCGGTGCGCGCCGAATGGCCTTGGGTGAAAGGTCGCTTGAGTCGCTCGCCGTCACCCGGGCGAATGCCCGGGCCGCGGTCTGCAACTTCCAGGGCGACCGCGTCGCCGACCGCGCGCGTGCTGATCTCGACCGGCTCCCGGCCATGGCGCAACGCGTTGTCGACGAGATTCCCGATCAGACGCGACATCGCGGTGGCGCGCACCGGCAGCGCGGGTGCCCGGCCGGGAACGAAGCGCACGTCGCGGCCGGCCTTGGCGTAGCGCTCTACGACGGTCGCTATCACCGCGTCGAGGGTTGATTGCTCGCCCGTGGCTTCGTGGTCGCCGCGCGCGAAATCGAGGAACTGTCCGATGATCTTGTCCATCTGCTCGATGTCGCTGACCATCGCGGCGCGCTCCTCGACATCCGGCATGCCCACTTCGACGCCGAGACGCAGCCGCGCCAGCGGCGTGCGCAGGTCGTGCGAAACGCCGGCGAGCAGCAGCGCGCGATCGTCGTCGGCCTGCTGCAGGTTGGTGAGCATGCGGTTGAAGCCGCGGTTGAGATTGACGATCTCCGAGGGTCCGCTCTCGGGCAGGGGAGGCGGTGATTGGCCCTCACCGACGCGCGTCACCGCGTCGTTGAGCTGGCGCAGCGGACGGGAGAGGTAGCGCGCGAAGGCGTACGCGCTGAGCAGGAGCACGACCAGCGCGATGATGCTCCACTGCAGAGCGCGCGACGGCACGTCCTCGTCGGGGCGCGGCAGCGGAAACACCGCCCAGTACGCGCGCTCGCCCGACTGCAGCTTGATCCAGAGCAACTGGAGGCGCGGCTGGATGCGCAACTCGGTGTTGGGGCCGAGCTCCGCCTGCAGCCGCTGCTCGAGCTCCTGGAAGCGCGATCCCTGCGGCGGTGTGCGGAACGGCGGCGCCTCTTCCTGCGGCACGATGCGCGCCTGGTAGGCATTGCCGAACTGGGCCAGCGTCTCGCGCGTGCTTTTCGGATCGGCGGTGGCGAGCGCGGCGCGCAACGCCTTTAGCTGCACGATCTTGGTGTCGTCGAACTGCCTCGCCAGCAACGCGGCGCGATCCTGGCGGAACAAGAAGATGGCGGTGGCCTGGCTGATCAGGATCACCAGCAGCAGCAGCAGCGCCAGCCGCCCGAACAGCGAGCGCGGCCAGAGTGTCAAACGAGGGTCATCCGTGAGTCATGCGCGCGACGGCGCTTCGCCGGCGCCGGCGGCGGGAACCTCGCTCGGCGCCTCGTCGGGAACGAACACGTATCCGAAGCCCCAGACTGTCTGGATGTAGCGCGGCGACCCGGCATCGCTCTCGATGAGCTTGCGCAGCCTCGATATCTGCACGTCGATGGCGCGATCGAACACGTCGTGATCACGGCCGCGCGCGAGCAGCATCAGCTTTTCGCGGGCGAGCGGCTGCCGGGGATGCGTCGCAAGAACCTTGAGCAGGCCGAACTCGCCCGTGGTCAGCGGCACCACGGTGTTGTCGCGCAGCAGCGTGCGCGTGGTCAGGTCGAGACGGTAGGGTCCGAAGCTGATCTTGCCTTCCAGCGCAGGGGCACCCGGCGCGAAGCGCTCGTTGTGCCGGCGCAGCACCGCGTGGATGCGCGCCACCAGCTCGCGCGGATTGAACGGCTTCGGCAGGTAGTCGTCGGCGCCCATTTCCAGCCCGACGATGCGGTCGACGTCCTCGCCCTTCGCGGTGAGCATGATCACCGGAACCATCTCGCCGGCGCCGCGCAGGCGACGGCATATCGCGAGGCCATCCTCGCCGGGCAGCATCAGGTCGAGCACCAGCAGGTGCGGCGGATCGCGCTGCAGCTTTTTGTCGAGGTCGCGCGCGTCGGGCAGCGCCTGAACCTGGAATCCCTGCTCGGTGAGATAGCGCACGAGCAGGTCGCGCAGCCGCACGTCGTCGTCGATGACCAGTATCTTTGGAATTGGTGTCTTCATGGGTGTGCATACTAGTGCGTGTGGCGACTTCGGCGCACGCTTGGGTGTCACTAATTGTAACCCCCGTCTATACGGGCAACGATTGGTTACAAACGCGGCTCTACCGAACTCCATCGTCGCGGACAATCGTGTTCAAACGGAACGGCACTGCGTGCGGTCCGGGCGAATCGTTACACATCGGTTCGATCCGGCAATTGATTCGAAACACGCTGACCCTAACCTGGGAGAGGTATGCCGAGCCACCTGGCTTGGTGTCATCCGACGATTCGATGAAAGGTAAATGATGAAACGATTCTTGCTGGCACTCGCTGTGCTGGGACTCTCGGCGGTGGGTATCACCGCCTTCGCGCAAATGCCGCATCATCGCGGCCACGGCGGTAGCGACCCCATCGCCATTATTCAGGCGCTCAAGGACAAGCTAACCCTCAACACTTCGCAACAGCAGCAGTGGGACGCCGCGGTGGCGCAGACGCAAAGCGCCCGCCAGGCGGGACGCTCGGGCATGGAGCAACTGAAGAGCGCGACGCAGGCCGAGCTTGCCAAGGCCGAACCCGACCTCGCCGCGCTCGCAGCGCAAGCCGATGCGGTGCATCAGCAGAACGCGGGTCCGCGCAAAGCGGCGCGCGACGCGTGGCTGGCGCTTTACGCGACGTTCACTCCGCAGCAGAAGGCGGTGGTGCGCGATGCGATCTCATCGCGTCTGGCCCGCATGGAGCAGTTCCGAGCCAACATGCGTGAGCGCTTCTCGAAGTAAGGCCGGCGGCCCGGCGAGCCGACGAACGGCATTGCGGCGCGCTACCTCTGGAGCAACAATGCTATTGTCATAAGTCGGGCCAGGGTGAAGGAACGGTCGCTGCGGTGGGTGGTGTTGATCGCGGCGTCCGAGCGAGGCAACCGCAGGCTGGGTTTATCCCCCCGACCCTAACCGGTCATCCCAAACTCAGTCTGTCCTCCGGCGCCCCCTCCACGGGGGCGCTTTTTTTGGCGTGCTCCGCGTCGCCTCGCCTGCCCGCCATCAGGCAGGATTCGGCGCGAAGACGCAACTCATCCGCAGTGACCGGCTTGAGCAGCAAGTCGAGCGTGGCCACGCGCATGGCTGCGATCGCCGGCGCCGAAGCATCTCCACTGACCAGCATCGCGGGAATGGCGATCCCGAACTCGTCGCGCAGCCGTTCGATGACCGCCGTTCCGAGCTCTTCATTGGCCAGGCGATAGTCGGCGATGATGAGGTCGGGATAGCGGCCGCACTCGCCCAGCGCGGCGACGACGGCGTCTCCGGACACGCCGCCGACCACCTCAGCCCCCCATTGCGAAAGGCAAGCGCGCATGCCGTCGAGCACCGCGGGCTCGTCGTCGACAATGGCGATGAGCGCGCCCGAAAGCGGGCGTGCGTCTCGCTGCGGCGCAGGTGGTTGCGTGTTCGATGGCAGGGGTAGCGCCGCACGCACTCTCGGAATCTGCACGGAAAACCTCGAGCCTCGGGCCTCGACGCTGAAGAGCGCGACCTCGTGGCCGAGCAGCGCCGCGAGCCGGCGCACGATCGCCAGACCGAGCCCCATGCCCTGGCTGCGGCCGCCGCGGGGTGAGCCCCGGAAGAACTCCTCGAAGACACGCTCGCGCTCGCGCGGCGCGATGCCGGGGCCCGAATCGATCACGTCGATCCACGCATGGCCATCGCGGTGGCGCAGGCCGACGATGGCGCCGCCGCGCTCGCTGTGATGCAGCGCATTCGCCACGAGATTCGACAGGATTCGCTCGAGCAGCACCGCGTCGCTCTCGACCCACGCGACGGTCTCGACGAAGCGCAGTCGCAGCCCCCGGCTCTGCGCCAGCGGCGCGAACTGCTGCGCCAGGCGCCGGAACATCGGCATCAGCGGAAATGGCGTGCGCACCGGCGCGACGGCGCCGGCGTCGAGCTTCGAGATGTCCATCAATGTCGAGAACAAGCGCTCCAGCGCTTCGACCGAAGCGTTGATGCTGCCGACGATCTCGCGAACCTCGGGCTCGCATACCTTCGCCGACAGCGCCGCGCCGAACAGCCCCAGCGCGTGCAGCGGCTGCCTGAGGTCGTGGCTCGCCGCGGCGAGAAACTGCGTCTTCCCACGGTTGGCGGCTTCAGCGGTGGCCCGCGCGGCGTCGGCGGCGAGCCGCTGCGTACGCAGTTCGTCGATCAGGTCGACGTTCTCGTAGCGTATCGCCAGCGACTGCGCCATGAGGTGGTTCAGGTTGCGTCCGAAGCGAAGGATGAACGCCAGCACCACCAGCATCACCGCGGCGAGGAAGAGGTGGACCTGGTCGCCCTGCAGGGCGACGCGCAGCGTGAGCGGGGCGAGCGCGGGCACCACGAATCCGTAGAACGACGGCTTGAAGACCGACGTCAGGTCGACGCCTCCGAGCACGACACCAAACAGGCAGACGATCAGCAGCGCCTGGTGACCGACGTCGCCGGCGGAGTAAAGCACCGCGCCGGCGATGCCCCACAGCGCCCCGGCGACGAGCGAGCCCAACGCCCAGGCATATCCCCATGACGAATGCGTCTGCTCCACCGGCGTCAATGCGTGATAGCGGCGGGTCAGCGCGTAGCGCCACACCTGGTTGGCGATGATCGCGGCGATCCACGCCACGAACGCTGACGGCGGCGCCGCGCCCCACATCACAACAGTGAGAATGGCGGAGCCCAGCAGCATCGACAGCGTGGTGCGCCGCCATTGTGCGAACAGGGTGTGGATCTGTTCGGCGCGCACCCGCTCGTTCAACGCCGCGACGGGACGCTTCACCGCCCACCCGCGCAGCATCAGGGCGGCCGCGATGCTCATGGCCGCCTAACGCGCGCTGACGGCGGAGGGACCCAGGCGCACGCCGCGCCTGGCCAGCTCGATCACGACCTGCGTGCGCGTGTGCACGTTGAGCGCGCGCAGGATCGCGCTGACATGCACCTTCACGGTTCCCTCGGACAAGCGCAGGTCGCGGCAGATCAGCTTATTGGGCTTGCCCTGCACGAGCAGCTTGAGGACGTCGGCCTGGCGCATGGTGAGGCCGAGTTCGGCGGGCTTGGCGACGCAACGCGGGACCGCGCCACCGTCGGTGTCGGAAGGCACGTAGACGCCACCGGACAGGACCAGCCGCAGCGCATCGAGCAGCAGGCGCGCGTTCGCCGTTTTCGGGATGAAGCCCATCGCTCCAAGGTCGAGCGCGTTTTCGATGGTTGCCTGGTCGTGCGTGGCCGAGAGCACGAGAACGGGTATGTCGGGCCAGTCGCGTCGGAGCTCGCGCAGGAGCTCGAAGCCGTCGAGGCCCGGAAGCGTCAGATCGAGCACGATGAGGTCGATGTCCGGTGCCAGGGCGAGCATGGCGCGCGCATGCACCGCGTCGGGCGCCTGAAAGAGCTCCAGCGCGGCGTCGAGCTCCTCGAGGACGTGCTTGAGCGCCACCTGGATGAGCGGGTGGTCGTCGATAACGATGATTCTCATGCGGATCCCCTTGGTCCCAGTCGCACAAGACAGCGGAAGGCGGAAAGTGAAAAACCACCTGAGCTTGTTGCGGCGCGGGCGGGGAGTCGGTGGATGTCGCGCCACCCCGTCTTTTCACGCATGGACAGTGAAACAGGATTGACGGCGCGCCCGCAACTGTAGGAAGTAACAGGCGTCCGGATCGCTGGTGGATACCTCGTTTGGTACTTCACAGCGCGGCGTAGCATCTGCGCGATCAACTGCGCCGTGACGCGTCTCGCCAGCTACCCGCCAGTCGTCTCCCCGCCCATGACCTGCAGCACCGTCCCGGTGATGTACGACGAGTCGGCGTTCGACGCAAGGAAGACATACGCGGGAGCGAGCTCCTCCGGCTGCGCCGGGCGGCCCATCGGGCTGTCCTGGCCGAACGCGGCGACCTTGTCGGGGGTGAGGCCCGAGTCCGACGGGTTGAGCGGAGTCCACACCGGTCCCGGCGCGATCGCGTTGACGCGGATGCCCTTGTCGATGAGCTCCATCGCCAGCGTCTTGGTGAAGGCGTTGATCGCCCCCTTGGTCGCTGAATAGTCCGGAAGCTCCTTCGCGCCCAAGAGGCCGGTTTCCGAGCTGGTCGCGATGATCACCGCGCCGCGCTTCATGTGGCGCAGCGCCGCGCGCGAGAGCCTGAAGAATGCATAAATGTTAGTCTTGAAGGTGCGGTCGAACTCGTCGTCGGTGACTTCGGCCAGGGATTTTTTCCTGGCCTGGTGCGCGGCGTTCGAAACCAGGATGTCGATGCCGCCGAGCTCTTCGACGGTCGCGTTGACGAGCTGGTCGCAGAAATCGGCGTTGGTCAGGTCGCCCGCCATCAGCAGGCAGGTTCCCCCTGCGCTCTCGAGGGCTTGCTGGGTCTCCTCGGCGTCGCTTTGCTCGACAGGCAGATACGAGATCACCACCTTCGCGCCTTCGCGTGCGTAGAGCAGTGCCACGGCGCGCCCGATGCCCGAATCACCCCCCGTGACCAGCGCGACCTTGCCCTCGAGCTTGCCGGCGGCGCGATACTGCTCCGCCTGGAAGCGCGGGCGCGGCTTGAGCGCCGATTCCAGTCCCGGGCTTCGTTGATGCTGCTTCCCGAACGGCGGCTTCGGCTCGATGGGCGCAGCGATCGCGGCTTTCCTTGCCGTGCGTGCGCGCAGTGCCCGCGTCGCGGGGGTCTTGCGCTTCGTAATTGTCGTCATGATATTTGCCTCGCAGGGTGGGTGGTGAAGCGCCAGGCCGCCAGGGGTCGGACACGGGCACTGGGCTGCGGTGGTTTCTTCACTGCCGTCAGCGCGCTTGTTGTGCAAATCTGCGCTTGCGCGCCATCCTTCGCTATCGGCGTTCGGACGAATCCGCTGTAGGAAATAGCGGAAGCGCCGAGACCGCCCCTGGCGGGCTGCGCGCGGCGTCACGTCGTGCGAAACTCGCGATGACAAACGCCATTGAACACCGAGGCACGGGATGTGCGGCCGATACGAACTCAATGAAACCCCGGCACGACTGGGATCGCGCTATCGCGTCGAGCCTGGGGAGATCGAGTTCGCGGCCAATGTCGACGTGTCCCCAACCAGCGTCAACCCGGTCGTCCTGGTGCACGACGGGGCGCGCCAGCTTTCGCTTCGCCGGTGGGGATTGGTGCCGTCGTGGGTGAGGGACCCGAAGGCGGTGCGGCACCCGTTCAATGCCGCGAGCGAGACCGCCGCCGACAAGCCATTCTTCCGCACGGCGCTGCGCAAGCGCCGGTGCGTCGTCCCGGTGAATGCATTTTTCGAGTGGATGCCCGTCGCCGGTGAAAAGCGAAAGCGCAAGATGCGCATCGCGCGCGCCGATGGCCAGATCATGTCGCTGGCCGGACTCTACGAATACTGGCGCCAAGGCGACGAGAGGATCGCGAGCTACACCATTCTCACGACGCAACCGAACGCGATCATGGAGCCGATCCACGATCGAATGCCGGTCGTCATCGCGGACGACGAAGTCGATGCGTGGCTCGATGCCGACACGCCGATCGACAGCGTGCGCGCGCTGTGCATGCGGTGCCCGAGCGAATGGCTCGAGGCGGGCATCGCACTCTCCTGAAGCGATCGCGTCGATCCGTGCACCGTCGCGCTGCGGATGCAGCAGCGTCCGCGCCGCCGTGAGGTAATCTAGCGCTTTCCCGGCCGGTCGCCCGCATGTTCGCCTTTATCGTCCGCCGCAGCGTGCAGGCCTGCGTCGTGCTGCTCGTGATGTCCGTGCTCGTGTTCGTCGGGGTGTACGCGATCGGCAATCCGATCGACATTCTGATCAATCCGCAGGCGGACCAGACCGAGCGCGAGCACGCCATCGCCGCGCTCGGCCTGGACCGTCCGCTGTGGGTGCAGTACGCACGTTTTCTCGAAGGTGCGGCGCACGGCGACCTCGGTAATTCCTTCGTGCACAACACGCCGGCGCTGGGATTGATCCTCGAGCGCATGCCGGCGACGCTGGAGCTCGCGCTGGTGGCCATGCTGCTCGCGATCGTGCTCGGCATTCCTCTCGGATTGTGGGCGGGCCTCAAGCCCGACTCGACCGCGGGGCGCACGATCATGGCCGGATCGATCCTCGGCTTCTCGCTGCCCACGTTCTGGGTCGGGCTGATGCTGATCATGGTGTTCTCGGTGATGCTGGGCTGGCTGCCCTCCAATGGTCGCGGGCCGACGACGCTGCTCTTCGGCATTCCGGTGAGCTTCCTGTCGGTGGAAGGCTGGCGTCACCTGATCCTTCCCGCCACCAACCTCGCGCTGTTCAAGCTCGCGCTGCTGATCCGCCTGACTCGCGCCGGGACGCGCGACGCGCTCCAGCAGGACTACGTGAAGTTCGCGCGCGCCAAGGGGTTGTCGAACACGAGGGTGATCGGCGTGCACGTGCTGCGCAACATCCTCATTCCGATCGTGACGGTGATCGGTCTCGAATTCGGTTCGGTGATCGCGTTCGCCATCGTCACCGAAAGCGTCTTCGCGTGGCCGGGCATGGGCAAGCTGCTGGTCGATTCGATCAACCTGCTCGATCGTCCGATCATCGTCGCGTACCTGCTGGTGATCGTGACGCTGTTTATCGCGATCAACCTGCTCGTCGACGTGATGTATTCCGCGCTGGATCCGCGAGTGCGATTGAGCGAGGACAAGCGATGATGCCCGGCGCCGCGTTGCCGCTTCGTCCGGCGGAGGCGCCTCTGCGCCGCATCGTCGCGGATTTTGTCTCCAACCCGGTCGCGGTCTTCGGCGTCGCGCTCCTGGCGCTGATCGTCGCCGTCGCCATCGCGGCACCGTTCATCTCGCCGCAGAATCCCTACGACCTGGCGCAGCTCGACGTCATGGAGAGCCGGCTTCCACCCGGCGCGACGTCGGCCACCGGCGCCACCTTCTGGCTGGGGACCGACGACCAGGGGCGCGACATGCTCTCGGCGATCTTCTACGGCCTTCGCATCAGCCTGGCCGTCGGCGTTTGCAGCACGATCATCGCGCTCGCCATCGGCCTGACGATGGGCCTCACCGCGGCGTACGCCGGCGGCCGGACCGAGTCGCTGATAATGCGCATCGCCGATATCCAGCTGTCGTTCCCAGCGATCCTCATCGCGTTGATCCTGCTCGCGGTGCTGGGGCAGGGCACCTTCAAGATCGTCGCCGCGCTGGTGACCGTGCAGTGGGCGTACTACGCGCGCACCGTTCGCAGCGCGGCGCTAGTCGAGAAGCGCAAGGAATACATCGAGGCGGCACACTGCCTCGCGCTGTCGCCCTCGCGCATCGTCTTTAGGCACCTGCTGCCCAATTGCCTGCCGCCGCTGATCGTCGTCGCCACCGTCCAGGTGGCGGCGGCGATCGCACTCGAGGCGACGCTTTCGTTCCTCGGGCTCGGCCTGCCGATCACCGAGCCGTCGCTGGGTCTGCTCATCGCCAACGGCTACCAGTACCTGCTGTCTGGAAAATACTGGATCAGCTTTTTCCCCGGCGTCGCGCTGCTGCTCACTATCGTCAGCATCAACCTGGTCGCCGACCAGCTCCGCGATGTGCTGAACCCGAGGCTCCAGAGGTGAGCACCGCCGGGCCGCCCCAAGGCGCGAATAGCTCCCCCTCTGGGGGCAGCGCCGCGGCCGGCTCGGCCGCAAGCGTGGGGGTCCAAGCCAGGGAGCCGGTTCTGTCGGTGCAGAACCTGTCGACGCATTTTTTTACGCGCGCCGGCGTGGTGCGCGCCGTCGACGACGTCTCCTTCGAGCTCGCCGCCGGCGAGGTGCTGGGGCTCGTCGGCGAATCCGGGTCCGGCAAGTCGATGACCGGTTACTCGATCATGGGTCTGGTCGACCCGCCTGGCCGCATCGTGTCCGGAGCGATCCGCTTCGGCGACCACGACCTGACCACACTGCCGCCCGAGCGCATGCGCGCGCTGCGTGGCAACCGCATCGCGATGATCTTCCAGGATCCGATGATGACGCTCAACCCGGTCCTGCGCATCGACACCCAGATGATCGAGGCGATACGGGCGCATCGCAAGGTGACGCGGCGCGCCGCGCTCGACCGCGCCCGCGACGCGCTGGTGCGCGTGGGCATTCCCGCGCCCGACGAGCGGCTGAACGGCTATCCGCATCAATTCTCCGGAGGCATGCGACAGCGCGTGGCGATCGCGATTGCGCTGCTCAACGATCCGGACATCATCATCGCCGACGAGCCGACGACCGCGCTCGACGTCACCATCCAGGGCCAGATCCTGTTCGAGATGCAGAAGCTCGCGCGCGAGACCGGTGCCGCGCTGATGTGGATCACGCACGATCTGTCGGTCGTCGCGGGGCTGGCCGACCGCATCTGCGTGATGTACGCCGGGCGCATCGTCGAGCAGGGCTCAGCGGTCGACGTGCTCGGCGCGCCGTGCCATCCCTATACGCGCGGGCTGCTCGACTCGATCCCCGCGAACGCGCCGGCGCACATGCGCCTGAAGCAGATCCCGGGCATGACACCGTCGCTGCTCGAGCTCCCGCCGGGCTGCGCCTTCCGGACGCGCTGCGCGCGCGCGACGGAAGAGTGCGAGCAGGATCCGCCGATGCGCCCCGTCGGCGCGCCGTCGCAGTCGGCGCGATGTTTTTTTCCGCTGACTTCGCCGGTGGAGGACGTGTGAACGCGGGCGGCCCGTTGACCCCAAAGCCGGCTGCAGCGCCGCCGCTGCTCGAACTAAGGAACATCTCGAAGCGGTTCGTGCGCCGTCTCGACATGGCGGCGCGACTGGCGCGGCTCCTGCGCGCCGGTCCCGGCGAAGAGGTGGTACACGCGGTCGACGGCGTCGACCTGGGCGTCCACGAGCGCGAGGTCGTGGGACTGGTCGGCGAATCGGGGTGCGGCAAGTCGACGCTGGGCAGGCTGGCGGTCGGGCTGCTCGAGCCCAGTGCCGGCCAGCGCCTCTGGCGCGGCGAGCGGGTCGCGACGTCGCCGCCGTCGGCCGCGCGCGAGCAGCAGCTCAAGATGCAGATGATCTTCCAGGATCCATTTGCATCGCTCAATCCGCGGCGCCGCGTCGTCGACATCGTCGGCGAGGCGGCCGTCGTGCATGGCATCGTCGCGCCGCGACAGCAGATCGAATACGTCGGCCTTCAGCTCAATCGCGTCGGCCTCGATCCCACGCTGATGCGCCGCTTTCCGCACCAGTTCTCCGGCGGGCAGCGCGCGAGAATCGGCATCGCGCGCGCGCTCGCGGTCAAGCCCGAGTTCCTGGTGTGCGACGAATCGGTGGCGGCGCTCGACGTGTCGATCCAGGCGCAGGTGATCAACCTGTTCATGGACCTACGCGCCGCGCTCAATCTCACCTACTTGTTCATCAGCCACGACCTGGGCGTGGTCCGCCACATCAGCGATCGACTGGTGATCATGTACCTGGGGCGCGTCGTCGAGTCGGGCCCCGCCGACGAGGTCTTCGCGTCTCCGAACCATCCGTATACGCGCGCGTTGCTCGCGGAAGTGGGCAGCGCGCGACCGAAAAAGCGCAACTTCGTCCCGGTGCGCGGCGAGATCCCGTCGCCGCTGGCGCCGCCGCCGGGCTGCCATTTCCATCCGCGCTGCCCGTACGCGATGCGGGTGTGCCGCGAGCGTGCGCCATCTCTCGAGTTGATCGCGCCGAAGCGGTTGTCCGCGTGCTTTCTCAACGACGCGAAGGTCAGGTCATGACGCTGCGCCGACACGATCCAACGGGCGATGCGATTGCGCTGGTCCTCGATTCTCCGCACAGCGGTACCGAGTATCCCGACGACTTCGAGCACGCGCCGCCGCGGCTCCTCGTGCGCCAGGCCGAGGACACGCACGTCGCGGAGCTCTACGCGGCGGCGCCGGTGGTCGGCGCGACGCTGATCGAGGCGCTGTTCCCGCGCGCCTACATCGATCCCAATCGTCACGAGAGTGATATCGACCCCGCTCTGCTCGATGCATCGTGGCCGGGGCCGGTGACGCTCTCGCGCAAGACCGAGCAGGGAATCGGTTTGGTGTGGCGCCTGTCGCACGGCGGCGCGCCGATGTACGCGCGCAAGCTCACGGTCGCCGAGGTTCAGGGTCGCATTACCCGATGCTACGCGCCGTACCATCGCGCGCTCGCCGAGGTGCTCGACCTGCGGCACCGGCAGTTCGGCGCGGTGTGGCACATCAACTGCCATTCGATGCCGGCGGTCGGCGACGTGATGGCCGACGATCCGGGACGCGCGCGCGCCGAATTTGTGCTCGGCGACCGCGACCAGACGACATGCGCGCCGGCATTCACCCGGTTCGTCGCCGACGCGCTCTCGCGCATGGGCTATGCGGTCGCGATCAACGATCCGTACAAAGGCGTCGAGCTGGTGCGCAGGCATGGCCGTCCAGGAGAAGGCCGGCACAGCCTGCAAATCGAGATCAATCGCCGCCTGTACATGAACGAGATGACACTGGAGAAACATGCCGGCTTCGGCGCGCTCCAGGCGAACCTGACCCGCTTGCTCGGGGAGTTGCGCGACTTTGTCGGCACCGCGGTGCCGCGCGCGGGCGCGGGCGGTTGACCCCTTGCGGCCGGCTTGCTATGGTGCGTCGACCTCGCCACCGCAGCGTCCAAGAGTGGCTCCGGCACGTCCCAATAGGAGGAATCATGAGCATATTCATTCGTCGCGCCTCGATTGTGGCGCTCGCACTGTTTGCAACCTGCGCGGCAGCGGCCTATCCCGAACGTCCCGTGACGCTGATCGTCCCGTGGGCGGCGGGCGGCGGCACCGATGCGACCGCGCGCATCATCGGTGCATTGCTTGAAAAGGAGATGGGTCAGCCCATCAACGTCGTCAACCGGACCGGCGGCAGCGGAGTCGTCGGACACGCAGCGATCGCATCGTCGGCGCCGGACGGCTACACGATCGGCATCATCACCGTCGAGATCGGCATGATGCACTGGCAGGGGCTCACCGAGCTCACGGGCGCGTCGTATACGCCGATCGGGCTGGTGAACTCGGATCCCGCGGGGATCGAGGTCGCGTCCGATGCGCCTTACAAAAACGTCGGCGAGCTGGTGGCGGCGATCAAGGCATCGCCCGGTAAATTCAAGGCGTCGGGCACCGGTCAGGGTGGAATCTGGCACCTTGCGATCGCCGGGATGCTCCAGGATATGAAGATCGATCCCGCCAGCGTGCCATGGGTACCGTCGAACGGCGCGGCGCCGGGACTTCAGGATCTGGTCGCGGGCGGCGTGCAGATCGCGCCCGTTTCGTTGCCGGAAGCGCGCTCGCTGATCGACGCGGGCAAGGTGAAAAGTCTGGCGGTGATGTCCGACCAGCCTTCGGCGCTGTATCCGAACGTGCCGACGCTCAAGTCCGCGACCGGGAGCAACTGGACGGTGGCGGCGTGGCGGGGCATCGCTGCGCCCAAGGGACTCCCCGCGGAGGCGCGCGACAAACTGGTGGCGGCGATCCGCAAGATCGCGGCGAGCAAGGACTACACCGAGTACATGGCGCAGCGCGGATTCGGGGTCATCTACGCGGGGCCTGAGGACTTCGCGAAGTTCATGGCCAAATCCGACGCCGATCTCGGCGCAACCATGAAGGCCGTCGGAATCGCCAAGTGACGCAACCGTCCAAGCGCGGCCCGACCGCAGGGCGGGCCGCGCTTGGCAACGGTGCGTCATCGGCGAGGAGCGCAGCGACGAGGGATCTGCTGTGGGCAGAAAGCAGATTCCTCTCCCCGCGCGTGCGGGGATCGGAATGACAGAGGTTGTCGATCTGGCACCCCGCTACACGCCGCTTTGAATCCGCGCAAATGAAAATCAACGACGCCGTCTGGGGAGCGCTGCTCATTCTTCTGTCGGTGGCACTGCTGGTGCACGTGCGCTCGTTTCCCACCATTCCCGGACAGAAAATCGGCCCGGCGCTTTTCCCGGCGATCATCGCAGCCGGACTCGGCGTATGCGCGATATTGCTGATTTTCCGCGGCATCGCCGCGCGCAAGGCCGACGCGGCGAACGCGGCGTGGCTGCAGCCCGACGCATGGGTGCGCTCGCCGCGCCACCTCCTCGCCTTCGTGCTCGTGCTCGCGGTCAACGTGTTCTACATCGTCGCCGTCGACTGGCTGGGCTTCATCCCTGTCGGCGTGATCTATCTCTCGCTGCTGTTCATCGTGTTCAGGGTCAAGCCATCGTGGATCCTGCCACTGGCGATCGCCGTGACGCTGGTCATCCACTTCGCGTTCTACAAACTGCTCAAGGTGCCGCTGCCCTGGGGGCTGTTGAAGGGCATCGCGTGGTAGTCGAGGCGCGAGCCGCGAGGGGCGTGGCGTGAGTTCAGCCTGGGCGCAGGCCTTTTCGATGGTGTTCGACCCCTACAACCTGTTCGTGATGGTGGCGGCGTCGCTGTTCGGACTGTTCGTCGGCGCGGTGCCGGGGCTCACCGCGACCATGGCGACGGCGCTGCTCGTCCCGGTGACGTTTTTCATGGCGCCGATCCCGGCGATCGCCGCGATCGTCACCGCGACCGCGATGGCGATCTTTTCCGGCGATATTCCCGGCTGCCTGATGCGTATGCCGGGGACGCCCGCGTCCGCGGCCTACACCGACGAAGCCTACGCGATGACCAAGAAGGGTCAGGCGGAAATCGCGCTTGGCGCGGGCCTCGTTTTCTCCGCGTTGGGCGGACTCTTCGGAACCGCGGTGCTGATGCTGGCAGCGCCGGCGCTGGCCGAATTCGCGCTCAAGTTCAGCTCCTTCGAATATTTCTGGCTGGTGCTCCTGGGATTGACCTGCGCCGTGTTCATCACCTCCGATCGGCCCATGAAAGGGTTCGTTTCGCTGCTCTTGGGATTGTTGGTGGCGTGCGTGGGGCTGGGCAACCCCGCGGCGATTCCACGCTTCACTTTCGGCAGCACCGAGCTACTCGGCGGCATCGGGATGATCCCGATGATGATCGGCATGTTCGCGATCTCCGAAATTATGCGCTATGCGGTCGACACCAATCCGGAATTGGTCATCGTCGACCAGCCCATCGGCAACGTGTTCAAGGGCATGTGGGCGCTGGCGAAGAAATACCCGGTGCAGATCCTGCGCGGGAACGCGGTAGGCACGCTGATCGGCGCGCTTCCCGGCGCCGGCGCCGACATCGCCGCATGGATCACCTACGCGATCAGCAAGCGCTTTTCCAAGGAGCCGGAAAAATTCGGAACCGGACACGTCGAAGGCATCGTCGAGTCGGGCTCGGCCAACAACAGCGCGCTCGCCGGCGCGTGGATACCGGCGCTGGTCTTCGGCATTCCGGGAGATTCGATTACCGCCATCGTGATCGGGGTGCTGTACATGAAGAACATGAATCCCGGGCCGATGCTTTTCACCAACAACCCGCAAAACATCTACGCGGTGTACCTGCTGTTCATCATCGCCAACCTGATCATGATCCCGCTCGGCTGGTGGTGCATCAAGGTCTCCAAGCAGATCCTGAAGGTTCCGCGCACGGTCCTGATGCCGGTGATCATGCTTTTCTGCGTCGTCGGCTCGTTCGCCATCAACAACACCGCGTTCGACGTGACCGTCATGCTGATCGCGGGCATCGCCGCATTTTTCCTCGAAGCCAACGGTTTCCCCATCGCGCCGGCGATTCTCGGTGTAGTCCTCGGCGGCATGCTCGAGGAAAATCTCGTCACTTCCATGATCAAGGCCGACGGCGACCTTACGGCCTTTTTTACCCGCCCCATCGCCGCTACGCTGGGTGCGCTGACGCTTGCAGTCTGGTTCCTGCCGCTCCTGCTTCGACGCCTGCGCGCGCTCGCGGGCATTGCCCAGCCCGCCTGACGCCCCTGCGACGCCAGGATGTTGCAGCGCAGCGCGTTGACCCGCGAGGGTGCGGCGAGTAAAATTCGAAAGATTTTCAACGGGTAGCGCCTTCCGCCAACAAAGTAAGCGATGAGGGCAAGGCGGGAGTGAGGCATGCGCTGCAGGCTCGTCGTCGGGAACTGGAAGATGAACGGTGGGCTCCGGGCGAACGCCGCGCTGTTTTCGGCGCTGCGCTCAGGCGGGACCGCGTCGACAGCACGAGGGCTCGCGGTGTGCGTTCCGTTTCCGTACCTGGCTCAGGCGCAGTCTGCGTTGTCGGGGTCGGGGATCGGCTGGGGTGCTCAGGACGTGAGCGAGCACGAGAACGGCGCGTTCACCGGCGAAGTAGCCGGCGCGATGATCGCGGAATTTGGCGCAACGTACGCGCTGGCGGGACACTCGGAGCGCCGCATCCTCCATGGCGAAAGCGATGCCGCGGTGGCCGCGAAATCCGCCGCCGCGCTCCATGCCGGGCTGACTCCGGTGGTGTGCGTCGGCGAGACACTGGAGGAGCGCGATGGCGGCCGGACATCGGCCGTGGTCACTCGCCAGCTCGACGCGGTGCGCTCGCTTTTGGGCGATCGTATCGCGCAGGTCGTGCTGGCGTACGAGCCGGTATGGGCGATCGGCACGGGACGCACCGCCGCGCCGGAGCAGGCGCAGGAGGTGCACGCGCTTCTGCGTGCCCGCCTCGGGGCGGCAGGACAAGGCATGCTTCTGCTCTATGGCGGAAGCGTGAAGGCGGGCAATGCGAAGGAGCTCTTCGCGATGCCCGACATCGATGGCGGGCTCATCGGCGGGGCATCGCTCCTGTCCGACGAATTATTGGCGATTGCGGCTGCCTAAGCGGGCATGGGCGACGCGGCGCCGGCGAAGGGATTGGAATGATCTGGGAATCACTGCTTCTCGTGGTACACGTCATCGTGGCGGCAACGCTCATCGGCTTTGTCCTGCTGCAGCACGGCAAGGGCGCCGATATGGGTGCGGCATTCGGCAGCGGATCGTCGGGCAGCCTGTTCGGCGCGGCCGGCTCGGCGAATTTTCTGTCACGCACCACGGCCATCCTGGCGACGGTATTCTTCCTGACCAGCCTTGCGCTCACGTACATCGCCGCCAATCGCGGCGCGCCCGTGGACCTGATGCAGGGGCAGGGGGTTGGGCCCAAGGCAGGCCAGCCGGCGGCGAAGTCATCGGAGGTCCCGGTGACGCCGCCCGCTCCCGCGCCGGCAGCGGCGCCGGCGCCGGTCAGCCCGGCGGGGTCGAAATCGGGGGACGTTCCGAAATAACGTTGGGGCAGGACGCCCCACGCACGCTTGATCGCACAAATGACGTCGCCGACGTGGTGAAATTGGTAGACACGCTAGCTTGAGGGGCTAGTGGCCGAAAGGCTGTGGGAGTTCGAGTCTCCCCGTCGGCACCAGAATGGACGTCGCGCGCGAGCGCGGCGGGCGCAGGTAGCGCGGGAAGCACGTTCCCGTTCGCAAACGAGTCGGGGGATTGGAGCCGTTCGGTCATGCTGGAACAGTACTTTCCGGTCCTGATGTTCATCATCGTTGGTCTCGGCATCGGCACTGTCATGCTGACCCTCGGCACGCTGGTCGCTCCCGACCGCCCCGATCCCGAGAAACTCTCCCCCTACGAGTGCGGCTTCGAGGCTTTCGAGGACGCGCGCATGAAATTCGACGTTCGCTACTATCTGGTGGCGATCCTGTTCATCCTGTTCGACCTTGAGATCGCGTTTCTCTTCCCCTGGGCGGTGGTTCTTCCCGAGATCGGCAACTTCGGTTTCTGGTCGATGATGATGTTTCTCGGCATTCTCATCATCGGCTTCATCTACGAATGGAAAAAGGGAGCGCTTGAGTGGGAGTGATCTTCGGAGAATCGTATGCCCATTGAAGGCCTTCTCGAGAAAGGCTTCGTCACGACGTCGCTCGACTCGCTGATCAACTGGGCGCGCAACGGCTCGATGTGGCCCATGACCTTCGGGCTCGCCTGCTGCGCGGTGGAGATGATGCACGCCGGTGCGGCGCGCTACGATCTCGACCGCTTCGGCGTGGTGTTCCGGCCGAGCCCCCGCCAGTCCGACGTGATGATCGTCGCCGGAACACTGTGCAACAAGATGGCGCCGGCGCTGCGCAAGGTCTACGACCAGATGGCCGAGCCGCGCTGGGTCATCTCGATGGGCTCGTGCGCGAATGGCGGCGGGTACTACCACTACTCGTACTCGGTGGTGCGCGGCTGCGACCGCATCGTTCCGGTCGACATCTACGTGCCCGGCTGCCCGCCCACCGCGGAGGCACTGCTCTACGGCATCCTGCAGCTTCAGAACAAGATCTGGCGCACCAACACGATCGCGCGCTGATGAAAATCGACGCACTGATCGCCGCGTTGCCGCTGGCGCTCGGCGACAAGCTGGTGAGCGCCACCAGCGCGCTTGGCGAGGTCACCGCGGTGATCCGGGCTGCGGACATGCTCACGAGCATGCGCGTGCTGCGCGACCGCGCCGAGTTTCACTTCGAGCAGATGCTCGACGTGTGCGGCGTCGATTATCTCGTCTACGGTGGGGGCGGACGCGACGGCGCGCGCTTCGCCACCGTGTACCACCTGCTTTCGATCGCCAACAACGTGCGCCTGCGCGTGCGCGTGTTCGCGCCCGATGACGATTTTCCGGTGCTGCCGTCGGTCATCGACGTCTGGCCGTCGGCCAACTGGTACGAGCGCGAGGCCTTCGACCTCTACGGCATCATGTTCACCGGTCACCCGGACCTGCGGCGCCTGCTCACCGACTACGGCTTTGTCGGACATCCCTTCCGCAAGGACTTCCCGCTCTCGGGCAATGTCGAGATGCGCTACGACCCGGACCAGGGGCGCGTCATCTACCAGCCGGTGACCATCGAGCCGCGCGAGACCGTTCCCCGCGTCATTCGCGAAGAGAGCTATGCCGAGAGCGAAGGGTTCCGCAAGGGTTGACCGTGGCCGAGATTCGAAACTACACCATGAATTTTGGTT
>JBDTZQ010000067.1:0-15157 GCA_040005035.1 Betaproteobacteria bacterium | reverse complement strand
TGCGCTATTGAAGGAGAGAACTCGATGAGCTATCGCGTTTGTGCTTGCCTGTTCGTGGTTTTCGCCACCGTGGGCTGCGTTGCCCCAATCGGCCTTGCTCAATCTGACTCGGTTTCGATCTTTCGCCAGGCTATCGACGCCCGCAACCACGGCGACCTGGATGGCTTGATGAAGCTCTTCGCCTCGGATGCCGTGCGAGAAGATGGATCGTGCAACCCCCCGTGCGTCGGGGAGGCCGCCGTAAGGCGCGCGTTTGAGCAGAACATTGCAGAGCACTTCCAGGCGTCCCTCACGTCGGTAGAAGGCTCCGGCGAAACCGTGACAGGGCGCGCGGAGATTCGCAGCGACGCATTCCGTGCTCAAGGCGTAGACAGCCGAACAACGAGCTACACGATCAAGTTCAGGGGCGGCAAGATCGTGCACTGGTCTTCCCCCTTGCCGGGGGCGCCGGCGTCGCCGAAGCAGTGAGCCGCGACCGCCGCATGTCGCTGCTGTTGGCGCTTCGGTAGGCCGCTTTGCCAACTCGCACACAGCGTCTGATCCCATGGACGGTGCGGTAGTGCGCCCCTCTCTTAAACCACTTGTTGCACCGGCCGCTCCAATATTCGCTGGGCACCCGCACCACCGATCACACGCGAGGCTCGTCCGCGCGGTAGCGAATGAACAGCGAGAGCAACTTGTCGCCATCCACGACTGGCGATTGCCGATGTGTCAGCGTTGGTGATAGCGCCTTTGCTTGACCCGTCGCAAGTTGGCGCAGCGTCGATCGATCTTCGTTTGGATACGATTTCCTGGTGTCAGTGACTACCCGGCGGCCGTCTATTGATGTCGGCTCGGCCCCCGATCACAGGCCGATAGGGTCCTATTTTCAGGAGACTCGGAGAGATATTGGCGAGAGGTTTGTGTTGTACGCACACCAAGTTGTTCTTACGACGTCTCTGGAGTACGTGGGTCTACCAGACGATTGCTACGCGGATGTGAGTTCCCGAAGTAGCTACAACAGACTTGGCGTGCCGCTAGCGACTTGGCTGCAACCCGGCTTTAGAGGGTGTGTTCCGCTTGAGCTCTTCAACCACGGAAATACGCCGGTCGAATTGGTCGTGGGGTGTAGGGTGTGCCAACTCCGACTTTATAAGACGGCGCAGCAGCAGCAGTATTTGCAGGCGGGATCGGCGAGAAAATACTTTGGCGACGTAAGACCAAAGGTTTCAAGCGCGACACCGATGCCGACCTCGCGCGAATCGAAGCGGTGCGACAGCAGTAACGTCAGGGTCGGGTAACCCCGGCGTAACCCTAGCGCCGCCCCCAATGACACAGAAGCTGCTAACCAACTGATTGTATTGGTAGCGAGCGAGGGACTCGAACCCCCGACCAAAGGATTATGATTCCTCTGCTCTAACCAGCTGAGCTAGCTCGCCGAAGGGCCGCAATTATAGGCGATTCGCGTGCCGCGGGTCAAAGCTGCGGGTCGATGCGCAGGTCACTTTTCCAGATCGCGGGTGGCGCGGCCGACGATCGCGAAATAGAGACTGTAGGGCAACACTCGCAGAAGCTTGAGCTGCCGCGTGAACGCCTTCGGAAAGTCGATCTCGAATTTGCCCGCCCGCAGGCCCGCGATCAGCGAGGCCGCGGCCTCTTCCGCGCTGATGAGATGCGGCATCTGGAAGTCGTTCTGGTCGGTCAGCGGCGTCCTCACGAATCCGGGATTGATGAGGTAAACGCCGAAGCCGCGCGGGTGCAAATCCAGATACAGCGTTTCGGTGAAATTGATCAAGGCCGCCTTCGACGCTCCGTAGATGAGCGCCTTGGGAAGTCCGCGGTAGCCTGCCACCGACGCGACGATGCCGAGCGCGCCGCGGCTTTGCGCCAGCAATTCCGGCAGCACCGTCGCGACGGTTCCGATCACGCCATGAAGGTTGGTGTGGAGCAGCGCCATCGCCTTGGCTTCGGTGAGCTCCCACGCGCGAATCTCGTCGTGCGTGCCGGCGACGACCAGGACCAGGTCGATGCCGCCCCATGCGTGGCGCACGCGATCCCATGCCGCCGCGACCTGCGTGCTGTCGGTGAAGTCCAACGGCTCGATCAGCGCGTGCGTGGCGTCATTCGCTGCCGAGGCGACTTCGGCGAGCTGGTCGGCTTTGCGTGCCGAGATCGCCACGCGCGCCCCCTGGGCGAGCAGCGCGCGCGCTGTCGCCGCGCCGATGCCGGTGGATGCACCGATGATCCACAGTCGGCATTCGCTCCACGGAGGAAGCGGGGGGTTGAGCGCCATATCAGTCGGGAAGAGTTCGCTGCAGCGGCATCCGCCCGAGCCAGGCGAGCGCGGCCAGCGCGCCGAGCTTCAGCGCGCACGGCACCAGCGCGTAGACGATCGCCAGCGCGCGCAGCGCCGACTCGTCGCGACTGCCGGGGTGGTAGCCAAGCGCGTCGAGCAACGGCAGTGCGATGCCGGCGGCGAGCGCGAGATTGAGCTTGGTGGCGAGCGTCCATACCCCGAAATAGCTTCCGGTCGCGTCCATGTTGCCGCGTCTGCCGATGACGTCGGCGAGCATCGACGGCGGTAGCGCCAGGTCGGCGCCCAGCGCCACCCCCGACAGGACGCAGATCACCGCGAACGCGCCCGTGTCGCCCGTCGAGAGCCGCGATGCCCACACGAACGCCGCGACCGCCACCAGCATCGACGCGAGCCATGCGCGCTCCTTGCCCCAGCGCGCCGACAGGCGGACCCACAAGGGCATTCCCGCGGCGCCGGCGACAAAATAGAGCGCGAGAAATAATCCCTGCTGGGACTGCGCTCCGAGCACGTCGGCGATGAAGAACAGCACCAGCGTCGCGGGAATCGCCGCGGCGATGCCGTTGAGCATGAACACCACGAGCAGCCGGCGGAACAGGGAATCGCCGAGTGGCCGCGCGATGAGTTGTCGAATCGATGTCGTCCTCGCGGCGGCGGGGCGCGAGCCCGCGGGCGTTCCGAGCAGCGTGATCGCCGCGCATGCCAGCGTCAGGATGGCGAAGAGCATCGCGAACCGGGCGAGCCCTTCGTCTGCGCCGCCGAGAAATCCGGGAAGCACCGAGGCGATGACCACGCCGGTCAGTGCGAGGCCTTCGCGCACGGCGGTGATGCGCGTGCGCTCGACAGGATCGGACGAAAGCTCGGCGCCCCACGCGTTGTGATTGATCGTGGCGAGGCTGAACGCGAAATAGATCACCGCGAGCGACACCGCCAGCCAAGCGAGCAGCGCGACTTCACCGCGCGGGATCGGCAGGAACAGCGCCAGCATGCCGAGCGCGAGCAGCGGCGCGGCGAGCGCCAGCGCGCGCTTGCGCGCGCCTCCGCGGTCGGAGATCGCGCCCAGCACCGGCTCGACCACGCGGTCGGCCAGGCGCAGCACCAGCAGCACACCGCCGAGGAGCCCGAGATTGACACCGAGATAGTCGCCGTAGAACTTGGGCAGGTGAACGTAGAGCGGCAGCGCAGCCATCGCCAGCGGCATGCCGAACACGCCGTAGCAGAACAGCGCCGGCAGACGCAGCCGTAGTGGCGGGGCTGCGATGCTCACGGCGCTTCGCCGAGCAACTGTTTGCGCAGGACCGGCTCGGACGTCCTCGGATCGAACCATATCGCGAAGAATGCGCGCGCGAACTCCGGATCGTCGATCGTGCCGATCGGGGCGCCGTTCTTGTAAAAGCGAACCGCGCGCTTGGGCAGGTTGACGCCGGTGATGCTGTCGCCGTCGTCGACGTCGCGCAGGATCTTCTTGAGCCGCGCTCCCCAGCGCGCGCGCTGTTCTTCGCTGCCGTAGCCCAGCTTGGTCATCTCCTCGACGCTGCGATCGGCGATCAGCGTGCCGTAGAGGCGGCGCTTGTAGATGAGTTCCAGCGCGAAGCGCTCGTCGGTCGACACCTCGCCGCGCGCGCGTGTATCGCGGAAGAGCCGCGCGTCGTAAATCGAGAGGCCAAGAAAAGTGAGCTCGCCGCCGCCACGAATGCGCACTTCGGGCAGCTGCGCCGCGACCGCGGGCGGCAGTCCCGGAGTGTCGGCGGCCGCCGCCGAGAACGCGTGCGCGAGCAGCAGCGCAAGAACGAGCGCCAAGCTACGCGGCGACGAGCGTGTACTGCGCGACATCGGTGGTCTCGCTCGCAAAACCGGCCGCGCAGTACGCGAGATAGAACCTCCAGCACCGGATGAAGCGTTGGTTGAAGCCTTGCGCGCGCACCGCGTCGACGTGCAGGTCGAACGCAGCCAGCCAGCGGCGCAGCGTTTCCGCGTAATCGTGTCCGAAGCGGCGCACGCCCGCAAGGTCGAGCCCCGCCTTGCGTGCTGCAGTCGCGAATCGCAACGGCGAGGGCAGCATGCCGCCGGGGAAGATGTATTGCTGGATAAAGTCGCTGGTCGCCCGGTATTGCTCGAAGCGCTCGTCGGCGATGGTGATGGTCTGTACCGCGGCGCGCGCACCCGGCGACAGCGCGCGGCGCAACGCCTGGAAGAACGCCGGCCAGTAGCGCTCGCCCACCGCTTCGAACATCTCGATCGAGGCGATGCCGTCGAATTGCCCGCGCACGTCGCGATAATCCTGGATTCGGAACTCCACGCGGTCGTCGAGTCCGCGCTCGGCGATGCGTGCACGCGCATATTCGGTTTGCGCGCCGGAAAGGCTGATGCCGGTGACCCGATACCCGCGGCTCGCCGCGCTTTCGGCGAAGCCGCCCCAGCCGCAGCCGATCTCAAGAATATGTGCGCCGGCGGGGAGCGTGAGCTGGTCCTGCATGCGTCCGTATTTGGCGCGCTGCGCGTCGTCGATCAGGCGTGTGGGATCGCCGTCGAACAGCGCCGCCGAATACGTCATCGTCGAATCCAGCCACAGACGGTAGAAATCGTTGCCCAGATCGTAGTGGGCGACGATGTTCTTGCGCGCGCGCCGCTTCGAGTTGCTGCGCAGCAGATGCTTGACGCGGAACGCCATCTGCCGCCACCACTGGCCGTAGAACGCGAGCTCGAGCGCGCGCTGGTTGCAGGCGACGACGGTGAGCAGCGCCACCAGGTCCGGGCTTTCCCATCGGCCGTCCATGTACGCCTCGGCGAACGCGACGTCGCCGCCGGTCATCACGTCGCGGCACAGCTTCCAGTCGCGGATGGTGAGGTCGGCCTCGGCGGGGGCATCGCGGGTCGCGCCGGCAACCGCGCCCGGACCGAACCGGCGCGTGATGCCGTCGGGCGTCGTCAGCGTCAGTGCGCCGAACTCCATGCGCTCGAGCAGCGCGAAGAACAGGCGTCCCGTGGCGGGAAGGCTGGCGTGCGGCAGGGCGCTGCCGGCCAGCGGAGAGTGCAGTGTGGTCATCGAGTCTTCATCGAGTCGTTCGTTGCAGCGGAGGCTGGGGCTTGGCAATATAGGGGACGCGCTTTAGCCAGAGGCGTGCCGCCTGCCAGTGGATGCGCGCGATCACGCCGAGGGTGAACCAGCGATAGCGCCAGAGCAGCCCGCGCACGCCGGCGCGCGACAGCGGCGTCGCGCTTCCCGAGATCGAGGTCTCGAGCAGCGGCTCGCCGGCCGCGTCGTCGTAGTCGATGCGCGCGAGCCAGCGTCCGTCGCCGAAATGGAAACGGAACCGGTAGCCGCCCGCGACTTCGCAGAAGGGCGACACGTAGAACACCTTGCGCGCGCGCAGCGTCTCGCCCGACACCAGCGCCCGACCATCCGGATGCGCGAGCAGGTAGTTGTGCTGCTCGCCGAAGGTGTTGCACACCTCGCAAAGCACCGCACGCACCGCGCCGTCGCGATCGTGGCAGACCCAGAAGCTCACCGGGTTGAACACGTATCCCAGGATGCGCGGAAACGCATGCAGCACGATCTCGCCATCCGCGCTCACGCCTTCGCAGGCGAGCACGCGGCGAATCCACGGCTCGAGCGCACTGCCGTCGCGATCGCCGTGATCGCGATCGAAAAAGCTGACCAGCCCGCGGCGATTCCACGCGATGCCCGACGCCGGCAGCTCGGCGAGGCGCGACAGCGGCAGCGCGAGCGAGAAGGCGGCATAGCGGAACTGATGATGAGCGGGACGCAGGCGGCGGTGCAGCACGCTGCCTTGGACCACGCTGACGACCATGCCGCTCACGCCGCCTCGCGCTCGGTGGCCAGCGCGAGCGACAGCGCTTCGATGCCGTCGGCGACGCGGTGCGCCGAGGCGAGTCCGTCCTCGTGGAAGCCATGTCCCAGCCAGGCTCCCGCGTACCAGGTGCGGCGCTCGCCCTGAAGCTGCGCGAAGTGCTGCTGCACCGTGGAAGCGCTGCTCTTGACCATGGGGTGAGAATAGTCGAATTCGGCCAGAAGCGTTTCCTGCCGCGGCTCGACGTGGGGGTTGAGCGTGACCAGCACGGGCGTCTCGAACGGCAGCGGCTGCAGGCGATTGATCCAGTACGTGACGCTGACCGGCCGCGCCGTGGCGGCGTGTGTCGTGTCGCCGGCGAGGTAGTTCCACGCCGACCACGCGCGGCGCTTGCGCGGCATCAGGTTCGTGTCGGTATGCAGCACGACGCGGTTCGACTGGTAGAGGACGCGGGAAAGCAGCTCGGCTTCGGTGCGGGTCGCATCCGCGAGCAGCGCGAGCGTCTGGTCGCTGTGGCACGCGAACACGACCTGGTCGAAATACTCTGCGTGCGCCGACGGCGAATCGACCTCGACGTGACCGGGACGGCGCCGAACGCGCAGCACCGGCGTCGACAGGCGCACGTCGGGCAGCCCCGCGACGATGCGCTCGACATAGGTGCGCGCGCCGCCGACGACGGTGCGCCACTGCGGCCGGTCGAACACCTGGAGCAAACCGTGGCGATCGCAGAAATCCACGAACGCCGGCAGCGGAAAATCGAGCACGACCTGCAACGGCACCGACCAGATCGACGCCGCCATCGGCAGCAGGTACCAGTCGCGAAATGCGCGCGAATGGCGCCGGCCGTCGAGGTACTCGCCGACCGTCATCGCGGGGATGCGCGACGAGCGGCGCAGCAAACGCGTGTCGCGATTGAAGCGCAGGATTTCCGCGAGCATGCGCCAGAAAGCAGGTCGCGCGACGTTGAACGGCTGCGCGAAAAGCGACGCGAGATCGGTTCCCGCCCACTCGAGCCTTGCGCGGTCGTCGCGCACTGCGAAGCTCATCGTGCTCGGCGCCGATTCGATGCCGAGCTCGGCGAACAGCGCGATCAGTAGAGGATAGGTGCGATCGTTGTAGACCAGGAACCCGGTGTCAACGGGCGCGGTGATCCCTTCGAGCGTAACGTCGACGGTGTGGGTGTGGCCGCCGGCATAGTCGTTCGCCTCGAACACGCTGACCCTGCAGCCTTGCCGGTGCAGCAGCCGGGCGCAGCCCAGGCCGGCAATACCGGATCCGACGATCGCAACCTTCAACGCAAAGCCTCCCCTTGAAACGCTTGATTGCCGGTGCGGCCGGCCGCGGCGGACGCCGCGGAGGGCTGGATGGGCTGGGTCGAGGGGAATACGTCCTCCAACGGCCTGCCCTGGTGATTCATACGCACGATCGTGCGCGCTGGATTCACGCCTTTCGCACGCAGGACGCGTCGGCGCCGGGCCGCGACGCCGTTGCTTGCGGCACTTTCGGCTAGCTGTTCGGTGCGGCCTTGGCGGCGAGCAGCTTTTCCAGCGCCGCCACCAGGTCGCGATTGTCCGGCTCGACGCGCGTGCCGAAGCTGACGACGCGCACACCGTCGCGGTCGAGCAGATACTTGTGGAAATTCCACTGCGGTGCCTGCCCTGTGCGCGCCATCAGTTCCGCGTAGAGCGGGTTGGTCTTGAGGCTTTTCACGCTGGACTTCTCGAACATCGGAAACTCGACGCCGTAGGTGAGGCGGCAGAATTCGGCGATCTCCTGGTTGCTGCCGGGTTCCTGGCCGCCGAAATCGTTGGTCGGGAAGCCGAGGACGACTAATCCGCGCGACTTGTACTTGCGGTACAGCGCCTCGAGCCCCTCGAACTGGTGCGTGTATCCGCAGAAGCTCGCGGTGTTGACGATGAGCAGAACCTTGCCGCTGTATTGGCACAGCGACTCGGTCTTCCCCGTTTGCAAGCTGTTGAAGGTGTAGTTCAGCACCGCCGGGCAGGGCTGCACTGCGTCGGCCGCGTATACCGGCCCGAACGCGAGCAGCGCCAAGACAAGCGCGCTGGCGAAACAAGGTTTGAGGGAGATCATCGGGGAAGCGGCACGTTGGACAAAAATTGGCGATGTCATGGACAAAACGGCTACGAGCTGCTAGCGTAATTGCCTGACGTCGGCCCGTCAACCGCCGTCGCAGGGGGCCCCCCATCGACCACGCCAACGCACTTCTGAACATCAGCGCCGTCGAGCGCGAAACCGGGCTGTCGAAGGATGTCCTGCGCATCTGGGAGCGGCGCTACGGGTTCCCGGAGCCGCATCGAGACGACAACGCGGAGCGCCGGTATCCACGCGAGCAGGTCGCGAAGTTGCGTGCGATCAAGCGACTCATGGACGCGGGCATGCGTCCGGGCAAGCTGATCCGGCAATCGCTCGCCGAACTCAACGCGCTCGCCGATACCCGAACGGGGCCCCGTCGCGAGGCGGCGGTGCCCGTGCTCGAGCGCGACCTCTTGCTGCTGTTGCGCAGCCATAACGCGCCGGCGCTGCAGCATGCGCTCACTAACCAACTCTTACGGCAGGGCCTGCAGCGGTTCGTTTTGGACACGGTCGCGCCGCTGCATCAGGCGGTGGGCGAGGCGTGGATGCGCGGCGATCTGCAGGTTTTCGAGGAGCACCTTTTCACCGAGCAACTGCAGGCGGCGCTTCGCATCGCCATCAACGCCTTTCCGCGCAGCACCGGCGGCGCGCGCGTGCTGCTCACGACCTTCCCCGGAGAGCAGCATGCGCTCGGCCTGCTCATGGTCGAGGCGCTGCTGGTGCCCGAGGGTGCGCAGTGCATCTCGCTGGGCATCCAGACCCCTGTCGACGACATCCGCGCCGCCGCGGTCGCGCACAAGGCGGCGATCGTGGCGCTGTCGTTCTCGGCGGCGTTCCCCTTGCGTCAGGCAGGCGAGGGCTTGGCGACATTGCGCCGCGCCCTGCCCGGCCAGGTCGCGCTTTGGGCCGGGGGTGAGATGACCCGCCGGCTACGCAAGTCGTTGCCGGGGATCCTGCTGCTTCCCGAGCTGGCCGACACCGTGCCGGCGCTCAAGAATCGGCGTGCCGACGCCGCAGTGGACGCTGCGCCCGGGCGTTGACCCGCACCCTTCGTTCGCGAAGGTCGCATTGTGTACGGTAGCGTGCAGTCGCATAACCGGCGTGCTAGCATCCGCCCCCGATCGCGACACTTCGCGTCCAAGACAACGCTTCGGCCATATCGAATAACATGCGCGATCGACGCGCCGAACCGCCGCACGCTGCACGCACACAACGCATGCTTTATCCCGAACTTTTTCACGATTTCGAGCAGGTCCGCTGGAGCATGGCGGACGACGTTCCGTGGGATAGCTTCGACGCGTCGCGCCTGTCCGACGAGCAGGCGCAGACGGTGAAGATGAACGCGATCACCGAATGGGCGGCGCTGCCCGCCACCGAGATGTTCCTTCGGGACAACCTTCACGACAGCGATTTCTCGGCATTCATGTCGATCTGGTTCTACGAGGAGCAGAAGCATTCGCTCGTGCTGCAGGAGTACCTGCGCCGCTTCCGGCCTGACTTGCTGCCCACTGAGGATGAGCTGCACGCGGTGCGTTTCCACTTCGATCCGGCGCCGCCGCTCGAGACGCTAATGCTGCATTTTTGCGGCGAGGTGCGCCTCAACCACTGGTACCGCCGCGCCGCCGACTGGCATACCGAGCCAGCGATCAAGGAGATCTATCGGCTCATCTCGCAGGACGAGGCCCGTCACGGCGGCGCGTATCTGCGCTTCATGCGCCGTGCCATCGAGCGTTTCGGCCTCGAAGCCAAGCGCGCCTTTGCGAAGATCGGCGTGCTGATGGCGAGCCCCCACCGCGCCGGCAAGCCGCTGCATCCGACCAGCCTGCACGTGAACAAGACGCTGTTTCCCAACGACACCATCCAGAGCAGGCTGCCGGATCCCGAATGGCTGGAGCGATGGCTCGACGAGCAGATCCAGTTCAATCGTGAATGGGAGCAGCGCGTTTCTCGAATGATCCTGAAGAATCTGTCGCTCCTGTTCGGGCAGCCGCTCGAGACCGTGCAGCAGCTCAACCGGTTTCGCAAGAGTCTCGCTGTCGCCTGACCCGGCTCGGCTTGTCGCGGTAGACTGCGCAGCTTGCGCGCGCTTGACTGCGCGCTGTTCTGGCTGCGAGCCCGCACGATGACCTCGTTCGTACTGTTCATTTTGCTCATCGCCGGCGGCGCGAGCTACGTTTCCTGGGCGAAGCATGCGGTCGCCGCGGGCGCGCACGCTTGGTGGTTCGTCGTCGCCGCGCCGATTGCATACCTTGCGCCGGTGGTGCTGATCGCCTCGATCTCGTTCGCACTGTCGTGGATCTGGCGCAGCCCGCGACCTGCCTCGGCGCGTCTCGATCTCGCGGGGTGTGTGAGGCTCTTCGTCGGCGAGGTTCGGGCGGTCGCAGCGTCGTGGTTGCTGATCGCATTCCATCGCTTTGTGATACGCGATCCTGCTCCGCAGCCGGGTGCCCATCCGTTGCTCCTGGTCCACGGCGTGCTCGTCAACGACGGCGTCTGGTTCACCGTGCGGCGCCGGCTCGCACGTGCCGGCGTGGCGGGCATCTACACGGCCAACTACGGCCCGCCGTACGAGTCCATCGACCATTTTGCGCGGCAGCTTCGCGCCAGGATCGACGAGGTGTGCTCGAAGACAGGCGCCGCGCGCGTCACGCTTCTGTGCCACAGCATGGGCGGGCTGGTCGCGCGGACTTGCCTTCGCGATACCGGTTCCGCGCGGATCGAACGCATCGTCACGCTCGGTACGCCGCATCACGGGAGCGTGCTCGCATGGATGTATTTCGGCCGCTGCCTCGCGCAGATGCGTCCGGGCAATACGTGGCTCTCGGCACTCAACCGCGACGAGGGCGACATCGCGCCGGTGCCCATCGTCTCGATCTGGTCACGCCACGACAACCTGGTGCTTCCGCAGACGAGCAGCGAACTCGGCGGGGTTGAGAACATCGCGCTCATCGGGATCGGGCACAACGCGCTCCTCGGCGATGCCGGAGTCGTCGCTCGGGTGCAACGGGCGCTTGGCAATTCCTCGACGCAAGACATCAGCGGAGACGCAAGTACGGAATTGCGGTAGCCTACAGGTGCCGCGACGGGGATACCGGCGCGGTCCGACAATTCAAGGGGAAATGCATGAACAAGTGGACTTCCGCAGTCGGGCTGGCGCTATGCGTCAGCCTATCCGGTTGCATGACGACTCAGACGATCGACGTCGGCGGACGCAGGGCCTTAGTGATCGAACCAAGCTTTCTTCCGTCCAATCCGGCGTTCGATCCTCATAATCCGATCGTGTTCGTGACTCGCGATCGTATCGTGGTCGACCAGGAACCGTTGCGCCCGACTAGACAGGAATCCGACGGAACGTACATCGTCAACTTTTATGTGGTTACCGTCCCGGCCGCGAGTGGTCAGTACGAGTTCCCGAACGCTCAGGCGATTCAAACAACAACCGCGGGCGCGCCGACGTTCAATTGCACGCTGGTGCGTCCACGGGCGATGAGCTGTTGGTTCAACGCGCCGGATGCCGCGCACAAGGTGTGGAAGTACGCGGTGACCGTGGTTCTTCGGGACACTGGCGGAACGATCATCCAAACGCGGTACCTCGATCCGTCGGTTGCCATGGACTAGTCAGTTCGCGGGCAGCGCGATCAGCCACGCCGCTGCGGCTTCGAGCGCGACGCCATATTCGGTGGAGCGGGCGCTGGCGATGCCCTCGGCGAACCGGGGCTCGCCTAGCGCCGTCTTTGCGGAATCGATCAGTGGCGCAAGAAAGGCCTCGTCGCTGGGATCTCGCCTGAGGCCCGTGGTTTCCGCCAGCGTCTCGGCGGCACCGTAGAAAAAAGCGGCCCGTGACCAGTCGCGCTCGATCGCCGCGAAACCGGCGCACACCTCGAGCACGCTCTGCCCCGCGGAGCGGGAACCCAGCTCCTCTGCGATCGCGATCGCCTCACGCAGCAGCGTTCGCGCGTGCGCGCGTTGGCCGCGTCCGATCGCCACCATCGCGAGGTTGAGCAAGCCGGCTGCCATGGCGTCGCGATCCTCCAGCTCGCGCTCGAGCTGCACCATGCGCAGATAAAGAGTCTCCGCGGTGTCGAGATCGCCTTCGAGCCGGTGCAGTGATGCGCGAGCATTGAGCGCCGCGGCCAGATCGTGTTTGTTGTCCGATGCCTCGGCAAGTGCAAGTGCCTCGTCGAGGTGCGCACGGGCTTTGACGCGGTCGCCTTCGCCCACCGCAGCCATGCCGGAGGCATGAAGCAGCGCGCGAATTCGTCCCAAATCGCCGATCTCCCGTGCGATGGAGAGACCCTCAGCGTGGAGTCGCGACGCTTCCGGATAGCGTCCCATGAAATACGCGAGCAGTCCGGCATCGGACAGCGCGCGGCATCGGGCGAAGGTGCGCGCGCCGGCACCGGCATGCTCGACGGCGGCCAGCGTCCGCGCGTAGCCCAGCGCGAGCTCTCCGCGCACGATCCAGTACGGACGCAGCGCCGTGACCAGCCGCAGGCCCGCTTCGCCGGCGCCGGGGAACGCCACGCAAGTTCCGAGCGCGGCGAGGAGGTTGTCGAACTCGTCGTCCAGGCACGCCAGCCAGCGCGCCTGCTCGGGACCGACCAGGCGCGAGCGCGCGTGCTCGGCGAGCGCGAGGTAATGATCGAGGTGGCGAGTGCGAACGAGATCGTTGTCGCCAGCGTCTTGCAGCCGTTCGCGCGCATATTGCGCGATGGTGTCGAGAAACCGGTAGCGTCCGCTGAGCGGGTCGATCGCGACCAACGATTTCTCCACCAGCAGCGTCAGCAGGTCGATCACCTGGCCCGCGTCCAGCGGAGTGGAGTCGCACACCGCCTCGGCGGCTTCCAGCGTCCAGCCGCCGGCGAAGACGCCGAGCCACCGGAAAAGGATTCGCTCGGGCTCGGACAGCAGGTCGTGACTCCAGTCGATCAGCGCGCGCAGCGTTTGCTGGCGAGGCATTGCGGTCTGGTCGCCGCGCGAGAGCAGGCGAAAGCGGTCGCTCAGGCGCTCGGCGATGGCGCGCACCGGCAGCGAGCGTGCGCGTGCCGCCGCTAGCTCGAGCGCCAGCGGAATGCCATCGAGCCTCTGGCAGATCTGCGCGACCGCCAAGGCATTGTCGTCGTCGACCGCGAACGCGGGCTGCACGGAAATGACGCGACTGATGAACAGGCGCGCCGCCTCGTACTCCGCCAGCGACACCTGGGTCAGCTTTTTGGCCGGGTCGGGGACCGATAGCGGTGGCACCGCATAGGTGACCTCGCCGCCGATGCGCAGCGGCTCGCGGCTGGAGGCGAGGATGCGCAGCTCGGCGCCGGACTGCAGAAGACGCTTGGCGAGCTCGGCGCAGGAAAGTACCAAGTGCTCGCAGTTGTCGAGGATAAGTAGCAGGTGGCGCGTTGACACGAAGCGGAGCAGCGACTCCATCACCGAGCGTCCGTGCTCCTCTTTGACGCCGAGAACGGTGGCGACGGCCTGCGGTACCCGCGACTCGTCGCTGAGCCCGGCCAGCTCGACGAACCAAACGCCATCGGGATAGTCGTCGATCACCTCGGCGGCAACCTGCAGCGACAGCCTCGTCTTGCCCAGCCCTCCCGTGCCGTGCAGCGTGAGCAGGCGCGACTTGGCGAGCAGACGCCTGACCTCGGCGAGCTCGTGCCCGCGACCCACGAACGACGTCGCCTGCTGCGGCAGGTTGTTCGGCGTCGCCTCCAGTGAGCGCAGCGCCGGAAAGTCCTGCCGCAGCTTGTCGTGAATGACCTGGAACACGGCTTCGGCGTTGGCGAGATCGCGCAGGCGAACGCGGCCGATCGCACGCAACGCGACATCGGGGGGAAGACGCTGCGAGACGAGCGCAACCACCGCCTCGGAAAGCAAAATCTGGCCGCCGTGCGCGGCGCCCATGATTCGCGCGGCGCGATTGACCTCTGGGCCGAAGAAGTCGTCATCGCGGCGCTCGTCGACTCCGGCGTGCAAGCCGGTGCGAATCTTGAGCGGCAAGCCGTCAACGCCGTCGGCGAGGGCGAGCTGCAGGTGCACGCTTGCGTTGACCGCGTCTAACGGATCGTCGAACACGGCGTGGAAGCCGTCGCCGGTCGTCTTAACGACCCGGCCATGGTGCGCCGCGACCGCCTCGCGGGTGAGCGCATCGTGGCGCGCAAGCGCCGTGCGCATGCGCTCGGGCTCGGTGTCCCAGAGCCGAGCGCTTCCTTCTATGTCCGTGAAAAAATAGGTGATGACTCCGGATTGGCCGTGCACTCCGACGCCCCCAAAAAGGCACAATCGCAGGGCGTCACTCTACGGCAGCAGGCCGCGATCTGCTACCGCAAAATCTCACCTGCGCGGAGGGGAGGCGAGAATAAGTCTTCGCGCTTGCCAGGCGCTTGTTCGGCGCGCTACCAGTGAATTCCCTGCGTAAGCTGCGCAAACGCCATTTGCTCCGCAGACAGCGGTTGCGCGGTGCCGTCCTTTTTTCCGGCGGCGGCCGACGAATCCGGGAACATGTGGAAAGCGGTGTTGAGCAGGATCTGCGTGAGCCGGGGCGCGACCGCGTGCGCCACGGCGCCGAATATGCCCAGGCGCGTCGCGATGCGCACTGGCTTGTAGACAATCGCCTCGACGACCAGGTCGGCTGCCTCCTCGGGCGATAGCGTCGGCACGTTCTCGTACATCTTGGTCGGCGCGATCATCGGCGTGCGCACCAGCGGCATGTTGATGGTGGTGAAATTGATGCCCTTGTCGAGGAACTCGGACGACGCGCACGCGGAGAATGAGTCGAGCGCGGCTTTCGACGCGACGTATGCCGAGAATCGAGGCGCGTTCGACAAGACTCCGATCGACGAAATGTTGATGATGTGGCCGCGCTTCTTCTCGATCATCTTCGGCAGGAAACCCATGATCAGGCGCAGCGCGCCGAAATAGTTGAGCTGCATGGTGCGCTCGAAGTCGTGGAAGCGGT
>JBDTZQ010000201.1:0-4481 GCA_040005035.1 Betaproteobacteria bacterium | reverse complement strand
TCGACCACGCCCTTGAACGGCGCCGTCTTCGGGTCTTCGCCCCAGAACTTGTTGCCGTCGTAGGCTTTGAGCGGGTGGCTGATGTAGCCGATCGACGCAGCCTGCCATGGCTCGTACTGCTCGCGCTCCCACATGAAGCGCAAATAATCCTTCGCTGCGTTGGGATATTTCGTGTACTTGAAAATCATCGCCTGCGTGAGCAGGTGCAGCTCGGTCGGACGCCCGATTGGGCCGATGGGCATCGGCGCATGGTCCATGTCGGCCGCGACGGCTTTTTTCGCAGCATCGGTGGAGTTCTTCGCCGCGTAATAGATCGAGATACCGTTCGAGGTCAGGCTGATCTTGCCTTCGAGAAAGGCGTTGTTGTTGGACACGCCGCTCCACGCGGCGGTGCCTTCGATAAACGTCTTGGAAAGCTGTTGCACGTACTCGATTGCCTGGATCGTTTCGGGGCTGTTGATCACGACCTGGTTCTTCTCGTCGACCAGCCTGCCGCCATGTCCCCAGAGCATGTTGTGCATCCATGTTTCCGAGTCGCCTGTCGCATGAGAGAGCGCAAAGCCCGGAGGGTGGCCGTTCTTTTGCAGCGCCTGGCAAAGTTTCAGATAGTCCGGAAAATTGGTCGGGACCTTGTCGAAGCCGGCTTCCTTGACCCACGACACGCGATAGTTGATGAGCGCGCCTCCTGCTCCCAGAGGCAGGCCGATCCATTTGCTCTTGCCGCCGGTTCCGTAGGTGCGCGCGGCGGGAAACCAGCCGCCGTATTTCTTGCCCAGGTATTCGGCGACGTCGGTGACCTCGAGCAGCTTTTCCGGGTAGAGGTGCGGATCGTCGAGCCAGCCTACGATGATGTCGGGCCCCGCGCCCACGTTCGCCGCGACGGCAGCCTTGGGTCGGACGTCTTCCCAATTCTCGTGGTCGGTGCGAATCTCGATGCCCGTCATCTCCGAATACTTCTTCGTGTTGGCGAGCCACAGGTCCTCGTCGGCCTGCACGAAGCGCTTCCAGCGCAGCACGCGCAGCTTCGCCCCCTTCTCCGGCTTCAGGCTCATTTGCGCCTGGGCGCCCGTGCTACCCAGCATCAGCCCTGCCGCCGCCGCGCCGAGTGCTCCTACTACCTGCCGTCTCTTCTCGTCTGCCATCGCTGCCTCCTTGAGTTGGAACAACTTGTTATGGTGACGCAGCGTGCTGACGCACGCGAATAGCTTGCTTCTGGCGCAGCGCTTCGGCGTCGAGATCGACCCACAGCTTGCGCACCATGTCCTTGAGCATCAACGCTTCGTCGAACCGGTCGGAAAGCTCGAAGCCGTCCGCGCCCGTCATCGCGTATTCCCGCGGCCCGAGCTCGCAGAGAAAGGTCAGCGTCGCCTGTGGCGGCGCTTTCTTCCGCCACTCGCGGAATCCGTACGCCCACCAGCCCATGAACAGATCAAGCCATTCCTTGTGCTGGGGAAAGCTGATTTGCACCTGAATCTGTTCGCGGCTCGCTACCCGCCCGTGAAAGCCCCAGCAGTTATCGATCACGCGGCGCATGAGCGCGTGGTTTTCGTCGCTGACCGGCCAGGCGAATTCGCGCCCGAGCAGGTAGTGCGAAAGATCGCCGGTCAGGCGCAAATCCGGAAAGCGGTCGAGCAGATGCAGCATGAAAATGAGGTCGGTCGTCATCCGGTCGCGATGCGTCTCGATGTGCAACGCGATGCCCGCATCGGCGGCGAGGCGACGCCACCCCTCGATATAGGGGACGCACTCTTCCAGCGAGTACGGCCGGACGTCGGGCTGGAGATTGATGTGGTCGGCGCCGAGTTCCTGCACGTGCTCGATGATCGGCTTCAGGTCATCGATGGTCTTCGGATAGCACTGCGCCTGCCAGGTCATGCCGTGCGCGCGCAGGAACTCCGTCACCGTCCTCGCGTAGCGATAGTCGAAGAAGCGCACGCCGGCGCCGTCGAATGCGGCATCGCGGATCTTGGTCAGCTTTTCATCGAGGGTCCATTCCATGCCGTCGGGACGGCGCCGCTCCATCGCCCAGAGCGATTGGTATACGAGCAGCCTTTGGTTCGGCTCTTGCGTCGGCTTTTGCATAGGCTTTTGCGCCATGGGGTCGCCCGGAGCGGCACTCCGCAGCTATGTTGTCGCCGATTTCTTCGCCGGTGTATCGACGAAGCCGAAATAGCGCCTGGACCCCGCCGTCTGGTTCTCGTAAATCGATCCCTGGTTCTTCGCCGGCGGAAATGGCATACGAATCGGCGCATCGCGCACGCGTGGCACGATCGTATCGTCTCCGCACAGCATCCGGCCCCTGAAGTCGTCGTAGTTGGCAACGCCGAGCAAGGGAAACGCATCGGCCGCGCCAGCTTCGTAGAGCAGCAGCGCGCGGGAACGGTCCGAGGTGTTCTGCGCCGAGCCGTGCACCAAGCGCACGTGGTGAAACGAGCACGTGCCCGCCGCGCCCTCGCAGGCGATGGCCCTGGAGAAATCGAGTTCGCTGGTCTCCGGGTCGATCGCGCCGCAGAAGAGTCCGTCCGCGCCATGGTGACTGTGTATCTGCCCCTTGTGCGTGCCCGGAAGCACGTACATCGCGCCATTGGCAACGGTCGTGTCGTCGAGCATGACGCCGACCGCCAGCAGGTCGTCGTTGGTGTGGGGGTAGAACGCCCAATCCTGATGCCACTCGACCGGCGAGCCGAAGTGCGCTGCCTTCAGGTTGAGCTTGGACCCATGCAGACGAACGCTTTGACCGAGCAGCGCCTGCAGGATGCCGACCAGCTTCGGCGAGCGCATGAACTCGCGGAATACTGAATCGACCAGATGCGGCGTCTTGATCCTGCGTACCCGCGGTTCGTCGCGCGTGTGCCCGGGCTCGAGATCGTAGACGCTGGTGTGCTCGCTGACGCCGCGCGAGCCTTCGATCAGGTCGGCAAGCACCTGGTGCATGCGCAGGCGGGTCGGCTCGTTCATCACATCCGGAACCACCACTACGCCTTCCTCGCGATACTGCTCGACCTCCCGCTTACCCAGCATGATGCGTCCTCCTTCGGTCGAACCCGGCTTCCCGGCGCAAGCTATTCTTTAACCGCACCGGTCATTCCGGCGACGTAGTATTCCACAAAAAACGAGTAGAGAATCGCCACCGGAATCGACCCGAACAGCGCGCCGGCCATCAGCGAGCCCCAGTGGTAGACATCGCCGTCGACCAGCTCCGTGAGCACCCCCACCGGAACCGTCTTGAACTCCGACGACGAGACAAACGTCAACGCATAGATGAATTCGTTCCACGACAGGGTGAACGCGAAAATCCCCGCGGATATGAGCCCCGGTACCGCCAGTGGAAGCACGATCTTGCGCAGTATCTGCAAGCGCGTCGCGCCGTCCACCAGAGCGCATTCCTCGAGCTCGTAGGGGATCGACTTGAAGTAGCCCATCAAGAGCCACGTGCAAAAGGGCACGAGGAACGTCGGATAGGTCAGGATCAGCGCCCAGCGCGTGTCGAACAGGCCGAGTGAAAAAACCATGGTCGCCAGCGGAATGAACAGGATCGACGGCGGGACGAGATACGCCGCGTAGATCCCCACCCCGATCCAGCGACTGCCGCGGAAGCGCAAGCGCTCGATCGCGTACGCGGCGAGCACGCTGGCGAAGAGCGACAGGAATGTTGCCGACCCGGCGATGAGCATGGTGTTGAGCAGCCATTCGGGATACGACGTCTCGAACAAGAGCTTCCGGATGTTGCCAAGCGTGGGATTGACCACCCAGAACGGGCTCGCGCGCTCGTAGTCGTACAGATCGTCGTTGGCCTTGAAGGTGGTGATGGTCATCCAGTAGAACGGGAAGAGCAGGACCAGTCCGAAGATCAGCAGCGGGGCATAGACCAGCACGAACCGGCGTTGGCGGGTCACCAGGTAGTCCATTCCGCCCGCGGAATGCCGCGCAGCTTCGCGCACCTCCTCTCGCTCGCCGATCATCGCCTCAATCCTTGGAGCCCTGTTGCCATGCGCGGCGCTGCAGGCCGTAGAAACTGACGAGGACCGCGCCAAGAAGGAACGGAATCATGGCGGTCGCGATCGCCGCGCCCTCGGCGAGCTGTCCGCCGGGTATCGCGCGCTGGAAAGACAGCGTCGCCATGAGGTGCGTCGCATTGACCGGCCCGCCGCGCGTGAGGACATAGACCAACTGAAAATCGGTGAACGTGAAGAGCACCGAAAAGGTCATCACGATCGCGATGATCGGCGTTAGCAAAGGGTAGGTGATATAGCGGAAGCGTTGCCACGATGTCGTCCCGTCGATGGTCGCCGCCTCGTACAGCGACGGCGAGATCGTCTGCAGTCCGGCGAGCAGGCAGATGGCGACAAATGGAATGCCGCGCCAGACGTTGGCGGCGATCACCGCGAAGCGCGCGTTCCATCCGTCGCCGAGAAAATTGATGTATTTGTCGATGATCCCGAGCTTGATCAGAACCCAGGAAATGATCGAGAACTGGCTGT
>JBDTZQ010000066.1:0-15287 GCA_040005035.1 Betaproteobacteria bacterium | reverse complement strand
ATGAGCGCCGCCGGGCCGCCCCAAGGCGCTCGCCCCCCTGAGGGGGGAAGTCGCGCAGCGACTTCGGGGGGAGACCCATGAGCGCCGCCGGGCCGCCCCAAGGCGCTCGCCCCCCTCGCCCTCTGGCGGGAGCGGCGCGCAGCGACGTTCGGGGGGATCATTCAAACGCCGAAGCCGCCGCGGTGCTTTCGGTCGAGGGGCTGCGCACGCATTTCCATACACGCGACGGCGTGGTCAAGGCCGTCGACGGCGTGTCGTTGTCGCTGGCCCGCGGCGAGACGCTGGGCGTCGTCGGCGAGAGCGGCTGCGGCAAGTCGGTGACGGCGCTGTCGATCATGCGCCTGGTGCCGCCGGCGTCGGGACGCATCGTGGCGGGCAGCGTCCTCTTCGAGGGCAAGGAGTTGCTCACGATGCCGCCCGCGCAGATGCGCGCGATCCGCGGCAACCGCATCAGCATGATCTTCCAGGAGCCGATGACCAGCCTGAACCCGGTTATGACCGTCGGCCGGCAGATCGCCGAGACCGTCGCGCTGCATCAGAACCTGCCACGCCGCGCCGCGCTCGATCGAGCCGTCGAGATGCTGACGCTGGTCGAGATTCCGGCGCCGCGCCGTCGTGCCGGCGAATATCCCCATCAGCTCTCCGGCGGGATGCGGCAGCGCGTGATGATCGCCATCGCCATGGCGTGCACACCGACCTTGCTCATTGCCGACGAGCCGACGACCGCGCTCGACGTCACCATCCAGGCGCAGATCCTCGAGCTCATGCTGGAAATGAAGGCGCGCACCGGCGCCGCCGTCATGCTCATCACGCACGACCTGGGCGTGATTGCCGAGACCGCGCAGCGCGTTGTAGTCATGTACGCCGGCAGGAAGGTCGAACAAGCCAGCGTCACCGACCTGTTCGCGCGCCCGCGGCATCCATACACGCGCGGCCTGATGACTTCGATCCCGCGGCTCAACCGTACTCCCGACGAGACCGCGAGCGCGCGCCGCCTCACCGAAATTCCGGGCGTCGTGCCGTCGCTGATCGGCATGAGCGAGGGCTGTACCTTCGCGGCGCGATGTCCGCATGCGACCGAGCAATGCCTCGTGGCGTTTCCGCCGGAGCGAGAAGCCGCCCCGGGACATGTGGTCGCCTGCTGGCACGCCGATACACTGCCCGAGATGGTTCGTGCCTGACATGAACGACCCCCACGCTTACTGCGTTCGCTGCCCGCAAAGGGGGCTGACAGTGCCCTTCGGGCGGCCGGGCGGGCACTTGAAGGACCCCCACGCTCACTGCGTTCGCTGCCCCCAAAGGGGGCAGACAGTGCCCTTCGGGCGGCCGGGCGGGCACTGATGCCTGCATCGCAGGCCGTGCTCGAGGTCGATGCGCTGGTGAAGCATTTTCCGGTGCACGGCGGGCTGCTTGGACGGGAAGTGGGGAGGGTGCAGGCGGTCGACGGGGTTTCGTTCGATGTCGCCACCGGCGAAACGCTGGGACTGGTCGGCGAGAGCGGATGCGGAAAGTCGACGACCGGCAAGGCGATCCTGCGCCTGGTCGACCCGACCAGCGGCACGATCAAGCTGCAGGGCGAGGACATCACCGGGCTCGACCGTGCCGCGATGCGCTCGCGCCGCCGGCGATTGCAGGTGATCTTCCAGGATCCGTACGCGTCGCTTAATCCGCGCATGAGCGCGGGCGAGATCGTCGGCGAGCCGCTGCACAATTACGGCCTCGCGCACGGCGAGGAGCGGCGCGCACGCGTCGAGCAGCTGTTTGCGCGCGTCGGCCTGCGCCCCGACCAGATGCGCAAGTATCCGCACGAGTTCTCCGGCGGACAGCGCCAGCGCCTGGGCATTGCGCGCGCGCTCGCCGTCGAGCCGAAGGTGATCGTGTGCGACGAGCCGGTATCGGCGCTCGACGTTTCGGTGCAGGCGCAGGTCATCAACCTGCTGATGGATCTGCAAGCGGAATTCGGACTGTCGTATCTTTTCATCGCGCACGACCTCGCCGTGGTCGAGCACATCTGTCATCGCGTCGCGGTGATGTACCTGGGGCGCATCGTCGAGCTGGCGCCGCGCCGCGCGCTGTTCTCGAGTCCGCAGCACCCCTACACCGAAGCGCTGCTGTCCGCCGTGCCGGTGCCCGACCCGGCGTCGACGTCGAAGCGTGCGCGCATCATCCTGCCGGGCGATGTGCCGAGTCCGATCGCGCCGCCGGCGGGCTGCCGCTTTCATACGCGCTGTCCGTACGTGTTCGACCGCTGCCGCGTCGAATCGCCGCTGCTGCGCGAGATCGCGCCGGGACATCGCGTCGCCTGTCATCTGCGCGCATGATTCGCACGCTGCCTTCAACCGTTCTGACCGAGAGGAGTCACGAAGCATGGATCTGATCCTGCGCGGAGGCCGCGTCATCGACCCCGCAAGCGGCCGCGACGAAACCTGCGACGTCGGATTCACGGGCGGCGTGGTTGCTGCGGTGGCGCCGCGAATCGCCGACAAGGGCGCAGTGGAGCGCGACGTCACCCGCTCCATCGTCACCCCGGGGATGATCGACCTGCACACGCATGTCTACTGGGGCGGGACGTCGATCGGCGTCGAGGCCGAGCCGATCGCGCGGCGCAGCGGCACGACGACGTTCATCGACGCGGGAACCGCGGGGCCGGGCAATTTCCCCGGCTTCCGCCGCCACGTCATCGAGCCTTCGGCGGTACGCATTCTCGCGTACCTCAACGTCTCGTTCGCCGGCATCTTCGCGTTTAGTCGCACCGTGATGGTCGGCGAATCGTCGGACCTGCGGCTGTTCGATCTCAACGAATGCGTGCGCGTCGCGCGCGAGCACCGCGACCTGATCGTCGGCATCAAGGTGCGCGTCGGACGAGGCGCCGGTGGCGCGAGCGGCATCGCACCGCTGGAGATGGCGCTCGAGGTGGCCGAGGAGCTCGACCTGCCGTTGATGGCGCACATCGACCATCCGCCGCCCAGCCGCAAGGACGTGCTCGACCGGCTGCGTCCGGGCGACGTGCTGACGCACTGCTACCGGCCGTTCCCCAACTCGCTGCTGCGTTCCGACGGCGGGGTACGCGAGGAAGCGCTGCTGGCACGCGAGCGCGGCGTGACTTTCGACATCGGACACGGCGCCGGCTCGTTCGGCTTCCACGCCTGCCGCGGTTTGCTCGCAGCGGGCTTTCGGCCGGACGTGATTTCGAGCGACGTGCACGTGCTCAATATCGACGGTCCGGCGTTCGACCTGCTGACGACCATGTCCAAGTTCCTTGTGCTCGGCGTCGAGCTGGAGGCGCTGGTCGCCGCGGTCACCGTGGCGCCGGCGCGGGCGATCCGGCGGCCGTCGCTGGGCACGCTGGCGGTCGGCGGCACCGGCGACGCGACGGTCGTCGACATCGAGCGGGGCGCCTTCGCGTTCTACGACACGCAGGGCGAGCGCCTCGATGCCGATCGGCGCCTGCGCCTCAACGGCATGGTCGTCGGCGGCAAATGGTGGCCTGGCGGAGACGGCGCATAGCGCCCAGGGCATCGGCCTCGTCACGCCGCCGGTGGGGCCGACGCTTTTCGTAGGGCGCGCGATCGGCAAGGTGACCATGGAACAGGTGTCGAAGGAGCTATGGCCGTTTTATGGCGCGATCTGCCTCGCGCTGCTGCTCGTCACGTATATCCCGGCGATCTCGCTCTGGCTGCCCCGGCTGACCAAATAGCCGCGATTACTCCGGCGGCAGGACCGCGCCGGTGCGCTCCACGATCAATCCGTACGCCTGCGGCTGGCGGTGCGCGGCGAAATTGAACGTGGTGTCCTTGTACGAGCGTGTGAGATCGAGGTCGCAGCGCGCTACGATGAGCTCGTCGCGCTCCGTCGAGCACGCCGCCACGATCTCGCCCGAGGGCGCGACGATCATCGAGTTGCCGATCTGCCGCACCCCGTCCTCGTCGCCGGCCTTGGCGACGCCTGCGACCCAGCAGCCGTTCTGGTACGCCCCCGCCTGCATCACCAGCGCGTTGTGAAAGCCCGATAGCGGATCGTGCTCGGGCGCCGGCGGATTGTGCATCGGCGTGTTGTAGCCGAGCAGGATCATCTCGACGCCCTGCAGGCCCATGACGCGATACGTCTCCGGCCAGCGGCGGTCGTTGCAGATCGCCATGCCCACGATGCCGCCGAACGCGCGGAACACAGGAAAACCAAGGTTGCCGACCTCGAAGTAGCGCTTCTCGAGGTTCTGGTAAGGGCGCCACGGCTCGTGCTCCGCGTGGCCGGGCAGGTGGACCTTCCGGTATTTGCCGACGATACGTCCGTCGCGCTCGACGAGGATCGAGGTATTGAAGTGGTGCGTTGCGCCGTCTTCGACTGCAAGTTCCGCAAAGCCGAGGTAGAAGCCGATGCCGAGCTCGCGCGCGCAGTCGAAAAGCGGTTGCGTCGCGGCGTTCGGCATGGCGCGCTCGAAATACGCGTCGATCTCCTCCTGCCGATCGTAGTACCAGTGCGGGAAAAAAGCGGTGAGAGCGCATTCGGGAAAGACGACCAGGTTGCAGCCGTGCGATGCCGCCTGGCGCAGCAACGCGATCATGCGGGCGACGGCGTGCGCGCGGCTGTCCGCGCGGGCGACGGGCCCCAGCTGCGCGGCGCCGACGGTCACGATGCGTGACATGGAGGGCTTCCTGAGTACGGCCACTGAGGGCGAGACCCGCATCGTACCTGAACGATTGCCGCACTCTGGTTGCTACCAGCCCGACGCGACGCTGGCCATTCTTACCCTCGACATACCCGACGTCGAGCGGACCCTGTTGAAAGTCACCGACATTTCGAATAGCGCTGGATGGAGCCTGGCCGACACCAAGCCAGCCGACCCGATAGACTTTCCTTGGCGACTGTGCAACCGCGATGGTCGGCGCGCCGAGGAGCCCCAGCGCGGCAGTAGCGACGCACAATGGAACAACGATAAGGGTCTTCTCGTTGGTTGCGGCGTTGGAATGACTGCGTGAGTGTTGGTGTCACCCCGATCCGAACACGCTCCAAGCATGCTGCACGACTTCGAAGTCCACCGACACGATGTGCCGGTCCTTGGTGAGCGAAACGTAGTAAGAGAGCGGTTCGATCAGCTTAAAGCCGAGCATCATCGGGATGAGCGGCTTGCTCCAGTTGCCGGTCAGCTCCGGCTTGATCCGATACTTTCCATCGGGAAATCCATTCAGGTGGACACCGGGCACGTCGAACCGCACCACGTGCATGTCGCCTTCGTCGGGCGCGGCGGAACACGGGGCCGACGGCATGGCGACTTTCCAGACGCCTGTGCCCGGAATCGTTTCCGGCCCCGATTTGCCCGTGCGAAACTGCGATATGGTGTGCTCGTCGACCGCGATGCGAAATCCACTGCAGGGATCGCCGACTGGACTCCCCAATCCCCTGTGCCAACGGATCTTGCCGAACAGCATCGGCGGCAGCCTGGCGACCTCTGCGCCGGTGAGAACTTTCGACTTCGGCATGTGCTTCTCCTTAGCAAGACGACTGTCGCGCGCTCGAGCGGCCAGCGTTTGCAAACAGTGTACGCCAGGACGCGCGCAACATCGACTGTCCGTCAAATTGCACTGCCCTGTGCGCCGCGGCGACGGAGCGGTAGAGTAAGTCCATGGACCGAGCACTACGGATCGTGTTGCTCGCCGGCGCCACCGGGTTGGTCGGTCGTGCGCTCTTGCCGCTGCTGCTGGGCAGTGCGGACTACCGCAGCGTGCACGTCCTGTCGCGCCGCGCAGCGCCGGACATCGTGCTGCACGCCAAGCTGCAGGTGCACGTCGTCGACTTCGCTCGATTGCCGACGCCGTTTCCGAAAGTCGACGATCTGTTCATCGCGCTGGGCACGACGATCAAGGTCGCCGGCTCGGAGACCGCTTTCCGTCAGGTCGACTTCGATTTCGTCGTGAATATCGCACGAGCGGCGCGAGCCGCCGGCGCCACGCGATTGGCAGTGGTGTCGGCGTTGGGCGCCGACGCGAAATCGCGCATCTTCTACAACCGGGTGAAAGGCGAGATGCAGGAAACGATTGCGCAACTCGGGTACGAATCCATCGTCATTGCGCAACCGTCGTTATTGCTGGGTAATCGCGCGGCCCTGGGGCAACCGGCACGGTCGGGTGAACTGTGGACGGCGCGCTTGTTCGCGCCGCTGCGGTCGATGGTGCCGCGGTCCCTTCGGCCGATCGAGGCGCGCGACGTCGCGTCTGCCATGGTGGCGGCCATGCGCGAGGCCCGGCACGGTGTGCGAATCCTGACGTCGGCGCAGATGCAGCCCAGCCCGTAGCTAGTTCGATCCTTCCCATTGTTCGAGGATCGCGGCGCTGGCGGAGGTCCCGATGCGGCTGGCTCCCGCATCGAGCATCGACCGTGCATCGACGTGATTGCGGATGCCGCCCGATGCCTTGACGCCGAGCCTGTCCCCGACGGCCGCGCGCATGAGCCGCACATCGGTCACGGTGGCGCCGCCGCTCGCATGAAAACCGGTCGACGTCTTGACGAACGCCGCCCCGGCATCGCACGCAAGGCGACAGGCAAGCTGTTTCTCGGCCTGGGAAAGCACCGTGGCTTCGAGGATTACCTTGACCGCAACACCCCGTACGGCGCGGACGACCGCCTCCATTTCCGTCGCGACCAGCGCCGAGTCACCGCTCTTCAGCGCGCCGAAGTTCATAACCACGTCGATCTCGCCGGCACCGTCGGCCACGGCGATCGCCGCCGCGCGCGCTTTTACTTCGGCACGGTCGCAGCCGTGCGGAAAGCCAATCACGCTGACGACGCGTGCGCCATCGCTGCCGATGGCTTCGGCGGCGAGCTTTACCCAGCATGGCTGCACGCAATAGAACCCGACGCGCAGCGCGCGCACGAGATCGGCGCCGGCGCGAATGTCGCGTTCTGTCGCTTCCGGTTTCAGGACCGAGTGATCGAGCAGGCGCGCAAGCTCGTCGCGGGTCACGGCGCCTTGCCTCCGGCGCCGCGGATACGCGCGATGCGATCCGCGAGATAGGCCTCGAGCTTGTCCTCGGTGGCAAATTCCGGCGTCGTGTCCGGCACGCCAAGATAGAACACCACGAGCGTCGGCGCCCCGGACCGTGCGCCGGCTTCGCCGTCGTAAAGGCGAAACTCAGTGCGCGGAAAATCCGCGAAGTGCGAGCGCGGCGCGCGGACGTCGGTCGCCCCCGGACTTGGGGTCGGTGGCCGCAACGGCTGCTCGCCCTTGGAGAAGGGATCGATGCCGATCACGCTGATCCATGCATACCGCGCAGGATCGGTGACGATGCGCACGACCACGAACGTGGTCGCCTCGCTCGCGCCCCGAACGACAGCCCAGGCCAGCGCCAGACCGGGTGCCGCGAAATTGTCGGCCATGCCATGCGCTTCGCGCGGGACGTCGGCTGCGGTGGCGTGGTCCGCTGCACCGACCACAAAGCAACCGCAGGCGAGCACCAGCGCGCGCACCATCGCGCGTCTTGATGTGCGGCGTCGGAACATCTCACGCATCGCGATGATCCTCGGCGAGTGTCGCCGGCAGAACGGTCACGGCGTCTGCGCCGAAGCGCAGAGAAACCGCCGCGCCGGGGGGAATGACCTCTCCGCGGCGCTCGTCATAGCAAACGACTTGCAGCGCTTCGCCCGCGCAGCGAACGACGTACTCGATCTTCTCGCCGAGGAACGTGCGCGATTCGACGGTGGCCTGCAGCGGCCCCGCATCCGTGCGCAGGATGCTGATCGCTTCCGGTCGCACGACCAGACGCACCGGCGCACCGGGCGCGAGCCCCGCGGGCGACGGTCGCACACTGAGCATTGTGCCCAGGGCTGCGATCCTGGCCGTGTCACCCGCGGCTTCCGTGACGCGCCCGGCGACCAGATTCACGCGGCCGACGAACTGGGCGACGAACTGCGACGACGGCCGATGGTACAGGTCCTCGGCAGTCCCCTCCTGCATCACGCGACCCTGATGCATGACCACGATCCGGTCGGACACCGCCATCGCTTCCTCCTGGTCATGCGTCACGTACACCGTCGTGATGCCCAGGCGCCGCTGCAAGTCGTGAATCTCCTGACGCATCTGCACGCGCAGCTTGGCGTCGAGATTGGACAGTGGCTCGTCGAACAGCAGCACGCTGGGCTGGATCACGATCGCCCGCGCCAGCGCGACGCGCTGCTGCTCGCCGCCGGAAAGCTGGCCGGAAAACTGTTGTTCGTACCCGGCGAGGCCGACCAAAGCCAGCACATCGCCGACGCTCTTGCCGATTTCGGCATCGGTGCGACCCCGCACGCGCAGCCCATAGGCAACGTTCTCGAACACCGACAGGTGCGGAAACAGCGCGTAATTCTGGAAGACGAAACCGATGTCGCGCTGGTTCGCCGGCAGTCCGGTCATGTCGCGCTCGCCGAAATGAACGCTTCCGGCATCCGGCGTTTCGAAACCCGCGATCATGCGCAGCGTCGTCGTCTTGCCGCACCCGGAGGGGCCTAGCAAGGTGAGAAATTCGCCCGGCCGCACGTCGAGGCACACCTCGCGCACGGCGTAGACCTCGCCCTTGACGCGATGCGCAAAACGCTTGGATACGCCGTCGATCCGCACGCCGACCCGATTGCCGACCGACTCGGTCATCGCACTCATCCCCCGAGCAGGTTGGTCATCGACACGGCACCGGGCGCGCGGAATCGGTGCAGCACCCGGCCGATGATGGCGATCACCACGAACACGATGACCACGACCAGCACCGAGAACGCCGCCGCGGGACCCAGCGATAGCTCGGTGATGTTCTCCAGTATTTTCACCGTGATCAGCGTCCAGCTGATCGACACCAGGAAGATCGTGGCGCTGATCGCCGTCATGGAGCGGATGAACACGACGCCGAGCCCGGCGAAGAACGCGGGCATGATCAGCGGCAGCGTGACGCGGCGAAACGTTGTGGCGCTGCCGGCGCCGAGCCCCTGCGAGGCTTCCTCGAGGCTCTTGTCGATCTGCTGCAGCAATGCCACCGTAGCGCGGATGCCGGTGGGTCCGTAGCGGAAGATGTAGCAGGCGATGATGATAAGTGCGGTGCCCGCCAGCTCGATCGGCGGATCGTTGAAGGCGATGAGATAGGCGATGCCGACGATGGTCCCCGGCAGCGCGTAGTTGATCATGGAGACCAGCTCCATCGAGCGCCGTCCCAAGAACGATTTCTTGGTGACCAGGTAGCCGAGCAGGATGCCGTATAGACCGCCGAGCGGCATCGCAAAGGCGGCGATGATCAGCGTATCGCGAATCGCCTTCAGCCCGTCGGTGAAGATCGTGCGATAGTGCTGCAGCGTGAGCGTGTGATTGGCGCCCAGCGCCACCACGATCGAGGCATAGAGCAGCAAGGCGTAGAAGTAGACGATGACCAGCGCCACCAGCGCGCAGATCGCCAGCAGCGCCGCGCGCGCGTCGGGTGAAATGCTGTCGAACGGCGTCTGCCCTGCCCCCTTGCCGGTGACGGTGACGTAGTAGCGGCGGCTGACCCAGTAGCGCTGCAATACAAACACCAAGAGCGCCGGAAACAGCAGCACGAAGGACAGCGCGGCACCCCCGCGCAAGTCGAACAGCCCTGTGATCTGCAGGAATGCTTGCGTCGGCAACACGGGAAAGTTGTTGCCGGCGAGGATCAGCGGCGTGGCGAAATCGGCGAGCGACGCCGCGAACAGCAGCAGGAACGCGTTGGCGAGGCCAGGAACGGTGAGCGGCAGCGTGACCGTGCGAAACACCCGCCAGCGCGACGCGCCGAGCGACAGCGCCATGCCTTCGACGTTGGAATCGATCGCGGCGAGCAGCGGTCGCAGCGTCAAATAAGCGATCGGGAAGTACGTCATCACCTCGGAGGCCAGCGTGCTGGTCAGTCCGTAAACCGTGGCACCTTTGAGTCCGAGCAGATCGTAGGTGATGAGCCCGCGTGGCCCGAACGAAAAGATCATCGCGATGGCGGTGGTGAACGGCGGCGAGACGAGCGGCAGCAGGACCACCGCATCGATGACCGTGATCAGTTCGCGCGGCAGGCGCTCGCGCGCGGCGGTGAACGCGAACAGGAAACCGAGCACCGTTCCGGCGAAGCCCACCAGCACTGCCAGCAGCAGGCTGTTCCAGAAGGCGCGGATCTGATGCCGGTCGGTCAGAACTGCCATGAGCCCGGCAGTGGTGAACGTGCCGTGGTCGGTGAGCACCCGGCCGAGCAGCATCACCAGCGGGTAGACGACGAACAGCGCCAGCAACGCCCACAGCACGATGACGGCGATCGCGACCGCCGGGTCGTTGCGCAAGCCCATGACCATGCGCGCGCCCGTCCACGGGCGGGCGGTCGCGCTCGTCACGATGCTGCCGGCGCTATGGGTTCAATACTTCGGCGACCCAGCGATCGACGATCCGCTTGCGGTTGGCACCCGCATACTCCGCGTCGATCGGAAAGATCTTGGCGCCCTTGAGCACCGCCGCGAGGCTGGGCTCGAGCACGACGTCCGGGTGCGCCGGCACGAAGTTGATCTTGTACTTGGCGAAGTTGTTCTGCATCGCCGGCGACGTGGCCCAGTCAATGAGCTTCTTGCCGAGCGCTGGATTCTTCGCGCCCTTGATCAGCGCGATGCCCTCGGCCGCCGTGCCGATGCCTTCCTGCGGAAAGCTGATGGTGACGTCGTAGCCCTTGGCCTTGGTGTCCAGCGCGTCGACGATGAAAAAGATGCCGCCGCCGGCCTGACCCAGGCCCACCGGCAGCGTGCCGCCGCCGCCGCTCTTGGTGTAGAGCTGGACGTTGGGGCGCAGCTTTTTCATGTAGTCGAAGGCCTTGGTCTCGTCGCGGCCGTTGACTTCAAGGACCGAGAAGATGCGCGTGACCGCCGTGCCCGACGTGCGGGCGTCGGCCATCTGCAGCATGTTCTTGTACGGCGCCGCGAGCAGGTCGTTCCACGACGCCGGCGCCTTGAGGTTGTTCTCCTTGAGGAACTTGTCGTTGGTCATGAACACCAGCGGATCGTCTGCGATGGCAACCCACTGCCCGTCCGCCTGGCGAAAGCGCGGCGGCAAGGCGGCGAAGGACGGCGGCTTGTACGGCTCGAATATTCCTTCGTTGATCCCCGCAGCATAGGTTTCGACCGGGCCGCCGAAGAGAACGTCCACGCGCGGGTTGTTCTTCTCGGCGATGACGCGGGCGAGCGCCTCGCCCGACGAGAAGCGCACGAAGTTGACCTTGATGCCGGTGGCCTTCTCGAACTCCTCGAACATCGGCTTCGCCCAGTTCTCGGGCCAGATCGAATAGACGTTCAGCGTGTCGGCGGCGAGTGCGGGCAGAGACGCGAACAGCGCAAACCCGAACAACGCAACGGCGCGGGTGGTCTGACGGAAGCGACGGATGACGGTCATGGGGAATCCTCCAGTGGCATTGTCGCTGCGTTCTTTTCGAGCGATCGCAGTCTTGCAGGGTCTTGCGCTCAGCTGCCGACGGTACTCGACTGGCGCGGGGGGCGTCAACTCGACGGGCGGCTAACGGGCGAACTCCCGCGAAAGCGAGCGATTTATCGTCCCGTCACGGCGCGCACCTGCCGACATAGCCGTCGGACACGGGTGCCTCGGAGTCGGCGGGGTCCACGCCGTGGCCATCGAACATTATCGGAATCTGGTTGCCAATACCCAGCTTGGCGTCGGCGCGGCGCCGCTCGTTGATCAGGCGGACGATGTTCCACTCGTCGTGCGCACCGCGGCTCACCGATGACGATGCGCGTATCGCGTAATACTTGCGAAACGCGGACTTGGTGAGCCCGTTCTGCACCGCCTTCTCGAAATCGGGATCGGACTTGGCGCGCTTGTCGAAGTACGCATCGATCTTGCCCATGTCATTGTTGCCGTCGAATCCGAAATAGCGGGCGAAATCCTGCGGCCCGGCGAAATACACGAAGTCGAACTCGCCCAGACCGTCGGTGCCCTCGATCAGCGTGGCCCACATCAGCATGTAGTCCGCACCCGTGCCCTTCGGCAGATCGGCATCGAGCGTCCCGGGATTGAGGACGAAAATGAAATCTGCGCCGAAGCGCTTTTCGATGGCTGCCTTGGCGCTTTCCGCGACTTCCTTGTTCACGTTGAAGTTGCCGCCGGCCGTGGATGTGAGCGGCACGCTCAGGTAGCCGACAACCTTGCCCGCCTTGCGCTGCTCGGCGATCAGTTGCCGGAAGCGCTCGACCTTGGTGCCGATCGTCGGCTTGAGCTCATCGTTGACGCAATAGCAGATGCCTATCTTGGCGCACTCGGTGGCTTTGGCGGCGTGCGCGGGGGCGTGAGCGAGGGCGAAAGCGGCGACGACCACGAGAACGAGCCTCGAGCCAAATGACGGGCGATTGACGGACACCACGGTGTAGACCTCCTGCGAATGAGGGTTCGCCGGACTCGCGCATTTGACAGCGCGCCTCGGGCATTTGACAGCGTCGTTCCGAAATAATGCATCCGGGAGCGCATCAGCGCTATTTGTTGAGCCTCGCCGGCGTGGGAATACTGATCGACCCACCGCTGAGGTGCTACCGTCCCACCACGAGCCGCCGTCTCCGGGGCCGGTGCCGACCGCGCGCACCTTCACGCCCGGATTCGCCGCCTCGATCGAGGGTGAGGCGCAGGCCCAGCGTCCGGATGTCGGTGCCGAGGATGGTCGGAATGTACAGGTTCGCCTTCGCCGCGGCCGCGTAGTAATAGGAATCGAGACGCTCGTGAAACGTCCACGGCTCCTTCATGCCCGCCCAATGGTCCATGCGCAGGATCTTGAACTGCAGCAGTTTCATCCAGCCGTCGCTGATGATGGCCTGGTAGATGGCCGTGAACATTGCGGTATAACCGGGCAGTCGCGCCTTGAACATGCCGGTGGCGGCCGCGCCCGTGGACAGCGCATCGAGCACCACGCCGCTCGCCCGCCCTTCCGGGAACGGCAGCTGCTCCTCGTTGATGAAGCGCCGGTTCATCGGAAAGGCGAGCGGCACCCCGATGATCGACACCACGCACATCCAGATGATCATGTGCTGCCAGGGAATGATCCGGTCGGTGACCAGCATGTACGCCACCAGGCTTGCGCTCAGCGGCTGTGCCATGTAGCCGGCGGCCGTAGCAATGGACTGCGTGCAATTGTTCTCCAGCACCGTGAAGTCGGTGGCGATCCCGGCGCTGTGCATGATGCGGTAGAACGCGAAGGCAAGGATGACCGAAGTCAGGCCGACGCCGACGCCGATGCCGATTCCGGTCTTAGCGGCGATGTAGAGAGCCGTCGCGGCTAGCACGCCGCCAAGAACAAAACCCGTCAGGCCGGAACGGATCGTGAGCTGCGGCATGCTGCCGCGAAAGACGTTTTTCAGCCACGACTCGTCTTTCTGCCCGCGCGTCCACGTCCGTATCTGTTCGTCGCTCAGCTGCTGCAATGCCATGGGGTTCTTTCCGCGGGCGTGCCGACTTTAGCAAGGAATGCGCGAGTGTAAATTGCAGAACGAGTCCGGCGGTAGGGAGCGTCGTAACTTCGCTTACACCTTCGATATTGGCGCCGGAAATACCAGGTTGCGGGCCTCATCATCGGTCATCTGGCGACCTTCGTCGTACAAGCGCGAAAGCACGTCGGCCGGAAGCTGTGCGCTCAGGAGGGTCAGCAACCGCTCCCGTAAATGCCGCGCGACGGGCCGAGGGCTCAAGCGTCGGACCTCATGGATACGTTCCGCATAGGCGAAGACGCGTGCCGCGGCCTCGATGCGGTCGCGCAGCGCCAAGAACATCGCTACATCATGGAACATGGGAGCGCCGTGGCCGTAATTTCGGAACACGCGGGACAACGCCTCGCGGTACAGCGGTTCGGCTTCATCCAGGCGATCCACGCTCATCAGTGCGGTCGCAGCAGTGCGTAATCCTCGGCCGTCTTCGGTTGGCTCCCAAAGTGCTGGATGCCGAGCAAGCATTTCCTCGGCCGTTGCCGCGGCCGCATGCACATTACCGGCGACGATATCCAATTCGATCAGTATCGTCAGAGCGACGCACTGGTCGACATCCCCGCTGACTTGTCGACACGCGGCGAGCATCGCAAGTGCGTGACGGCGGGCACTGCTCAGATCTCCGACACTGAACAATACCAGTGCAGCGATGTTATCGATGAGTCCCAGGTGCCACGGCGGCCAAGCCGGATCGCGCAACGCGAGTAGTTCGTCGAGTGCAAGCCTGGCCTCGTCGGCATGCCCGGTTGCCTGCAATGCATAGACCAGTGCCGTCCATCCCCGACACATGCCTACCCTGTCATCGAGGTCCCGATAAAGGGCAACGGCTCGCCTCGCGTCGTCGATCGTTGCAATCGGCGAATGAACGGCACTCCAGCTGGCGCAGGCGAGCCAGAAGCGCGCCGCATCGGCGGAAGGAATAGACGGGTCCACCAGCGGCCGCAACGTTTCGATCCAGTGCGCCGCTTTGAGTGGCGCGTAGTAGAAGAATCCGTGGCCGGCCACCGCCGCGCCGAACAGCGCGATCGCAATTCGACGATCGCCGCCCTCTTCTCCGGCCCAGTGAAGCGCGCCGCGGAGATTGTCGAGATCGGCACTCAGCTTATCGATGACCATTGCCGAAGGCGTGCCCTCAAGGACCTCCTGATAGACGTGCTCGAACAATTCAAGCATGACTTCCGCATGTCGGCGCATCGTCTGCGAAGTCTCGCCGCTCGCCGCGAGGCGCTCGAGTGCAAACGCCCGCGTCGTCTCCAGCATTCGGTATCGCGCGGCGCCGTCATCATCGACGCCTACCAGCGACTTGTCGACCAGCGCACCGAGGTGATCGAGCACGGTCCACTCGTCCATACGGTCATCGGCGACCAGCTTTTGCGCGCATTCGAGGGAGAAGCTGCCGCCGAACACGCCAAGCTTATTGAATACCGTCTGCTCCGCCACCGAGAGTAGGCTATAGCTCCACTCGAAGGCCGCGCGCAGTGTCTGATGACGCGGCAGCGCCAGCCGCGAGCCCGCGGTGAGCAGGCGGAAGCGCTCGTGGAGCCGATCGCGCACCGCGTCGACGCCGAGCAGCGGCACGCGCGCCGCCGCCAGTTCGATCGCAAGCGGAATGCCGTCGAGCCGGCGGCAGATTTCGACGATCGGGCCGACGTTCTGGTCGCTGAGCACAAAGCGCCGGTCGACGGCCTGCGTGCGGGCAACGAAGAGTTCGACCGCCCCCGCCTCGCGAGCACCGGCCATCGTCGCTTCGGCTGGCATCGCGAGCGTGCCGAGGCGGTAGACGTGCTCGTCCGGATGCCTCAACACCTCCTGGCTGG
>JBDTZQ010000007.1:0-44356 GCA_040005035.1 Betaproteobacteria bacterium | reverse complement strand
TGGGAAGGCGGTTTCCGCGTGCCGATGCTCGTGCGCTGGCCGGGCGTCATCAAGCCGGGCACGATCGTCAACGAAATCTTTTCGCAAGAGGATTGGATGCCGACGCTGCTCGCGGCGGCGGGCGTGCCGGACATCGTAGCGAAGCTGAAACAAGGGTACAACGCTAACGGCAAGACCTTCAAGGTCCATGCTGACGGTTACAACTTCCTGCCCTACTTCAAGGGCGAGATGAAGAAGGGGCCGCGCGAGGAGATCTTCTACTTCGGCCAAGGCGGAGAACTGAACGCCGTCCGCTGGAACGACTGGAAGGTGCATTTCGCAGTCACCCACGGCAACATCGCGACCGCAATCCGCGAAATACCGGCGTGGCCCGTGATCGTCAATCTTCGCGCCGATCCGTACGAAAGAGCGCCGGAGGAATCCGGGATGTACGTCCGGTGGTACGGCGACAATATTTGGCTGTTCGTACCGGTACAACAGAAGCTCAAGGAATTTCTGGTGACGCTGCCTGAATTCCCGTTCCAGCAGGGCAGCAGCCTCAATGCCGCCGGCATCAACTACAACTCGCTTCGGGCCCTGGAGGCGATGAAGCGTTTGAATCAGCTGGAGTCTCTGTCGCCCCCGAGCAATTGAATTGACGCCGCTGTCCATCCGATCGGCGCGACGCCTGCGGTGCGCCTTAGCATTCAACGGAGATTCCCGTCGATGATGACCAGGACCATGGCCGTGACGGCCACCTGTTTTGCATTCTCTTTATCCTGCGGCGCGCAGCCGCTGCAGACCGAGGCTCCCCGCGTGGCGGTTACCGACCTTCTTCCTGAAAGCGCGGTGAGCGGGCCGCTGTTCTCGCTCCCCCCGATTGTGCCAATTCAGAATTACCTCGGCCAGTTCGAGCTTCGGTCGACATACGGTGTATTCAATGTCTCGGGCCGCCGCATGCTGGCCGTGCGCGAGGCCGAGCTTCCCGCAATCCAGGCCCTCGACCAAGTGAACAAGACGGATGCTTTCCAGCAGTCGTTGACGCAAGCAGCGAGTGCTCCCGTTCAGCTCGTGCGCAGCGCGGTCACGAACCCGGCGGGTACGGTTGAAAATCTCGCCTCTGGCCTGGGCACCATATTCGGCCGCATCGGACGCGTCGCGGAGGTCGGCGTGAATGCGGTCGTGGACAAGGCAACCGATCTTTCGAGCGGCGCACAGCCGTCCACCGCCGCTCCATCGGCCGGCGGGCCTGCGCCGCCGCTCTTCACCGGCGATCCTTTCGGCTACAACAAGGCGCGTCGCGAATGGGCGAAGAAGCTCAACATCGACCCGTACACCACGAATCCGGTGTTGCGTCCCAAGCTCGATCAGGCGGCCGCCGCGTCGTTTGCCGGCTCCTTCGCGATCGACACGGCGTTGGGCCTTGCGGCCGCACCGCTGCAATACGCGGTCGAGTTCGACGACACCGTGCGCGATTCCGTATGGAACGTGCCGGCGATAGACCTCCAATCACGCAACCAGGCGACGCTCACGGCAATGGGCATTGACGGACGCGTGGTACGCGATTTCTTTCGCAATCGCTGGTTCACGCCGACGTTACAGACGGCACTGGTCACGGCGCTCGAGCAGTTTCCCGGTGCGACGGGTCGTGAAAGTGTCATCCGCGATGCGACAACGGTCGAAGGAGAAGTACGCGCACGCGCCCTGGTCAACGGCGTGCGGGCGCTCGCTGTGCACCAGTCGTCAACCGGCCGCTTCAAGAGCATCACGGCAAGCGGCGTCTTGGTCGCGGGAGTCGCGCTCAGTGGGGAACGCGTCGTCGCGGCGGATCTCGATTACGTGTGGTGGAATGCGCAGGCCGCCGAATTCGCGCGCCGGCCGGGCATCACGGAGAGGCGCAAACTCGTGCTGGTCACCGGGCGCGTGGACGAAGACGCGCGGCGTGGACTGGAGCGAGCGGGGTGGCGGGTCGTTGCGGACGCGCCGATCAAGTAGGCCTTGTCGCAGAAACGTACGTAGTTTCCGGCGTGTCGCCTCGCAATTGTACGAGGTCAACCCGGCGGAGAGGTAGCAAGTTCGGGATGCGACGGCGGGCACTGACTCCCCTCGTTGATGGAGAAGCGCATGAAGCAGCGAGCCTGGATTACAACCTTCGCACTAACGGCGTTGTGCGCCGCGACAGCGCACGCGGAAATGAGCGCGGAGGAGCTCGCCAAGCTCGCGCAAAACCCCGTCGGCAACCTGATCAGCCTGCCATTCCAGAACAATACCAACCTGAACTTCGGGCCCGACAAGGGCACGCAGAACATCCTCAACATACAGCCGGTCGTGCCGATCTCGGTCAACGACGACTGGAACATCATCACTCGTACGATCTTGCCTGTGATCTGGAACCCGTCACTCGGCCCGGGAATCGACAGCAAGAATGGCATCGGCGACACGGTGTTCACCGCATTCCTGTCGCCGGCGAAGCCGGGCGAATGGATTTGGGGCGCGGGACCGATTGTGCAGATCCCGACCAACAGCAGCTCCGAGCTCGGCAACAAGAATTGGGGCCTCGGGCCCTCCGTCGTCGTGCTGCACATCGCGCACGGCGATCCGTGGGTCTACGGTGCGTTGGTTAACAACGTCTGGTCGCTGACCAGCAACAAGGCCGGCGGCTCGTACAGCAATGGGCTAATCCAGCCCTTCGTCAACTACAATTTCGAAGGCGGCCTCTACCTGACGAGCGCGCCGATTCTCACGGTGAATTGGAAGGCGGACGGCGGCAACCAGTGGACCGTGCCGATCGGCGGCGGTGTCGGCAAGATCTTCCATATCGGCAAGCTGCCGGTGAACACGCAGATCTCCGCGTACTACAACGTCGTTCGCCCCGACTTCCAGGCCAACTGGCAGATCCGCGCGCAAGTTCAACTCATGTTCCCCAAATAGGGCGGTGATCTAGGTGAAATTCGAGCCGAAGCGTATTCGACTCAGCGTCATGACAATGCGGGTGATCACCGTCGCGGCGGCAACCGCGCTGTTCCTCGAGGGCTGCCAGGCCACGTCTACCTCCACGCCGACGGTGTCGATGACAACCACGACTGTCTCTGCGAGCGACCCACGGCTGGATACGCAACTCGGGCTCTCTCACCGAGTACGCTCGGCTCGCAGCAGTGCCCGGGGGCGACCGCATCAAGTGCTGGCGGCAGCGGGGCGTGAACTGGCGAAGCTTTGAAAAGGTGTTCATCACGCGCCATGCGCGTGACGCTGAAGCCGGGACAGGTCAAGAGCATCGACCCCACAGACCTCAAGAGTCTGCTCGACTACTTCCACAGCGCGCTCGTCGCCGATTTGGTTTGACCCCTGCACGGCCTACCAATCTCATCAAAGGGTTAGCTTAACGGCTAGCCTTTTGTTTTTTGCACCGCGCCGGACGTGACAAGACGGGTCACGTCCGCGTCAGCCCTGAACTCGGCCCTTCGGTCGCGGGCTGGGCGCGCGCTCATCTCTACACATTCTTTATAACTATCCGAAGAAGCTATTCGCTTCGTTGATGTCGAGCAGCGCATCGTGTGGACATGAATCCACTTCACGCCGTTGGCAAGCTGCTCAAATACGAAATCGTTGGCGACGGCCCAGCGGCGACCGCACGAGAAAAATCCGGGGCAGAAACCGCCGGGACGACCAGACCGTGGATCGAATGGCTACGTCCTCAAGAAGTAGTCCTCGACGTTGATGTCGCCGACAGCAAGCGTGCGCTCGAAGCGGCGGCTGATTGCATCAGCCGCGCTCACGGGCTCGACGGGAGACCCATCGCGCGAGCGTTGCTGCGGCGCGAGCAGGTTGGCTCGACTGCGCTCGGACATGGCGTGGCAATCCCACATGCTCGCATCCACGCGCCATTTCGGGGACGTCGAAGTTGACCTCGTGGCGCACTCGGTGAGCAAGCGTGGGGTCACCGTGCGGCTGACACCTATCGAGTTTCGTCTGCTTTCGCTGATGCTCCATAACACCGGCCGCGTGCTCACGCACCGCCAGATCCTGCGCGAGGTCTGGGGCCCGAACTACGTGGAGCACGACCACTACGTCCGCGTGCACATGGGCCACCTTCGACAGAAGCTCGAGGACGACCCGACGCAGCCGCGACACCTCGTCACGGAGACCGCAGTCGGGTATCGGCTGGTTGCCTAAGCCCGATATTCAGGTCGGCCAGGCGACTGGGCCTTCGTTATCTGACATATCATTGCAACTGCGCATGAGTTCCACGTCTTTCCGGCTCGATCCGCATGCGCTGCACATACTCTCTACTCTTCTAGGACGTTCTCGAAGCATGGAAAACCGCATCCGGGTGTTTATCGTCGAGGATTCCGTGATGCTGCGGACACGGCTTGCCGTCGACATCTGCGCTGCGGGCGCTTTTGAAATCGTCGGCACGGCCAGCGGCGCGGCGCACGCGCTAGCCTCGATCGCTGAGCTCTGTCCCGACATCGTTCTCGCCGATATCGGGTTGGCGGAAGGCACCGGCGTGGAGATCATTCGCAAAGTACGGGAGTGCGGGTGCGCATCACCCCCTCGGGTGTTCGTGCTGACCAATCATGCCCAGCCGCAGTTCAGACGTCACTGCCTGGGATTGGGCGCCGAGGACTTCTTCGACAAATCGCTGGAGTACGAACGATTCCTGGCGCTCATGCGGCAGGTGTCGAACGATAAGCCACAGGCCTGACCGCCGATTGGCCCGCTGGATACGCGGCCGTCGTTGCTTGCGTCCGCCCTCGTTTCAGCACATCGCCCAAACCGATGCCGCGCATCCAAAAATGCGATTGGCGCCGGCGGCCAAGTGTCCCTAATTTGTCTTCGTCCGAGGTTGAAACCTCACCCGAACAAGGAGCAGGACATGGAACGCGATACGCCACCCATCGAGCACAACGAAGCACTCAAGGGCCACCGGATGAGCCCGCTGGAGCGGGCGCGCGCAATCGAAGGCATGCAGCAGGGCATGCTTCTCGCCGAGCTGACGCTGAAGGCATGCGATTTCGTGCGCAATGTGTTCAAGCCGAACGCGCGCGCAAAGGTGCAATCCGCGGCCGGCGGCCACGCCTAGAGCAAAGTTGCTTGGCGGTGGCCGGCGGTCACAACAGAGCGACCGGACCGAGACCGAGCCCCGGCGAGACGTATTTGGTGCTCGAGTCGTTGACCGTCCAATGCTCGGCGAATCAGACCGGCTCTTAGCGGCCCAGCATTCGGGCGAGGCGCCCGGAAATCTCCTGATAGTCGACCTGCTCCTCCCGCAGCCGCTTGCGATACAGCACGGGCGTGGTGATCTGACTTGCCTGCGACAAACGCCACGGGGCGGTGAGCGGCAGATCCTCGATCGGGGGAGGATCGCCAACGTCCAACCGGGGCGCTGACTCGGTCAAGCACGTCTCGAACGTGAGGGAGGCGTGGACGCGGCCGCTGAGGAACGGCCGCATGTTGGGACAGAACCGCGCCAGCACGGTCTTGAGGATCGAACAATGGTCCAGCGTCAACGTAGGGCCCCTGCCCGGTGCCACCCACGGCGAGACGACGAACGTCGGCACGCGAACTCCGTACGGGATGCGGATCGTCGGATCCGTGGGCTCGGTGCCGGCCAGGACGACGTCTCCCATCAGCAGACCCAGCAACTCCGGCGGGACAAACAGCCCGTGTCCGTGCGGTCCAACCGGGGTGCCCGATCCGCCGCCCGGGTCGCCCGCCGAGATCAGATCGCTGGTGGCCACCGGCGGCAGAAATGGCACGAGGACGTCTGCGATCGGTGGGATGACGTGATCGTAGAACCCGCCGTGCTCGTCGTACGTGATCAGCAGCAGCGTTCGTTCCCACGCCGGTCCTGACCGCAGCGCCTCGTACACGGTCTTGACGAACCTCTGCCCGCGATACATGTCGGCGTGCGGATGGTCGTCGTTCTCGGGGTGCGTGTGCATCGCCGGTTCCACGACGGTGAACGACGGCAGCTTCCCGGCGGCCGCGTCGGCCACGAAGTCCTCGAGCCGGCCGATGTGCTCGTTATCCGTGGCGTAGCGCGCGAACATCCGCAGCATCGTCACCGACGGGAAGGACTCGTAGACCCGCCAGCTGACTCCCTGTCGAGTCAGGACGTCGAAGATCGTCTGAGCGCGCGATAGCTGGAAGTTATCGCCGAAGTTGTTGTCCAGAAGCGGGACGCCCAGCCGGTCGTACTGCGTGTCGCCGCTGAGCGAGTACATGCGGTTGGGCAGGGTCGGACCCGGGTGCGCCGCGAAGTAACGGTCGCAGTAGCCGTACTGCTCCGAGAGGAAGCCGTACATGGGCAGGTCGTCGACCGGTTTGCCGGAGTTGGCATCGGTGACGGCCGCGTCCTTTTCGTAGTACCGCAGTACGTCGAAGGGAACGACACCGTCCTCGCCCTCCGGCTTGTCGTTCAGGTAATTCTTGCGGAAGTCGTCGACGAACCCGTTCGGGTCGATGATGCGCCGGCCGTCGGGCCCGTCGATCTCGCCGGCCAGCTGGGTTTGCACATTCGCGAGTTTGTGCCCGACGCTCTTCGGGATCTGCGTGCGCAGGTGCACGGTGTTGAGGGCGAACGCGGAGTTGCGCAGGGGACCCACAGGGGGCTGCCCATTCGGGTCCGGGGTAGAGCCGGGCGGCGTGACCGCCGTACCGACGGTGTTGATCAGGTCCGGGGTCCACCCGTCGGCGCGGGGCGCGTCCGCAAGGGCGATCGACCGGTAGCCGAGCACATGGTCGTACGAGCGATTCTCCATCATGACTAACACGATGTGGTCGATCTTGGCCCGCAGGTTGGCGGCGGCCCACGTGTCGCCGAGGGACATCGGGAGGAAGTGGGGGTGGCCGATCGCCTCGTCGAACAGGGCACGGCCGATGGCGCCGGCGTAGTCGACGCGCGGATGCGGGTCGGGTTCGAGCGGCGCGATATGCTCGAACAGGATGTCGTCACCGTCGAAGCGTATCGGGAGATACGTCAAGTGCGCTCCGAAGAGCATCATCAGGATGCTCGGAGCCATCGTCGGGTCGTCGAACAGATCGGCGGCACCCTGCGAGACCCTGTCGTTGATGAGGTACTCGATGTACTTCTCGATCACTTCGGCAGTGACCACACCGTCCCAAAGCCCCGCGAGTGCGCCGGCGATGGCGCCGATTGCGCCGCCGGCCAGGGCACCCCCCGCGGCGCCGAGCGCTGCCAGCGTCGCAGCGTACGTCGCGATCGCCGTCGTGCTGAAATCGATATCGAACGGCTCGTCGGGCACCCAGTGGACGACGCGTGGCGTCCCGTCCGGGTCGATGCCGACGCCGACTTCCATCTGGGCACTGCCGTTGTTAAGCGACGCCGTGGCGAGCGTGAGGCCGTTCCACTCGACGCGCACCTCGCCGTCGATCGCGATCGTGAACCTCACGACGGGGATGCCGGCGCCGAGATGCTGCGACGGCCCAATGTCCACGTCGATCGAACGGACCCGCACCGAACTTACATCGATCGACACGTCGTATGCGTATTCAGCCTTGCGGTGGTACAGCACCATCGCCTTGTTGGCCTCGACATCGGTGGACTGCTCCTCTTTCATCAGGCGCGACCGCAGGAGCTTGTGCATGTCGATGGTCTCGGCGGCGGCGACATCGGAGATCGTCAGCACGAGCTTGGCCTTGCCGTCTTCGTTTCGGCCCTCGAAGTGAAGAAAGCTGCCGTGCGGCCCGGTCAACTTTTCGAGTCGGCTGCGCACGCCGGCAGTCGAGAAGCGGCCGGCCCCGATCACGGTCGCCGTGACGAACCGGTCGCCGACGACGACGCCACCGTGCGCGGACACGTCGAGCGTCCACAGGCGCGGCCGGCCGGCGCTGTCGCGCGACTTGCCCAGGGCCGCCAGCGGGATCGGGCACCGCAGTTGCTGGCTTGCGGTGCTCGCGACCGGGTGACCGTCCGGGTCGAGCAGCCGCATGGTTCCGTGCCACGGACTGAAGGGGCCGGATGGGAAATTGACAGCGATGAAGTCGCCGACCCGGTTGAGGTCAAACGTGAAGCGTTGTAGCGATGCATCCACCCGCGTCCGTGGGACAAGGGGGGCGGCGCTGCTGGAGGGGACGGTCTCCAGCAGCGCGAGGCTGATCAGACCGGGCTGCTCGCTGACAGTTTCGTGGAGCGCCTCACTCAGTTGGTAGGTTCTGCTGACGCATAGCAGCGTGTACCGCCACCGGCCGTGGGGCACACCGCGAAGATCGCGGAACTTCTTCAGGTCGGCAAGGGTGATCTCCGGACGTGTGAACAAGTGCCCGCCAGGGTCGTAGATGCGCAGGTCGTAGGTGAGGCCTTCGTCGTTCACCTGGACTCCGCCGTGGAGGGGGTGCGTCACCGGGTCCGGATGCGGGTGCCCGCCAAAACCTCCGCCCAGGCCTCCGTGCGTCGGATCGTCGATGCCTCCCGGGAGTGGTGGTGGGTCCGTGTTCGGCGGGTCGATCCGCATTGAGTGCCGCACCTTGGCGACCACTGTCTTCTGGAGGATTCCAGGGAACAGCGCCTCGAACGTCCCCTCCGACGCAGCCGTGAAATACGTCCCGGCCGCCGTGTCGTGCCTTTCCAGATACAACGGCTGCGAGACCAGATCGTGCCCTAGGATGAATGGCATAGTCGTGCTCCCAATTCCGCGCAGAGTTTATAGAAACGCAATCAGCACCCGTGCTTTACTGTTGTCTCGCATGGTCCGGCTGGCCAAGGCTGCCGCCGAAGGCGATAGCCTGGACAAGGACCGCGCTTGCATCTACTTTGCGACAAGCACGTCCGGCATGATGCTGAATAATCCTCATCGCAAAGTCCGAATCTGAAAGAACCTTTGCCTTGAAAAAAGGTCGGTGCGGTTTCGCCCGGGTCCCGACTCAATGGGGCTGCGCCAGGAAAGCGGTCAGCGCCGAGGTGAACGCGGCCGGGGCCTCCACATTGGACAGATGCGCGGCGTCGAGCTCGACGTAGCGCGCTCCGCCGATGCGCTCGACCAGGAAGCGGCAGTCTGACGGTGTCGTGACCGGGTCGTGCGCGCCCGAGATCACCAGCGTTGGCGTGGCGATGCGCGAGATCGATTCGCGCTGATCCATGTCACGCACGGCGGCGCACGACGCCACGTAGCCTTTCGCCGGCGTGGTGAGCAGCATCTGGCGCGTTGCCTCGATCGCGCCCGGCGCCGACGCCCTGAATCTTTCGGTGTACCACCGCGCGACCACGCCGTCGACGATCGCCGCCATCCCGCCCTTGTTCACCGTCTCGATGCGCGCATTCCATATCTCGGGCGTCCCGATGCGCGCCGCGGTGTTGCACAGCACGAGCCGCGAAATGCGTTGCGGCGCATGCACGCCCAGCCACTGTCCCACCATGCCGCCCATCGACAAGCCGCAGAATTGAACGCGCTCCATGCCGAGCATGTCGAGCAACGCCAGTACGTCGCGGCCGAGCGCGTCGATGGCGTAAGGTCCTTCGGTCGCCTCCGACTGGCCATGCCCGCGGCCGTCGTAGCGCAGCACGCGATGCTCGCGGATGAGCGCGGGCATCTGCGCGTCCCACATCGACAGGTTGGTGCCCAGCGAGTTCGAGAGCATGAGCAGCGGCGCATCGTCGGCGCCGTCGAAACGATAGTTGATGCGCGCGTCGGCCAGATCGGCGAAAGGCACGGCGGGCTCCGCTAGCTCGAATGCCGCGCCAGTACGCGGTCGATGAACGCATCCGCAGACCCGAGATAGGACAGCGGGTCGAGCAGTCGTGCCAGCGCGCCGGCGTCGAGCACGGCGCGCACTTTCGGATCGTCGCCGACCACGTCGCGCAAAGGGCGTTTGTCGGCGGTGGCACGCTTGCAGGCAGCGCCGACCAGTGAATGCGCGACGTCGCGGCCGAGCGAGGGCGCGAGCGCCATCTGCACTGCTTCCGCCATGATCTGTCCCTGCGTAAGGTCGAGATTTGCTCGCATGCGCCCAACGTCGACGTCGAGCCCGGCCACCACGCCCGCCATGGCATCGAGCGCGCCGGCGGTGAGCATCACGATCTGCGGCAACGTGTCCCACTCGGCCGGCCAGTCGCCCAGTCCACGCTCGTGTTCCTGCACCGCGGCGGTCAGCATCGTCGCGACCAGGCCGGGCACCTGCACGGCGGCGGCGAGCGCGACGGCAGCGCCGACGGGGTTGCGCTTGTGCGGCATGGTCGACGATCCGCCGCGACCCGGCGCGGCCGGCTCGAACGCCTCGGCGACTTCGGTCTGCGCGAGCAGCGAAACGTCGCGCGCCAGTTTGCCCATCGTCGCGGTGATCATGCCGAGCGTGGCCGCGACCTCGCACAGGTTGTCACGCTGCGTGTGCCACGGCGAATCGGCGACCGCCAGCCCCAGGTCGGCGACGATCGCCTTCTCGACGTCGACGCCGCGATTCCCCAGCGAAGCGAGCGTCCCCGCGGCGCCGCCGAATTGCAATAGCGCCACTCGCGATCGCGACGATGCGACGCGCTGGCGATGGCGATCGACCGCGGACAGCGTGCCGGCGAGCTTCAAGCCAAGCGTCACCGGCAACGCGTGCTGCAGCCAGGTTCGGCCCACCATCGGCGTCGCCCGATGCGCGCGCACCTGCGCGGCCAACGCGTCACCGAGCCGCGACAGATCGCCCGCGACGAGATCGAGAGCGTCACGCAGCTGCAGCGCGAGCCCGGTGTCGATCACGTCCTGGCTGGTCGCGCCCCAGTGCACGAACCCGTGCGCCGCCGCATCGACCGCCGCGACCCGCGTCGTGAGCGCCGCCACCAGCGGAATCGCCAGGTTGCCCGCGTTGCGCGCGCCGGCGCGCAGCGCCGCCGCGTCGAATTGCTCGGCCCGGCAGCACGCAACGATGGGTGCCGCGGCGGCGGCGGGGATCACCCCGGCGCCTGCCTCGGCGCGGGCGAGCGCCGCTTCGAAATCGAGCATGCGCTGCATCCGCGCGTCATCGGAGAATACGGCGCGCATCGCGTCGGTGGTGAAGAGCATGTCGAGCATAAATTTAGGCGTGCACGTCAGCCCCGGCGCGCCCGTAGCGGACCCTGGTCATGTCGCGCATCGTCACGTCGCGGCGGGTACGCAATAGGGTAAACAGGCCTAGTACTCAATCTGCGCGACCTTGCGCAAGACTTCCGGAGTCGTCGTCTTGAAGCCGAAGAACTCGAGGTATGCCGGAATCATTTCGAACAGCATGTCGGTCCCGACCTGTACCTGGCAGCCCTTGGCCTTGGCGGCGGTCAGGAGCGGCGTGAATTCCTGCTTCATCACCACCTCGCCGACGAACGTATTCGGAGAGATGCGATCGACGTCCATCGGCATCGGGTCGCCCGGCTTCATGCCGAGCGGCGTGGCGTTGACGACGACATCGTATCCCGCGGGGTCCTTGGAGCCTGTGGTCACGTCTATCTTCGGGTAGTGGCGGCGCAGGCGCCCGGCGAGCGCGTCGGCCGACGCGGTGTTGGCGTCGAACACGCCCATCGCCGAGGCGCCCGCCGCGGCGAGCGATGCGGCGATCGCCGAGCCTACGCCTCCGGCGCCGACGACGAGCACTCGCGTTCCCTTGAGCTGCCGGCCCTTGCGTTCGACGCCGCGGACGAATCCGCTGCCGTCGAACATGTCGCCAAGCAGCGAGCCGTCGGGACGCTTGAGTACCGCATTGCAGGCACCGGCGATCAGCGCCGTGGGCGTCACTTCGTCGACCATCGCCACCGTCGTGACCTTGTGCGGCATCGTGATGAGGGCGCCGCGGATGTTGGTCAGGCGGAAAAGCGGCCGCAAGAAGCTCTCGTAGTCCTCGGGCTTCACGCCCATCGGCACGACCACCGCGTCGATTCCCGCGTGGTCGAAATACGGGTTGTAGATCATCGGCGCCTTGAACGACTCGGTCGGATAGCCGATATGTGCAATCAACGTGGTCCTGCCGCTGATCATGAACTGCTCCCTTCGAGTTGACACGCCGGCAAGCGTGTCTATGATTCACTGCCTGCGCGCACTGCTTTCGGAGCACACCGTGGCGAGCAAGTCCGAGTCGAAAACAACAAGGCGTGCGCCCGCGCGCAAATACGACCCGACCAAGACCAGGCGCGACATCCTATGGGTGGCCACCAGGGAATTCGCGAAGCACGGCTTCAACGGCGCGCGCATCGATGCCATCGCCGCGCGCACGTCAACCACCAAGCGGATGATCTATTACTACTTCGGGGGCAAGGAGCGGCTTTACCTCGCCGTCCTCGAGCAGGAATACGCGGGAATCCGCTCCCACGAGGCGAGACTTCAGCTTGAGTTGCTGCCGCCCGAGCTGGCGATCCGTCGTCTCACCGAATTCACCTTCGACTACGATCATACGCATCCGGATTTCGTGCGCCTGGTGGCCATCGAGAACATCCATCATGCCAGGCACCTCGCCAAGTCGGCGGTGATCCGCGAGGTGAACAAGACGATCGTCGACACCATCGAAGTCATCCTCCAGCGCGGCCGCCGCGAGGGCGTTTTTCACAGCAGGATCAGCGCCATCGACGTGCACATGCTGATGAGCGCGCTCTGCTTTTTCCACGTGTCGAATCTGCACACCTTCGGCGCCATTTTCCGGCGCGACTTCGGCGCGGCGGGCGTGCGCAGGGCGCACAGGAACATGGTGGCCGAGTTCATCGTTCATCACTTGAAGAGCGGCTCGTGATCTCGACATCGACGGCGTTCGGCGCAGGTCGCTTCACGGAACACTGCGGGGACGTTGCGAGTCGGCAATGGTGCGGATGCGCGCGCTTGACACGGCCAAGCTACCACGCCTAACATGATTGCGCAATTTGTACGAAATGGTGAGTACGGAACCGCTCTCGGCGGCAAAATATCCCGGACTGTTTCGACATTGCGACTCTCCGTCTCCCTGAAATGCCCGAAGCGCTCCATGATGCTGTCGCAGCCCTGCCAAAAGCGCGACCCGTCATGATCCAGCCCCACGCCGGAGTGCAGCGCGTCGGTCGGCAGGTCTGTACGAGGTCGATTGCCTGAACCCTGAGGATATCGATGCAACCCGCGACGCAACCGGCACGGCCGCCGATTCCGGCCAGCTTCAACTACGAGCCGCTGACGCCCACCGCATTTTTGCACCGGGCGGCGCAGGTCTTTCCGGACAGGCTCGGCGTGGTCGAGGGCGACGTGCGCTTCACGTACGGCGAGTTCCTCGAACGCTCGCTCAAGTTCGCGGGAGCGTTGCGGGCGATGGGGGTTGCGCCCGGCGACCGGGTCGCGATCCTCGCCGGCAACTCGCACGTGATGCTCGCCGCGCATTACGCCGTGCCCTTCGCCGGCGCGGTTCTCGTCGCGCTCAACACGCGCGTGACCGCGGCGGACATGGCGTACATCCTCGGGCATGCCGGCGCGACGGTCCTCATCTACGACGGCGAATTCCACAAGCTGGCGGTCGAAGCGGCCAAGCAGGTAGGCGGCGTCAAGCTGGTGCGAGCCGGCGGCGGCGACGGAGACCAGCTCGAGGCGATGATCGCGGCGGGCAAGCCGCTGCTGCATCCGGTCGACGACGAGTGCTCGCTGCTGGCGATCAACTACACCAGCGGCACCACCGCGCGCCCGAAGGGCGTCATGTACCACCATCGCGGTGCGTATCTGCAGGCGCTGGCGATGGCGCTGCACATGGGCATCAACAGCGACTCTGTATACCTGTGGACGCTGCCGATGTTCCACTGCAACGGCTGGTGCTTTCCGTGGGGCGTCACCGCGATGGGCGGAGTTCACCTGTGCCTGCCGAAGGTGGAGGCGTCGGGCATCTGGAAGCACATGCGTGAGTCGGGCGTCAGTCATTTCTGCGCCGCGCCCACGGTGCTCACCATGACCATCTGGGATCCGGGCGCGGGCAAGGAGAAGCTGCCGCGGGCGGTGCGCATCGGCACCGGCGGCGCACCGCCGACACCGGCGCTGCTCGAGCGGCTCGCCGAGCTCGGAATGGACATCACGCATCTGTATGGACTGACCGAGACCTACGGCCCATCGGTCATCTGCGAATGGCGCAGCGAATGGAACGCGCTGCCGATTCCCGAGCAGGCGCGGCTCAAGTCGCGCCAGGGCGTCAATAACGTCATCGGTCAGCACATCCGCGTGGTCGACGAGAATGGCGCCGACGTGCCGCGCGACGCGACCACCATGGGCGAGATCGCGATTCGCGGCAATAACGTGATGCTGGGCTACTACAAGGACGAGGAAACCACCGCCAAGAGCTGCCCCGACGGCTGGTTTCGCACCGGCGACCTCGGCGTCATGTACGACGACGGATACATCGAGCTTCGCGATCGCGCCAAGGACATCATCATCTCGGGAGGCGAGAACATTTCCTCGGTCGAGATCGAGTCGGCGCTGACTACGCACATCGCCGTCCTCGAGGTCGCCGTCGTCGCGGCGCCCGACGAAAAGTGGGGCGAAGTCCCCGTCGCGTTCGTGACGCTCAAGGAAGGCGCCAACGCTACCGACGCCGAGCTCATCGAGCACGTGCGCGGCATCCTGGCGCGCTTCAAGGCGCCGAAGCGGGTTATCTTCGGGCCATTGCCCAAGACGGCGACTGGCAAGGTGCAGAAGAAGCTGCTGCGCGACCAGTTGAAAGCCGCTTGAGCGGCCAGGACGGCCGACCTCGCGTCGGAAGAGCAAACTCGGAACGCAGACTCGGACGGAGATAATATGGCAGCAGCAGTGCAGACCGGCAAGAGCAAATCGCGCCTTCCGCTCAAGGAAATCGACGACAAGAACAAGAAGCGCATCCGCGAGCTCAACGGCGAGTTCCTCAATCTCTATCGCGTGCTCGGCCACCATCCGCAGCTGCTCTCGGCGTGGATCGAATTCGCCTACACGCTTCGGCGCGATTGCACGACGACGCGCTCGCTTCGCGAATTGATGATCCTGCGCGGCGCACAGCTCGAGGGCTCCGCCTACGAGTGGCACCAGCATCGGCGCTGGGCGCGAGCGCAGGGTGTGCCACCCGAGCAGATCGAGGATCTGTTCTTCTGGCGCGAGTCTCCCCGCTTCACTCCCGCCGAATGCGCGGCGCTGGCGCTGACCGAGGCGATGATGCACGGCGACGTCTCCGACGCCGTCTACGCCGACCTGAGCAAGCATTTCACGTCGAGCGAGGTGATCGAGCTGGCGCTGACCGCGGGCTTCTATGCGATGGTCCCCCGCGTGCTCAACGCGCTCAAGGTTCCGATCGAAGAGGAAACGCTGCACGCCCCCGTGGGGCAGGAGGCGAAGTCCGCATGAAGGCAGTCAACGAAGCGTTCGGCGAGTTCTACCAGCGCGACCGCACGCTACACCCACCGGCGTACACGCCGGGCTACAAGACCAGCGTGTTGCGCTCGCCGCAGAAGGCGCTGATCGCGCTGCAGAATTCATTGTCGGAGATCACCGGTCCGGTGTTCGGCGCGGACGAGCTCGGACCGCTCGACAACGACCTGATCATGAACTACGCCAAGTCGGGACTGCCCATCGGCGAGCGCATCATCGTCCACGGCTACGTGATCGACGAGAACCAGCGACCGGTGAGGAACGCGCTGGTCGAGGTGTGGCAGGCCAACGCCGGCGGCCGCTACCGCCACAAGAAGGACACCTACATCGCGCCGATCGATCCGAACTTCGGCGGTTGCGGTCGAATGCTCACCGACAACGATGGCCATTACGTGTACCGGACGATCAAGCCGGGGCCGTATCCGTGGCGCAACAACGTCAACGACTGGCGCCCCGCGCACATCCACTACTCGCTGTCGGGGAGCGGCTTCGCGCAGCGCCTGATCACGCAGATGTACTTCGAGGGCGATCCGCTGATCGCGTCTTGCCCGATCCTGCGCTCGGTGCCGACCGAGGAGGCGGTGCGCCAGCTCATCGCGCCGCTGGACCGCCAATCGGGCGTGCAGCTCGACAGCATGGCGTACCGCTTCGACGTCGTTCTGCGCGGCGCGCGCGCCACGTGGTTCGAGAACGCCGTGCAGTCCGACGCCGCGATGCAAAGCGAATGAAGAACATGGTCAACCAGCTGAACTACGTCAAGGAGACCGCGTCGCAGACCGCCGGCCCGTACGTGCACATCGGGCTCGCGCCGAAGCAGGCGGGCTTCGACATCTTCGACAAGAATTTTTCCGACGTGCTCGCCGGCCCCAAGACCAAGGGGGAGCACATCCGCATCGAGGGGCGCGTGATCGACGGCTCGGGGACGCCGCTGCGCGACGTGCTGATCGAGATCTGGCAGGCGAACGCGGCGGGCAGGTACAACCACCCGGCCGACCGCCAGAACAAGCCGATCGACAAGACTTTCCGCGGGTGGGGCCGTGGCTGCTCGGACTTCGCGACCGGCGTCTACGCGTTCGAGACCGTTAAGCCGGGGTCGGTGGCGGGGCGCAACAACCGTCCCATGGCACCGCACGTCAATTTCTGGATCGTCGCGCGCGGCATCAACATCGGGCTATCGACGCGGATGTACTTTTCCGACGAGGCCAAGGCCAATGCGGCGGACCCCGTGCTCAACCTCATCGAATGGGAAACGCGGCGTGCCACGCTGATCGCGAAGCGCGAGGAAAAGAAGGGCAAGGTCGTCTACCGGTTCGACATCCACCTGCAGGGGCCGGATGAGACGGTCTTCTTCGATATCTGAAGGCGTGCACCGGACACGCACTTGGATTTCGACGTCACACCGGAGCTACGCGACCTGCAGCAGCGCATCCGCGCCTTTGTCGCCGGCCAGGTCGTGCCGATGGAGCGCGACCCGCGCTGCACCGAGCACGGTCCCACCGAGGAGCTGCGCCGCGAGCTGATCGAGCGCGCACGCACCGCCGGGCTCCTGTCCCCCCACGTCGCGCGCGAATACGGCGGAATGGCGCTGTCGCATGTCGGGCGCGCGGTCGCCTTCGAGGAGGCGGGCTATTCGCCGCTCGGCCCGGTCGCCCTCAATGTCTTCGCGCCCGACGAAGGCAACATGCATCTGCTCGAAGCCATCGCCAGTCCGGAGCACAAGGAGCGCTGGTTGCGACCGCTGGCGGCTGGCGAGCTGCGCTCGTGTTTTTGCATGACCGAGCCGGCGCCGGGCGCGGGCTCTGATCCCTCGATGCTGGCGACGACCGCGCGGCGCGACGGCGACGACTACGTGATCGACGGCGGCAAGTGGTTCATCACCGGCGCCGACGGGGCATCGTTCGCGATCATCATGGCGAAAGCCGATGACGCCGGGGCGACGATGTTCCTTGCTGACATGAACGCGCCAGGGATCGTGCTCGAGCGGTCGATGAAAAGCCTCGACACCTGCTTCCCCGGCGGACATGCGGTCGTACGCTTTGACGCGTTGCGCGTTCCCGCGAGCCAGATCCTCGGCGAGCTGGGGCAGGGCTTCAAATACGCACAGGTTCGCTTGTCGCCGGCGCGTCTCACGCATTGCATGCGCTGGCTGGGCGCGGTGCGTCGCGCGCACGACATCGCAGTCGACTATGCGCGGCGGCGGGAGGCCTTCGGCAAGCGCATCGGCGATCACGAAGGCGTCGGCTTCATGCTGGCGGACAACGAGATGGACATGCACGTCGCGCGGCTGACGATATGGCATTGTGCGTGGGTGCTCGATCAAGGCGGGCTCGCTCTGCACGAATCGAGCCGCGCCAAGGTCATCGTCTCGGAAGCGCTGTGGCGCGTCGCCGACCGCTGCGTGCAGATCCTCGGCGGGCAGGGCGTCACCGACGAGACCGTGGTGGCGAGAATCTTCGCGGACCTGCGCGCCTTCAGGATCTACGACGGACCCTCAGAGGTCCATCGCTGGAGCATTGCGAAGCGCATTCTCAAGGCGCAGCCCCGCAAAGGCGAAGGCAGTGCCGGCGCTGCGGGACCGCACGCATGATGAATACGAGACCCAGGATCCACATGGAAGTGAAATGCGCATAGCGGCCCAGCCGGTCATGGAACGGGACTCGAGCGAAGCGTTCATCGATGCAACGGCTGCGGTCGCAGTCGCGCGCTGGCTTCGCGACGAGACCCGCGCCAACGACGTGCGCATCACCACGTTCGAGCGGTTGCCGGGTGGCGCGATCCAGGACAACTGGACACTCGACGCCGAGATCGACGGCGGCGCCTGGCACGGCACGCACGACCTGGTGCTGCGCACCGACGCGCCCTCCGGCGTCGCGTCAAGTCTCACCCGTGCGCAGGAGTACGCCGTGCTGCAGGTCGCGCATGCCGCGGGGGTGATCGCGCCCAAGCCGTTGCTGCTGTGCCGCGACCTCGCGGTCATCGGCCGTGCGTTCTTCGTCATGCAGCGCATGCGCGGCCTCGCCGCCGGCCACCGCCTTACGCGCGAGACGCTGCTGGTTCCCGATGGCGGCGCGTTGTCCGAGGAGCTAGGTGCGAACCTGGCACGCATCCATGCCATTCGTCCGCCGCGCGCCGAGCTTGCCGACTTGCCGTCACCGGCCGCCGATCACGCACGCGCGACCATCGTCGGCTATCGTGCATATCTCGACGGGCTCGAAGATACGTATCCGGCGTTGGAGTGGGCGCTCCAATGGTGCGACAGGCACGCTCCGGAGCCGTGGGACACGACGCTGATCCACCGCGACTACCGCACCGGGAACTACCTGGTCGATGGTGGCAAGCTCTCGGCCGTGCTCGACTGGGAATTCGCGGGATGGGGCGATCCGCGGGAGGACATCGGCTGGTTCACCGCGCGCTGCTGGCGCTTCGGCGCGCATGCCAAGGAAGCAGGCGGTCTCAGCGAGGTCGAGCCCTTCCTGCGCGGCTACGAGAGCGTCGCCGGGCGTCGCATCGGGCGCGAAGCGCTCGATTACTGGCAGGCGATGGCACATCTGCGCTGGGCGATCATCGCCTTGCAGCAGGCGCAGCGCCACGTCGCGGGTGGCGAGCGTTCGCTCGAGCTGGCGCTCACCGGGCGCATCGTCCACGAGCTCGAATACGAGCTGCTGCAACTGATCGACGCAGGCGTGCGATGAAGAACATCTCCGACGCGACCGACCTCATCGCCACCGCGCGCGAGGCGCTGCTCGAGGAGCTGCTTCCGCGCATCCCGAAAGAGCAGCGCTACGCGGGTCTGATGATCGCCAACGCGATGGCGATCGCGCTGCGCGAGCAGCGCTGCGACGCCCAAGTTACGCGCGACGAGCTCGCACGGCTTCGTGCGCTCCTTCCCGCCACCGCTCCCCACTCGGAAGCGACCAAACAGGAAGCGCTGCTGGCGCTGCGGCGCAAGCTGTGCACGGCGATTCGTGCGGGAGCGTTCGACGAGGGCGCGCGCAGACACGAGCTGGAAGCGCATCTCGCGCGCACCGCCGCCGACTGGGTGGCCATTTCCAATCCCAAGGCGCTTCGTGCGCCGCAGGCCGCGGCGTGAGCGCCGCCGGGCCGCCCCAAGGCGCTCGCCCCCCGGGGGGAGCGGCGCGCAGCGCCGTTCGGGGGGGACATACAAGCGCCGCCGGGCCGCCCCAAGGCGCTCGCCCCCCGGGGGGAGCGGCGCGCAGCGCCATTCGGGGGGGACATACCGGTGCCGCAAGCGACGCGCCGCCTCCGACGCGGACGACCCCGTGGAACTGAGACTCGAAGGCCGGACCGCGCTGGTGACCGGCGCCAACGGCGGACTGGGCAGCCATTTCGCGCGAACGCTCGCCAGGGCGGGCGCCAAGGTCGCCGTTGCGGCGCGGCGCGTCGACTCGCTCAAGGACGTGGTCGCGGCCATCACTGCCGAGCGAGGTCGTGCCGTACCCATCGCGCTCGACGTCACCGACCCGGCGAGCGTGTCACGCGCCTTCGACGATGCGGCGGCGGCGCTCGGGCCGGTGACCGTCGTGGTCAACAACGCCGGGATCGCCATCACCAAGCCGCTGCTCGAGCATACCGAGGAGGACTGGCAGCAGGTGATCGAAGTCAATCTCAACGGCGCATGGCGCGTGGCGCAGGCCGCGGCGCGGCACATGGTGAAGCACGCGCAGGGAGGCAGCATCGTGAACATCGCTTCGATTCTCGGATTGCGCGTCTCGGCGCAGGTGCCGAGCTACGCCGCCTCCAAGGCCGCGCTCATCCATCTCACCAAGGCGATGGCGCTTGAGCTTGCGCGCCACCGCATCCGGGTGAACGCGCTGGCGCCGGGCTATGTCGAAACCGGCATCAACCGCGAATTCTTCGAGAGCGACGCGGGTCAGGCACTGGTGAAACGCGTTCCGCAACGGCGCATCGGCAAGCCGGAGGAAATCGACGGCGCGCTGCTCCTGCTGGCATCGGACGCGGGTTCGTACATCACCGGTGCAGTGCTCGCGGTCGACGGCGGTCACCTGGTAAATACACTATGAATGTCAATACGGCGCACGATGGCGCAGGCGCGCAGGCGGTCTACGACCTGTGGCTCGGGTTGATCCCGCAATTTTTCGGACAGTTCGGCGTGACGCTGCCGCCCTGCGAAGGCGCCGCGCGAGCGCGGGGAAGCGCGCCGGCCAGCACGCAGGGCAGCACGCAGATGAGCGACTGGATGGCGCAGTGGTCGGCGGCGATGTCCGGGTTCGGCGCGGCCGCGCCTACCGCGAGCGAAAGCGCGGCGCCATCATCGGCGCAGTCTATGTTCGGGACATGGGCCGCCATGTTCGCTCCGTATGCCGCAACGCCATCGGCAGCTGATTCGACCGCGAGCAGCGCGGCCGGGACCGCGAGTCAGGCGGGCGCCGGCGCCATGCCCGGGGTGTTCAATCCCTGGGCGGCGGCATTGCCCTTCATGCCCGGCGCGCTGACGGGAGGCACTCAGGCTGGGACGGCGGCGATGCAGCCGTTTCAGGCTGCGCAGGAAGCATGGCTCGATTTCGCATCGCGCCTGTCCAGCGGCTCCGCGCAAAGCTACATGACCGGCTTCGATCGGACCTTCGGCGGATTGTTCGATGCGCTGGGCTTCGGACCGATGCGCAAGCTTCAAGCGGGACTCCAGGAGCTTGCGGCTGCGAGCCTGACGCAAAACCAGTCGCGAGCGGCGTACGGCATGCTGGTGCAGGGCGCATTCGCCGCCGGGCTCGAGCTCCTGATGAAGCAGCTCGCCGGCATGGCGGACGCCGGCGAGCGCGTCGAGAGCGTGCTGACGTTGCTTCGCATGTGGGCGGTGAACACCGAACAGGCGGTGCACGAGGTGCTGCAGTCCGAGCGCGGTCTCGAGGCCACCGCGGCGATGACGCGCGCGGGCCTCGCGCATCGCAAGAAGTTGCAGAACGTTGCCGGCATCGTCGCCGATTCGCTGGACATGGCGACGCGCCGCGAGCTCGACCTGGTGTACCGCGAGATCCACGAGCTCAAGCGCGAGGTTCGCGCGCTGCGTAATACCGCGGCCGCAGCGCATCCGCCGCAGCCTGCGCAAGCGGCGCGTGCCCGATCCACCCGAAGAAAAACGAAATCATGAACCCAGCCGACCGAGCCATGCTCGCCTCACGCGCCGCCGCCGCGGTCGCGATCACGCCGACGTCGTTGGCGAAAGAACTCGACGCTGCGCGCAACAAGATCAGCCGTGGCATGGCCCGGCTCGCCGAAGTGTCGGAAGAAGATCTGGCTATCGCCACCGTTCCCCGCGACGAGGTCTGGCGCGAGGACATGGTGCGCCTCTATCGCTGCAAGCCGACCGTCGGCAAGCCGCACGCGGTCCCGGTGCTGATCACTTACGCGCTGGTCGGCCGCTTCCAGATGATCGACCTCGAGGTCGACCGCTCCCTGGTGCGCAAGCTGCTGGCGCAGGGCTTCGATGTGTATTTCGTCGACTGGGGAACGCCGGGACGCGCGCAGCGCTGGCTGACCATCGACGACTACGTGTCCGGATATCTGGATCGCTGCGTCGACTTCATTCGTCAGCGCTCGCGTGCCGACAAGATCAACATGCTCGGTATCTGTCAGGGCGGCGTGTTCACCGCGTGCTACGCGGCGCTGTTCCCGCAAAAGGTCCGCAACCTCGCGTTCACGGTCACCCCCATCGACTTTCATGGCGACAAGCGCGATCCGCAGACCGGCTCCGGATATATGAACCAGTGGGCGCGAGCGCTCACCCCAGAAGATATCGACGAGCTGGTGGACGTATACGGAACCGCGCCCGGCAGCCTGGTCGGGTTCGCCTTCCTGATGATGAACCCGCTGTCCAACGTGACCAAGTACACGATCGACCTGGTCGACGTGCTCGACGACGACACGCGGCTGCTCAACTTCCTGCGCATGGAGCGCTGGATCGCGGACCGGCCCGATCATCCCGGCGAGGTCGTTCGGCAGTGGTTCAAGGATCTCTACCAGCAAAACAAGCTCATCAAGAACGAGCTGGTGCTGGGTGACCGCACGGTCGACCTTCGCGACATCACGATGCCCGTGCTCAACATCTATGCGACGGGCGACACCATCATCCCCGTGTCGTGCTCCAAGGGTGTCAAGCAATACTTTGGAACCGACGACTACACCGAGGTCGCTGTCCCCGGCGGTCACATCGGGACGTTCGTCGGAGGCAAGGCGCAGAAGATTCTGGCGCCGACGCTGGCCGAGTGGTTCAAGGCGCGCAGCAGCTGACCCCGCATAGGGTGGGCACGGCGATTGCTAACCCATTTCGCGACGCTGTCGCGCACAGTTGAACCCGCGCAACGGCGCGAGCGCAAAACAACGTGCATCGTTGCTCGTCCGTCGTCTCGCATTTCGATGGGGGAAGGCTCCAGCTTGTACCTGACAATCGCGAGCGATTTTGTGTAACACCGTCGGAGTCTGCACGGCTCTGACCTAACGCGTCACATCGCGCCGAACCTCGGCCAATGCGGGCTGGCCTTGCCGCTGCCGGCGCTCCCCACGCTTCCACTCGCCGGATTCCGTAAATCCGAGCGCGGCTACCATTCATCCGGTTAGCCAACCTGTCGTGAACACCGGGAATAAATCTTGCGAGAGACTCGACGAGATAGACGTTTCGCACGCGTCGTTTTCAAAGCGCCGGCGGCAAAAAAGAGTATCACCATGTGCCGTACAAAGCAGCACTCAAAAGCGGATCGCAGTCTGGCCCCTTCGCGGCGCGGGGCCCGCTTCGTCTTGTCGAAGCTGGCGTCACGGGCGCGCGGATTCACCCTGATCGACATCCTGACCGCGGTCGCCATCGTCGGCATCCTGGCGACCATCGCGTGGCCCGCCTATCTGTCCGCGGTTCGCAAAGGCAACCGTTCGGCCGCCGAAGCGCATCTGTCGAATATCGCGCAGCGCGAGCAACAGTATCTGCTCGACCAGCGCGGTTTCGCGTCGGACTTGACGACCCTGGGCGTGGTCACTCCCGCCACCGTCGTTCCCTTCTACACGATCACCATCGTTGCATCCGCCGGCCCGCCGCCAAGCTTCACGGCGACCGCCACGCCGGTGGGTTCACAAGCTGCCGATCTTTCGGGACAGGCGTTGACGATCACCAATACCGGTGCAAAAGGCCCCTCGGGGGCATGGTAGGAGGCGAGATGAACAAGATGAATGGCGCATTGCTGAACAACCGCATGCGACGCGCAGTCGGCGCCAGGCACATGCGTCTGGGGGGCTTCACGGTCGTCGAGATGCTGGTGGTGGTGGCGATTTTCGGCATCCTGGCCACCACCGCCGCGCCGTCATTCTCGTCGCTGATCTCGAGCAAACGCGCGGACGCGGCGGCCACGGATCTCTACGTCGCGCTGGTCGAATCGCGCAGCGAAGCGACCAAGCGCAACGCGAGCGCCACGCTCGCGCCGAAGTCGGGCGGGTGGCAATACGGCTGGCAGATGAGCGTCGTCGACCCCAACAACAGCGCCAATACGCTGACGCTCGGCGATCACCCGGCAGCCAGCAACGTCACGGTCACCGGCCCGGACACCGTGGTCTATCAGAGCTCCGGCCGCGTGCAGGGAAACATCAATCCCGCCTTTCTGGTTTCGGTCACCAGCGGGTCGAACATCGAGCAACGGTGGGTGTGCATCGACCTGAGCGGGCGTCCTCTGGTGAGAAGCACGGCATGCCCCTGATCCTCACCTCGCTGCGGCGGCACGCATCCCGGGGCTTCGCCCTGATGGAGGTGCTGCTGACCATCGTGATCCTGGCCTTCGGGTTGCTCGGACTGCTCGGCATGCAAAGCCGGATGAGCAACGCCGAGGTGGAAGCATATCAACGCGCCCAAGCGACGCTCCTGGTGGCGGACATGGCCGACCGCATGCGCGCGAGCCCGTTCGCGGTGTGCAGCAGCGCCATCGCGACCGATGCGCAGCGCAACACGTGCATGGCGAATCGTCTGCAGGCCTACGTCACGAACTTGCCGCTGGGTACCGGCGACAACCAACCCGCAGACTGCAGCGCCAAAGCCATCGGCGCCGCGCTTGACGAATGCGAGTGGAGCAACACGCTCAAGGGCGCCGCCGAAACCAATGCCGCATCGGTCAACGTCGGCGCGATGGCCGGCGCGCGCGGCTGCATAGAGGAATTGCAGGCTCCCGATTCGTCGGCGGGCGTGTGCACCCCGGGCATCTATCGTGTAAGCGCCGTCTGGCAGGGACTCAACCCCACTGTCGCCCCAAACATCTCGTGCGGGTCGGGATCGTACGGCACCAACGAGAGCCTGCGGCGCGTCATAACTGCGCGCGTCTCCATCGGGCTGCCGCTGTGCAAATGACGCGCTCCAGACGACAGTCCGGCTTCACGCTGGTCGAGCTGATGGTTTCCGTCACGCTTGGCAGCATCGTCATGGCGGTGCTCGCCGTCGCGTTCGCCAGCAGCAGCGCAGCGCGGCGCGACACGGACCAGGCGAGCCGCCAGGTCGAGAATGGTCGTTACGCGATGCAGCTGCTCAGCGACGATCTGGCGCTCGCCGGCTACTACGCCGAGTTCGATCCGTGGCCGATGTCCTCCCCCGCGGCCAAGCCGGATCCCTGCGCAACGTCGGTCGCATCCCTCAAGGCCGCCATGCCGCTGCACGTCCAGGGCTACGACAATCCGACCGCCTCCACCGCCGCGACGCTGACGTGCCTGTCCGACGTGCGCACCGGTACCGACATCGTCGTGATTCGCCGCGTGAGCACGTGCGTCGCCGGCAGCACCGGTTGCGACGCTTTCTCAGGCGGCACGACGCAAGCGTGGTTCCAGGCTTCGCTGTGCGCCAGCGCGACCGAGCTCGACTCGGCGATCCTTACCGATTACTACGCGATGGACACCACGGCCGCAGGTCTCACCAAGCACAAGCGCGATTGCGCGACGCTGGCCGATTTCCATCGCTTCGTCACGCGCATCTATTTCGTCGCCAACAACGACAACCCCGGCGACGGCATCCCGACGCTCAAGCGAGCCGAGCTCGGTGCGACCGGGTTCACCATCGTCCCGCTGGTCGAGGGTGTCGAGAATCTCCAGTACGAGTATGGCCTGGACACCAGCGCCATACCGGACGGCGCGCCGGATTTGTTCACCGCGGATCCGGACAGCTACACGGGCGCAGGCTCCGCGGGCGCCATCGGCAACTGGCGCAACGTCGTTTCGATGCGCGTCAACCTGCTCGCACGCAACACCGATTCGACGCCCGGATACACCGATACCAAGGTGTACACGCTGGGCCGCAACGCCGACGGCAGCGCCAACAGATGCACGCCGGCCTCGTCGACGCTTTGCTACAACGTTGCCTACAAGCGCCATGCTTTCGTCGCCGAGGTGCGGCTGACCAACCCGGCGTCGCGCGCGATCACGCCGTGAAGAAGATGCCAAGACGCCAGCGCGGCATCGTGATGGTCATGGGCCTGATCATGCTCGTGCTCATGACGCTGCTCGCGTTGACCACGCTGAACCTGGGCAAAAGCAGTCTGCAGATCGTGGGCAACATGCAGGTGCACAAGCAGGTGCTGGGCGCCGCGCAGGAAGCCATCGAGGACGCGATCAGCACCACGCGTCTATTCCTGAGCCCGTCGGCGATTTATCTCGCGCCCTGCGCCGGCTCCAACACCAAGTGTGTCGATGTCGATGGCGACGGCAATCCCGATATCACGGTAGCGCTGACGCCGACGCCGACCTGCGTCAAGGCGCAGATCATCAAGAACGCGTTCGTGAACCTGAATCTGAACGATCCGAATGACCAGGCGTGCGTACTGTCCACGAGCCAGACATTTGGCGTGGCTGGCGCGTCGACCGCGAATTCGCTTTGCTCGGATACCGTTTGGCAGATTCGCGCCGAGGCCACCGACGGCGTTACCCAGGCCAAGGCCACCGTCACCGAAGGCGTGGCGGTCCGCGTGGCATCGGATGTCGTCGCTACGTTTTGCCCCTGAGCTACCGGAAAAAATCATGATGAAATCGAGCTTGCGCGGATCTGTACCCTTCGCGCTCCTGATCTGCCTCATGACGGCGCTGCTGCCGTCGCGCGCGCTCGCCGACGACACTGACATCTTCGCGGGATCCTCCGGGGGCTCTGCAGGCAATCCCAATGTCCTGATCATCATCGACAATACGTCGAACTGGTCGGCGCAAAGCCAGCACTGGCCCGGGGGCGTCACCCAGGGGCAGGCCGAGCTGCTGGCGATGAAGACTGTCATCGGCAACCTGGGGGGTAGTCCAAGCGTCGATGCCGCGATCAATGTCGGTCTGATGTTGTTCACCGACAGCGGCACAGGCCGCGCCGGTGGCTATGTGCGCTATGCGGCGCGTCCAATGACCGTCGCGAACAAAGTTGTTTTCCAGGCCCTGATGCAGCGCATCTACGACAACTTCAGCTCGCCTTCCGAAAAAAGCGCGTCCAGTGCCGACTACGGTGACGTGCTGTTCGATGCCTTCAAGTACTTCGGGGGCTTCACCAGCCCCGAGCACGCCAACGATGGCGTTGCCGGAACGCCGCAGGATGCCACGCATTTCGGTCCGATCGTATTCGACCAGCGCCAAGACAAGTACCTGGCCAACGCTGACGTAGCGGGCTACACGAGCGGCGCACTGACGACGTTCCGCCCGGCGATCGCGGATACGAGCTGCTCCAAGAATTTCATTGTCTTCATCGGAAACGGCTTCCCGGACGCCGACAATTACGCGTGGCTCAGCGGCATCAGCGGCGACACCGCCGAGATCGCGGTACCGAACTTCGTGACCAGCAGCTCGACGGTCACGGTCGACGGCGGCTACGGAGCCTGCTCGAAAAGCAGCAGCCCGTCGACCACGGGCAACACCTGCCCGGCAGGGACCAATGTAGTCGCCAACACCAGCAAGTCCCTCAGCCCGAATACGTGTTCCTCGCCGAACAAGCAATGGGGCGTCGATTGCACTTACACGAAGACGACGGTTACCCCGACCGGAACGTTTTCGGTGCCGCCCAGCAACAAAGCGCGGGCCGCGGACGAGTGGACCCGGTTCATGTACCAGACCGACGCGAGTGTCGTCAGCGACCGGCAGAACATCACCACCTACACCATCGACGTTTTCAATGCGCAGCAAAGTCCCGACCAAACGGGATTGCTGATGAGCATGGCGCGGGTGGGAGGCGGCAAATACTACTCGGCGACGAGTCAGGGACAGATCGAGACCGACCTGGGGAACATCTTCGCCGAAATTCAGTCGGTGAACTCGACCTTCGCGTCCGCCAGCCTGCCGATCAGCGCGACCAACCGCGCCGTGCGCGACAACCAGGTGTTCGTCGGCGTCTTTCGTCCCGATCCCGACCTGAAGCCTCGGTGGTTCGGCAACCTCAAGCAATATCAGCTGATCCTCGATCCGAGCAGCGGTGTCGCGCTCGCCGACGCGAGCGGTATCGCCGCCGTCAATCCGCTGACGGGCTTCATCACCAGCTGCGCGACGAGTTTCTGGACAACGGATTCGGGCACCTACTGGTCCACCGTGCCGCTCAATCCCCTTCCGGCAGGGCTTTGCACTACGACGTCGAACAGCAAATGGTCTGACGCTCCGGACGGTCCCTTCGTTGAAAAGGGCTCGGTCGCCGAAGTGATCCGCAAAGGCAACAACCCGCCGACGACCAACACGACGCCGACGTGGACCGTGAACCGGACGATGACTACGTTTTCGAGCGGAGCGCTGGCGGCCTTTTCGACCACCACGTCCGGGCTGGCACAGACCGTCGTCGACTTCACGCTCGGCAAGGACGTCAACGACGAGAACGCCAACGGCAACGTCACCGAGACGCGACCGTCTCTGCACGGCGATGTCATCCACTCCCGGCCGCTCGCCATTGACTACGGCGGATCGACCGGAGTGAGCGTCTTCTACGGCGCGAACGACGGCGCGCTCAGAGCGGTCGACGCGGCCAGCGGCAAGGAACGCTGGGCATTCGTCGCCAACGAGTTCTTTTCGACGCGCACGACCTCCGGCGGGGTTTCACCGCTGCAGCGGCTCAAGGACAATACGCTGCTTGTTTCCTACGGAACCGCGCCGCTGGCCGATTCGCAACTCCGGGACTATCTGTTCGACGGCTCGATCGGCATCTATCAGAACGCCGACAGCTCCAAGGTCTGGATCTTTCCCACCATGCGCCGAGGCGGAAGGATGATCTATGCCCTCGACGTGACCTCGCCGGGATCGCCGAGCTACAAGTGGAAAGTGGGCTGTCCCAACCTCACCAACGATACCGGCTGCACGTCTGGAATGTCCGGCATCGGCCAAACCTGGTCGATGCCCAACAGCGCGTTCATCAAGGGCTATTCGACCACCACTCCGATCGTCGCCGTCGGCGGAGGCTATGACGCCTGCGAAGATGCAAACGCTTCGTCGCCTTCGTGCTCGAGCCCGAAAGGCAATCGCGTCTACATCATCGATGCAAGCACCGGCACCGTGATCCGCAGCTTCGACACCGAGCGCAGCGTCATCGCCGACGTCGTGTTTGCCGATGTCGATTTCGACGGGTATCCGGATTTCGCCTACGCGGTCGACACCGGCGGCAGCATCTACCGCATCGACTTCGTCGACAGCACCAAGACGCCGCTTGCCAGCGCGTCCTGGGCGATCCACACGGTTGCCTACACCAGCGGGTCGGGCCGCAAGTTCCAATACGCGCCGGCGCTGCTGCCCAACAAGGGCAAGGTCTATCTAGCCCTCGGCTCCGGCGACCGGGAGCATCCGCTGAGCACGCATTACCCCTTTACCTCGCCCGTCACCAACAAGTTCTACGTTTATCTCGACGACCTGGCGGCGGCGCCGGCGGACAAGGCATCGGCGGTGAACCTCGATTCAACCAGCCTGTTCACCGATTTCACGTCGAACCCGTCGTGCGGAGGCACCAACATACTGCCAAACTCGAGCCAGAAGGGCTGGTACCTGAGCCTCAACCAGCACGGCGTCGGCGAGCAAACGGTGACGTCTTCGACGATCGCCGGGGGGATGTTGACGTTCAGCACCAATCGCGCGATACCGCCGGCCGCAGGCACTTGCAGTACGACGCTTGGTGAAGCGCGCGGATACTTCGCCAACCTCTTCAGCGGCTCGGGAGTCATCGGCGTCGAGGGCAGTTGTGGCGGCGAGCAATCGTCGACCTTCGTCGGCGGCGGGTTGCCCCCGTCGCCCGTGCTCGCGACGGTGTCAGTCGGCGGAAAAATCGAGACGGTGTTGATCGGCGCGATCCAGAAGAACAAGGATGTCCCGAGCTCGCCGATCGGGGCCCAGGTCGTTACGCCGCCGCTCAATTTCAAACGCAAGATGCTTTACTGGTTTACCCCGGGAAGCGACAACAAATAAGACGCCACTCCGCAATTTTGTAAGCGACAACGTCACCGCGCTGATCGGTCGAGGTTAATCGTCCCGACCGATCGCGTCACATCCGGCCGACGCTAGTTCGGCCGTCGCCGACCCTCTAGTGAATGTGTTGGAACGGTCGACCGCCGAAATCGTCCGTCGAATCGATCCCCGAGACCGTCCATCAGCCTCCGCCAGGGCAGTTATGCCGCGGCATATCTCTTGCACCCCACCGTGTAGTTAGCGCGCATTTCGTGTCCTGAGCGCTAGCGTTAGGTCCGGTGGAAGGACTCACAAATTGTCCGCTACACGCGCCAACAATTGATTTCAAAAGCGAGCAAACCTGTCATGAATAAATCTCTGAATTCTTCTCTTCATCACGCGCCGTTCGCGCGCGGTTTCACCTTGGTCGAAATGCTGGCGACGCTTTCCGTGCTCGTCATCCTGACCAGCCTCGCCGCCGCGTCCATGTCCTCGACGGTCAGCAACAACCGCATCTACGCGATCCAGACCGAGTTTGTTGCATCGCTGGCGCTGGCGCGCAGCGAAGCGGCGCGCCGCGGCGTTCCCGTCCTGATGGTGGCGACAACGCCGGTGACCGGCAATGCGTTCGCCGGCGGCTGGCAGGTCTTTGCCGATGTCGATGGCGATGGATCCCTGGGCTCCGGAGAGCCTGTCCTGCGCAGGCACGAATCGATTCCGTCGAACATTCTGGTCGGCGACGGCACGACCACCACGATCGGCTTCACGCCGACCGGCTTCCTGACCCAGGCCGGCGCGATCGACGTCAAGGTGTGCGCGAGCGACGGCTCGGTCGCCGGCTACGACATCTCGATCCAGCCCAACGGCATGGCCGACGTGGCCGACGTGGCGGCGCACGTGGCGCCCTGCAGCTGATCATGAATCGCCGCAAACAATCCGGTCATGGCCTGATCGAGTCGCTGATCTCGATCCTGGTCGTATCGATCGGCTTCCTCGGCTTCGCCGGCCTGCAGATCAACGGGCTCGCCGCGGCCAACGACTCCTTGTTCCGCAGCAAGGCGGTGTACCTGTCCTATCAGATGGCCGACCGCGTACGGGCGAACCTGCCCGGCGCCGCCGCAGGCGCGTACAACAACTTCACCAGCCAGACACCGCCTTCGCCGGGCTGCACCATCAGCGTGAACTGCACGCCGGCGCAAATGGCGACCAACGATTTCAACGAGTGGCTGACCGAAGTGCAGTCCGCGTCGGTGCTGCCCAACGGTGGCGCGGTCGTCTGCCTCGACAGCACTCCGGACGACGGCACGCCGGCGAGCCCCGCCTGCGACGGCAACGGGAACGTGCTCAGCATCAAGCTGTGGTGGGACGAGAAGGGCACGCAGCACCGCTTCGTGAGCACGTTCCGGCCATGATCAAATCGATGAACGCGGCGCGATCGCGGGGAATGGGACTGGTCGAGCTGCTCGTCTGGGTGGCGATCAGCCTGGTCATCACATCGGTGATCGGCACCGTGTACGTCAACAGCAAGCAGCTCACGCGCGTCAACGACACCATTTCGCGCCTGCAGGAGAGCGGACGCTTCGTTATCCATCTGATCGATCGCGACCTGCGCATGGCGGGTTTCCGCGGATGCAACGGACTTGCGGTGACACCACTCAACGTCCTCAATTCGGCGACGTCGTACGCGTACAAGTTCGATACCGGGCTGCAGGGATTCTATGGCTACGGCGGTTCGTGGTCGCCGAGCCTCGACTCGAGCATCAGCGCGCTGACCCCGTCGCCCGCAGTCGATAGCGACGTGATCACCATTCGTCACATCGACGGGCCCGGCGTGCCGCTGACAGCGCGAATGCTCACCCAGACCGACGACCTCACCGTCGCTGCCGGCAGCGGCCTCGCCGGCGGTGACATACTGCTCGTCGCCGACTGCACCGCCGCCGCGATTTTCAACGCTTCGGCGTACAACGCGGCCAGCGGCATGATCAGCCACGCCGCCGGCGGCGGCGCCCCCGGCAACTCGGCGAGCGACCTGGGCCACGTTTTTGGGACAGAAGCGTCGGTGTACCGGCTGGTCACGCGCACCTATTTCGTCGCTCCCAGCGTCAAGAAAAGCGGCACCAGCACGCTGTGGTCATACAGCGTTCCGGCGTACGACGGCCAGCCGCAGCCGGAGGAAATGGTCGAAGGCGTCGACCGGCTGGCGGTGCAGTTCGGCGAGGATCTCGACGGCGATCGCGCCGCCAACCGCTACACCAACGCGGCGGGCGTGAGCACGTGGAACAACGTGGTCAGCATCAAGGCGCAGGTCCTGCTGGCGACCGTGCGCGACAACATGGCGACCGCGTCGCAGCCGTATACGTTCAATGGCGTGACCACGACGCCCACCGACAAGAAGATGCGCACCGCGCTCTCGTCGGTGATCACCGTGCGCAACCGGGTTCCCTGATCATGACGCGGCCGATCGCCCCGACGCCTCGTACGCGGCAGCTTGGAATGTCGCTGTTCCCGGCGCTCATGTTCCTGCTCGTCCTTTCCGTGATCGGCGTGTCCACGCTCAACAGCACGCTGATGCAGGAAAAAATGGTCTCGAACACCAAGGACCTCAACATCGCCTTCCAGGCAGCCGAGGCTGGGCTGCGCGACGCCGAAGCCGACGTTGGCAAGAACATCGACACCGGAACCGTGTTCACGCCGACGTGCGTCAACGGACTGTGCACGCCGCCCTCGACCTGGTCGACACCGAGCTCGGCCGACATCTCCAAGGTGATCGACTGGAGCGACACGTCGAAGTCGCGCGCCTACGGCGGCTTCACCAGCGTGCCTTCGCTGCCGACAGTGGCGGCGCAGCCGCGCTACGTAATCGAGCGCTTGTCGCAGCCCCCCGGCCTGCCCGCCAGTCCTGGCGGCAGCATCGGACTCGGTTGCGGCTCGGGGTGCGTTCATTCGGGCGGATTCGCGTATCGCCTCACTTCGCTGGGCACCGGCGTCAGGCCGGAAACCCGCGTCGTTCTGCAGTCAACCTTCATCGTGACCAACCCATGAGCGCCAAAACCCAACCGCGCCGCCCCGAGCGCCCCAGTGCGCCAATGCGCCGCAGCGCGACGCGCGAAGGTAACCTATGACTACGCTGAAACGGATTGTCGTAACCCTGCTCGCGATGCTGCTGGCGCAGTCCGCCTCTGCGGCGCTGCTATCGATCGCGCAGTATCCGCTGTTCCTGACGAACCGCACGCTACCCAACGTGTTGGTGGTCTTCGACAACTCCGAGTCGATGGATGCGACCATGGCCGGCAAGGTCATCGCCGGCGACGATCCGACCACCCGCGGCAACATCGCGCGCGCCGTGATCCGCAACACGATCTCCAGCTTTTCCGGACAGTTCAACTGGGGTCTTGAAACATTCGAAATCGGCGGGGCCGGGCTCTACTCGACGTACCCGTACTGGCTGGGCAACGACCAGACGATGGTGTTCACCGACGATTGCGTCGGCGGCATCTCGGCATCGAACGGGGGGCTGCGCTGTATCGACAATCCGCAGTGGGGCGGCGGCGCCACGGGTGATCGCTACGTGACCTACGACCGCGCCAGCGACGACCCCGACATCAACGACGTGCTCTATATCGGCTATTTCGGTTCTGGCGCGTGGGCGACCACGGCCGGCGGCGGCGCCTACAACTTCTTTTTCAATCACGCTCCGGGACCGGCGTTCGAGCCGAACATGTACAACTACTGGGCGACGTTCGGCTTCACGCCGACCGACGCAGGCTACATCCCCTACAATCCGCCCATCTCGAGGCAGCTCTACGCGTATCGCGCGTGGGGATTCTATGCAGGCGTCAGCGGGCGCGGAGTGATCAACGAGCCGGTCCAGGCGCCGAGCGTGCCGGGACACCTCGCCAACATCCAGGCATTGCTCGCGTCCGAAACGCCGTACGGCCCCGAGCTCAAGAACGCGGCGGTGTTCACGCCTCTGGCGGGCAGCATGCTCACCGCCAACCAGTACTTCGCCGGCGGCTCGTCACCGATCACCCTGTCGTGCCAGAAGAGCTTCGTGATGCTCGCCACCGACGGCAATCCGACGTCCGACTGGTGGGGCAACATGTACCCGCTGGATCAGCAGGTGAACACCTACAACACCGGTACGGGGACTTGGTCGTTCTCGCCCGCAGCCCGCGACGTGTTCGGCCAGATCAGCGCGCTGCGCACCGTCACCGTCGGCGGCGTCGCTCACGACGTCCAGACCTACGTGGTGGGCATGGGCGACACGGTGGCGAATCCGAGCTCGGTGGCGGCGATGAACCAGTACGCCAACCTCGGCGGCACCGGCACGGCTTATCTCGCGCAGGATGCGACATCGCTGACCGCCGCCTTTCAGGCGATCGCGGTCGACATCGAATCCAAGACCGCGGCGGCCTCCGCGGTGTCGCTCAACACGGGATCGTGGGGAACGGGCACCAACCTCTACCAGGCGCGCTTCAACAGCGGCGACTGGTCGGGACAGCTCATTGCCTACGCCATCAACATGGACGGCTCGATCGGCGCGCAGCAATGGGACTCGGGGCAGGTGATCAACGGACAGAACTGGAACACGGGAAGGGCGATCCTCACCTACAAGCCGTCGGCGGCGCTGGGCGCGCACGGCATACCCTTCCGCTGGCCGGCAAGCCCGTCAAGCCCGACAGCGACCGAAATGGACGTCGCGCAGTCGACGCTGCTCAACACGCCGCCGGCGACCAGCGGCGGCGGACTCATGAACGTGGCCGCGTCTGGCAACGGTGGCATCGCCACCGCATCGAGCTACTACAACTCGGGATATGGGCCGGGCCACGCCATCAACGGCGACCGCAGCGGCGCGAGCTGGGGATCCACAGGCGGCTGGAACAGCGCCTACTGGTACAACTTCCCGGAATGGCTGCAGATCAACTTCAACGGACAGAAGAATCTTACGCAGGTCATCGTCTACTCGGTGCAGGACCAGTACTGGGCGCCCGCGGAGCCGACCGACACGATGACGTTCAACAACTACGGAACGGTCGACTTCACCGTGCAAGGGTGGAACGGCAGCGCGTGGGTCGCGCTGGGCAGCGTCACCGGCAACAACCTGGTGAAGCGCACGCTCAATTTCGGCGCGTTCACCACCGATCGCATCCGCGTCAACATCACGCGCGGCGTGGACGGCTATGCGCGCTTGACCGAGGTGGAGGCATTCGGTACCGCGGTCGCCTCCGGTCCTGACGGCTTTGGTTCGCAGCGCCTGCAGTGGATACGCGGCAACTCCGCGAATGAATCGGCAACGTGCGGCGGATGCACGCCGTCGTTCCGCAGCCGGCCGACGAGCAAGCTCGGCGACATCATCCATTCGGCGCCGAGCTACGTGGCGGCTCCGGGCTCGGCGTACCCCGACAGCATGGAGAGCAATCCCTACAGCAGCTTCGCCACCGCCTACGTCAGCCGCCCGGCGATGATCTACGTCGGCTCCAACGACGGCATGCTGCATGCGTTCAGCGCCAGCACCGGCAGGGAAGCGATGGCGTATGTTCCGGCCTCGGTCTACAGGAATCTCAGCGCGCTCACCACGTCGAGCCTTTCGTCGGTGGCGGGCGAGCCGGTGGCGCACCACTACCAGGTGGACGGCTCGCCCACCATCGCCGACGCGTACTACAGCGGCGCCTGGCATACGCTGCTCGCGGGCGGGCTCGGCGGGGGCGGTCAGGGCATCTATGCGCTCGACGTGACCGACCCGTCCGCGTTCACGCAGGCAAACGCGGCGTCGATCGTGCGCTGGGAATTCTCCGACGCCAACGACGCCGACATGGGCTACGCGTTCTCGCAGCCGCTGATCGTCAAGACCAACAACGGACGCTGGTCGGTGATCGTCGGCAACGGTTACAACAACAGCGAGGACGACGGCACGCTGTCCTCCAGCGGCCACGCGATCCTGTTCGTGCTCGACGCCGAGACCGGCGCGGTGCGCGCCAAGATCGACACCGGCGCGGGTAGCGTGGCGACCCCCAACGGCTTGTCGGGCCCGATCGCGGTCGACACCACGGGAGACGGCATCGCCGACGTCGTCTACGCCGGCGACCTCAACGGCAACATGTGGAAGTTCGACCTGTCGTCGTCGTCACCCGGCGCATGGAACGTCGCCTTCGGCGGCGCGCCGCTGTTCGCGTCGGGGCAGCCGATCACCGTGCGTCCCGATGTCACGGCGTACACAACCGGCGGATACCTCGTCGTCTTCGGTACCGGACGCTACGTCGATACCACCGACGGATCGACCACGGGTCAGCAGACTTTCTATGGCGTCCGCGACGCGGGCGCCGCAGTGGCGGGGCTGTCGAGCCTGACGCGGCAGACCATTGTGAGCAGCAGCGCCGTAGGGTCCGACGCCAACACCTACCGCCTCTCGACGCATGCGGTCGGCCCGGCGACGATCGATTCGCCGCTCTCCGGCGATAACGCGATCCCGCTCGCCGACTACAACGCCAGCAAGAAGGGTTGGTATATCAACCTGCCGGCGTCGGGCGAACGCGTGGTGACCGACGCCACCATCCGCGCCGGCCGCGTCATCTTCGAAACGCTCATTCCCAACACCGATCCATGCGCGTTCGGCGGCACGGGCTGGGTGATGGAGGTCGACGTCATGACCGGCAATCGCAACGATACGCCGACCTTCGACACCAACAACGACAAGCAGATCTCGACGGCCGATCTGAACCTGAATGGCACAATCGACAACGCCAGCGGCCGAGCGCTTTCGAGCATCCCTGCCGCGCCGGGCATCATGCGCATGCCGACGCCGGCGAACGGCAGGCCGTTCGAGAACAAGTACGTCAACACGTCGTCGGGTACCGTCGCCGTGATCGGCGAGACTGCCGGAATGGGCACTGCGGGCCGCACTTCCTGGCGGCAAATACAATGAAGGGCGCCGACATGAATCCAATGCTGCTCGTGCTCCTCCTATGCGTCGTTGCGTCGCCGGGATATGCGATGACGGCGACCGTGTCTACAGGGCAGCAGGGGTCGCCCGGCGTTCCCGGCAGCTCGATGAAGGGCAACCTTCCCGCCCCGAGCGCAGCCAACCCCGGCGCGACGAGCGCTGCGGCGCCGGATCAGAAAGCGCCCGCGGATTCCGGCGCGGGAGCGAAGTCGGCGCTGCCCGGCGCGGCAACGCTGACTCGACCCGCCGCGGTCCTTTCGGCGCCTGACGTGCCGCCGAAATCGGGTGCGCCTACGCCGGCCGCAAAGTCCCAGGGAGCGCAGTCCGCATCGACTGCACAGGGCGCGCGCGCCAAGTCGGTCATCGTGCCACCGCAGGTCGCCGCGCCGGTGCGTACCAAGACCGACGCCGCGTGGTCGACGACCGCGCAATCCGGCACCAGCATGCGCCGCGGCACGCTCGACGCCTTCAACGTGAGCGCGGGCAGCTTCCAAGTTTTCGGGCAGAAGCTCACGTTTAGCGCCGAGCGCGTGAAGGTCTTCAACCGCGACGGGCGTCCCGGCAGCATCTTCGCGCTCAAGAACGGCGCAAAGGTTCGATTCACGATCGATTCCACCGATCCGGCGCAGCGCCGTGTGGCAGTGATCTACGTCGACTGATGGCCTTTCACGCGGCCAACCGAATGCGCGCTCGCGGCTTCACGATCGTCGAGGTCGTCATCGCCTGCGCGGTTGTGGCGATCCTCGCGGCGCTCGCGTACCCCAGCTACGTTAACACCGTGCAGAAATCGCGCCGTTCGGACGCGACGTCGGCGCTGCTCGGCGCGGCCGGACAGCTGGAGCGTTATTTCACCGAGCGCAACACGTACTCCACCGCGACGCTTGGCAGCGGCGGGGTGTATCCGAGCACAAGCTTGAACGGCTACTACACGCTGAGCTTCGGCGCCCAGACGGCGACGACATACACGCTCAACGCCGCTCCGGCCGGAGCGCAATCCGGCGACGCGTGCGGCACGCTCACGTACACCGATGCGGGCCTCAAGGGCGTGACCGGAGGCACCAAGCCGGTCGCCGACTGCTGGTAGTTCGCGCCCTCACCCCTGTTCCTCTCCCAGCGAGACAGGGGTTCTCGCGGGGCGTGCGCCGTAGATGTTGACCGCCAACCCCACGAACACCACGATCGCACCGGCGGCTTGCAGCGCGCTCAGGCTTTCGCCGAGAAAGAGCAGGCCGCTCGCCAGGCCCGTGACCGGGATCAGCAGCGCGAAGGGTGAGAACAACGCGGTCGGATAGCGGTGCATCAGGCGCGCCCATGTGGCAAATCCGAACAGCGTCGCGCCCCACGCCATGAATAGCGCGCAGCCCCACGTCAGTGCGCTGGCCGAGAGCAATGCGTGCCCGACCGCAGCGCCTCCTTCAAACGCGTACGACAGGATCGCCAGCGGGATCGGAGCGGCGAGACTGGACCACACCACCAGCGCGAACATGTCGGCGGCGTAGGCGCTGGCGGCGCGCTTGGCTACGATGATGCCGACGGCCCAGGCCATAGCGGCCGCAATGACGAGCGCGAATCCTAACAGCGTCGCGCCGTCGCCGACGTCCACCTTGTGGATGGCGAGCAGCGCCAGTCCCAAGCCCGCGATCGCGGCTCCAATCAGATTGTGGCGCTGCAGGCGATCGCGCAGGAACACGATGCCCAGCCCGATCGTGAAGAACACCTGCACCTGTATCACCAGCGACGCGAGGCCGGCCGGCATTCCCTTGGCGATGCCGAGAAAAAGCAGTCCGAACTGGAATACGCCGATGGCTACACCATAGCCGACGACGTAGATCCAGGGAATGCGCGGCGGCTTGACGAAGAAAACGAGCGGTATCGCTGCGAACAGGAAGCGCAGCGCGCACAAGGCGAACGGCGGCAACTCGCGCAGCCCCACCTTCATCGGCACGAACGAAAAGCCGAGTATCGCGACCGTGATCAGCGTCAGCGCGAGGTCGCGCGCGGTAAGACGGGTCTTCAGCCGGATCTCGCTGTCGAGGGCTACAGATCGACCACGCGGCGCGACTGCAGCGACTCACGCAGCGCGATGGCGATGCGCGTCGCCTCGGTGGCGTCGTGCAGCGTCAGCGCCGGTGCGAAATCGTCAAGCACCGCATCGACGAAGTGGTTGGTCTCGCGCAGGAACGCGTCCTCGAAGCGCTCGTAGAACGTCGGCGTGCACTCGTTGCGCACGCCGTGCGCATCGGCAATGTCGACGCGGTTCAGGCGCGGATTCTGCCCGACGGCGAGCCGTCCCATGGTCCCGAAAACCTCGGTCGAGGTCTCGTGACCATGCGCCATGGTCCGCGATGCGTAGAAACACGCCATCTTGCCGCCGGCGAATTCGCACGTGGCGACGCCGTTGTCGACGTCGCCAAATTCGCGCAGGCCTTCATGGATCGCCACCACGCCGGTCGCGAACACGCGCTGCGGCCGCGGATTGCCCAGCAGCCAGCGCGCCAGGTCGATGTCGTGCACGGTGCAGTCGAGGAAGATGCCGCCGCTGGTCGGCGCGAAGCGCACGAAAAAGCCGGAAGGATCGTTCATGTCGAGATTCTGTGAGCGCACCAGGAACGGCGTCCCGATCGCGCCCGCCTGGATCTTCTCCCAGGCGTCGCGGTAGCTCGGGTCGAAGCGGCGGCCATAACCGATCATCACCTTGAGGCGCGGGTGCTTCGCCGCCTCGTCGGCGACGCGCTTGCAGTCGGCGAGCTCGAGCGACAGCGGCTTTTCGCAGAACACGTGCTTGCCGGCGGCGAGCGCCTGGATGATCTGCGTGGCGTGCAGCGACGTGGGCGTCACCAGGAACACGGCGTCGACCGCAGCGTCGGCGAGCAGCGATTCATAGTCGCGGTACAGCCGCGGCACTCCCAGGGTATCGCGCGCGAACGCGAGCTCCTCGTCGACGGGACTGCACGCGGCGACGAGCTCGGCGCGCGGCACGCGCTGCGCGAGGTTCTGCGCGTGGCGACGGCCGAGCCGGCCGAGGCCGACGATGCCTACGCGCAGTCTCGCCGCGCGATCGGTCACGGACGTACCTTCACGCTGCCGCTTCCGCGCATCGCACAACCCGGCGCTCCGGGCCGCCCTTTTCGCTCACAGCTCTATGACGCGCTTCTCGCGCCACGAGTGCGTGGCGGCGTCGGCTAGCTCGAGCGCCTTGACGCCGTCGTGGATGCTGGTGTTTACCGGCTTGTTGGCGTTGATCGCGTCGAAGAAATGCGCCATCTCCGCGGCATAGGCGACGCGGTAGCGCTCGAGAAAAAAGTGCTCGGGCTTGTCGACGCTGACGCTCGATGCCGTCGACGCCGTCACCTCGGTGGGCTTGTGGTTGCCGGCCTGCAGCATGCCCTTGCTTCCGAGGACCTCGAAGCGCTGGTCGTAGCCGTACGCGGCGCGCCGGCTGGTGCTGATCTGGGCGATTTTCTGGCGGCGCGTGCGGATGGTGACCGCGGTGGTGTCGATGTCGCCGGCGGCTCCGATCGCCTGGTCGGTGAGGCAGCTGCCGGTCGCGTAGATGCTCGCTGCCTCGTCGTCGAGGATCCAGCGGAAGATGTCGAAGTCGTGGATGAGCATGTCCTTGAAAATGCCCCCCGACCGGCCGATGTAGTCGATCGGCGGCGCGCCGGGGTCGCGGCTGGTGACGACGAGCATTTCAGGGTCGCCGATCTCGCCGTCGACGATGCGCTGCTTGAGCGCCGCGAACGTGGGGTCGTAGCGCCGCTGGAAACCGATCAGGCACGTCACGCCGGCGCGCGACACCGCCTGCGCGCAGGCACGCCCGCGCACCACGTCGAGGTCGATCGGCTTTTCGCAGAAGATCTGCTTTCCCGCCGCCGCGGAGCGCTGGATCAGTTCGGAATGCGTGTCGGTGGAGGAGCAGATGACGACGGCGCGCACCGCTTCGTCGGCTAGCGCCGATTCCACTGTTCGCACCTCGGCGCGATGCTTGGCGGCCATTTCCACAGCCGCTGCGCGATTCGTGTCGACGACGTACTTGAGCTTCACGCCGGGCTGGCGAACGATATTTCCGGCGTGGATCTGGCCGATGCGGCCGGCGCCGAACAGCACGACTTCCATCATTTGGCTTCTCCCTTTGCTTCTTGCGCCGCTCTTGCCGCTGCATTTCCCGCTGCATTTCCCGCTGCATTTCCCGCTGCATTTCCCGCTGCATTTCCCTTTTCCGCGCTGCGGCCCCCGGGGCGTGCGTCCTGCGCCGCGCCTGGAGCGGGTGCGGGTTTGAGCATCCACTCATGCGCGGGGTCGTTCTTGAAATACCACTCGCGCTTCGCGCCCGCCATCACATTAAGATAATACGAGCGATAGCCGTACGGAACGACCACGGGATGATAGCCCCGGGGCACCATGACCACGTCGTGATCTTCCACAGCGAGCGATTCGTCGATGGACCGATCGTCGGTGTAGACGCGCTGGAACGCGAACCCCTGCGCTGGGTCGAGCCGGTGGTAGTACGTTTCCTCGAGCGAGCTCTCCACCGGTGAATTGTCGGTGTCGTGCTTGTGCGGAGGATAGGACGACGAATGCCCGCTCGGCGTCACCACCTCCACCACGAGCAGATGCTCCGCGGGCTCGGTCTGCGGCAGGATGTCGCATACGTAGCGCGTGTTGGCTCCGCTGCCGCGCGCGAAACGCTTCATCGATCCGGGCTCGATCAACCGCGCCGGGAGCGAGCCGCCGCCAGGTGCGCTGGCGACGCCGATCTCGGCGTCGGTGCTGGCGCTCACGCGAACGTGCTCGCCGCCGGGGAGATACAGCGCGTACGGCGCGCTGTCCTCGAACACGCTGGCACGCGCGCCGATGTCACGCCACGATTGCTGGCGCGTCTCCACGCTCACCTTGCCGGAAAGCACGACGATGCAAAGCTCGTCGGCGGGCGAGGAGGGCAGGACGATTTCCTCGCCGGCGCGCAGACGGTACGCGGCGAATCCGACATAGCGCCATCCGGCGGACTCGGGCGTCACCGCGACGATGTCGCGGGAACGCCGATCGGCCTTGACCAGAAGACTCATTGCTCCCCCCCACGGCTCATGGAACTGCCAGCGCGCTGCGCGCTGCGGCATTCGGACTCGGGGCCGCCCTTCGTCTCATAGAACTGCCTCCGCGCTGCGCGCTGCGACATTCGGACTCGGGGCGGCCCTTCGTCTCATAGAACTGCCTCCCCCCTGCGCGCTGCGACATTCGGACTCGGGGCGGCCCTTCGTCCTCATGCCGCGCTCGCCGCGCGCTGGCGAGGGATTGCGCGCTCGATCTCATCGACCAGCGCGCGCAGATGGTCGTGTCCCATTTTTGCGTATCGATAGCTGGGCGCGACCGCCGGATCCTGCTCGGCTTCGACGACCAGCCATCCGGCGTAGCCGTTGGTATGGAGCGTCTCGAGCAGCGGCCGAAAATCGATCGCGCCGTCGCCGGGCACCGTGAACGCGCCGTTGATCACTGCTTCGAGAAAGCTCCAGTTGCCGTTCTTCGCGCGCCGGATCACGTCCGGCCGCACGTCCTTGCAGTGGACGTGGCAGACGCGCCTTACGTGCTTGGCGAGCATCGCCGCCGCATCGCCGCCGGCGAAAGTCATGTGGCCGGCGTCGAACAGAAGACCAACGTCGTCGCCGACCAGCGACATCATCGTGTCGACGTCTTCCGGCGCCTGCACGTACGCGCCCATGTGATGGTGATAGGCGAGGCGCACTCCGCGGGCAAGGGTATGACGCGCCAGCGCGCTGACCCGTTCGGCGTAGCGCTTCCAGTCATCCTGCTTGTAGAAGTGCGGACGCTTGTACAACGGCGCCGGCGCGCCCTGGATGCTGTCGGAGACTTCGCCGTACACCATGACCTTGGCGCCGTTCTCGGCGAGCAATGCGAGGTGCGCGCCGACAGACGCGATTTCCTCGTCGATCGAGCGTCGGGCGAGACGTCCCGAATACCATCCCGACACGAGCTCCAGGCCGTGCCGCGAAAGCAGCGCAGCAAGCGCCTTCGATTCGCGCGGGAACTTGTTGCCGAGCTCGAACCCCTGGTAGCCGATGTCCTTGCCTTCGCTCAGCGCAACTTCGAGCGGCGTCTCGCCGCCGAGCGACGGAAGGTCGTCGTTGCTCCACGAGAGCGGATTGACGCCGATCTTCACGGCGAACGGCGTGAGCGAGGACGACGACGCGCTCACTGGACTCCTTTCGCGCTGCACCCACCGGCGCATTGGGCACTGAGGCGCTCGCGGTGGCCCTTCGCGCTCATGGGCGCTGCCCCCGCTTGGCCTCGGCGTACGCTGCGCGCGCGTCGCGCACCGTATCGCGCGCGGAGATTTCGGGCACTGCAACTTCCCACCACCAGCCACCCTCGGGGGTAGTGCGCGCCGGGTCGGTCTCGATGGCGAGCACCGTCGTGCGCGACGCGGCGCGGGCGCGTGCGAGCGCCGCCTCGAGCCCGGAGATCGTCTTGACGTTCTCGGCGAGCGCGCCCATCGACGCGGCGTGCGCGGCGAAGTCGATGCGCGGCGCGCCATCCGCACCTTGCACGCAGTCGGCGATCAGATTGTTGAACGGGGCTCCGCCGCACGCCTGCTGCAGCCGGTTGATGCAGCCATAGCCGCCGTTGTCGAGCACGACGATGATGAGCTTCATACCGAGCATGAGCGACGTCGCGATCTCGGCGTTGAGCATCAGATAGCTGCCGTCGCCGACCATCACGATCACCTCGCGTTGCGGCCGCGCCATTTTCGCGCCGAGCCCGCCGGCGATCTCGTAGCCCATGCACGAGTAGCCGTACTCCACGTGATACCCGCCCGGCGTCGAGGTGCGCCAGAGCTTGTGCAGCTCCGCGGGCAGCGTTCCGGCCGCGCACACCACGATGTCGTTGGCGGGTGAATCGCTCGCCGAGCGCTGCACCGCGCCGATCACTTCGCCCTCATACGGCAGCGGCGCGTCGCGCTCGCCCGTGATCCGCTCGATCGCCGCTCGCCAGTTGCTCGCGAGTCTGGTTGCGCGGGATTGCCACGACGCTTCTGCGCGCCATGCGCCGAGCGCACGCGACAGCGCCACGAGGCCCGCACCGGCGTCGGCCTGAAGCGCGTGGCCGCGCCACTTGATCGCATCGAACGCGTTCACGTTCAGGCTGATGAGCTGCGCCTCCTTGAACAGCGAATGCGAGCCCGTCATGAAGTCCTGCAGCCGCGTGCCGACGGCGAGCACCACGTCGGCGTCGCGCGCCAGCTCGTTGGCGGCGGGCGATCCGGTCACACCCAGCGCACCCTGCTGCAGCGGGTGGTCCCACGGCAGCGCGCCCTTGCCGGCCTGCGTCTCTGCGACGGGAACGCCGTGCGTGTCGGCGAACGTGCGCAGCGCATCGCTGGCCAGACCGTAGAGCACCCCGCCGCCGCAGATCAGCAGCGGACGCTTCGCGCCGCGCAGCATCGACGACGCGCGCTCGATGTCTTCGCTGGCCGGCGGGAACGTCCGAAAGTTCACCGTCGTCTCGGCGAACATCGCGTCCGGATAGTCGTATGCCTCAGTCTGCACGTCCTGCGGCAGCGCCAGCGTCACCGGGCCGCACATCGCGGGATCGGTGAGCACGTGCAGTGCGCGCGGCAGCGCGGTGAGAAGCTGTTCGGGCGCGACGATACGGTCGAAGTAGCGCGACACGGGGCGCAGGCAATCGTTCGCCGAGACGGTACCGTCCTGGAAATCCTCGACCTGCTGCAGCACCGGATCGGGCGCGCGCGAGACGA
>JBDTZQ010000065.1:0-15395 GCA_040005035.1 Betaproteobacteria bacterium | reverse complement strand
GCCCGCCCAGCGAACTGGCGATGGTGGGCAGCGCGCTCGCGAGAATCGTCTGGTCGGCGGCGGCGAGGAACATCGCGACCATCACGCCGGGAAAGACGCGTAGGAATGCCTGCCTGCTGGTCAATGCGAGGGGTTCGGCAGCCTCGTCGGGTCGATGCGTGGAGGTCATTGGAGTACTCATTGGAGTACTGTCGCGCACTGCAGGAAGGCGAGGCGGAGAGAGCGCGATCGATGTTAACAGACCGCTGGGATTCGCGGCGGCGGCAGGCGATAATGCGTGAGCTGTCGCACAACCGCCCTAGCCTGATGATGCGAATAACAGACACTGCGTTGAACGAGTTGTCGCGCTTCGCCCGCGAGGCGGCGCGTCACGCCTACGCTCCCTATAGCCGGTTCGGCGTCGCTGCGGCGGTGCTCACCGACGACGGCGCCATCCATACCGGCGTCAACGTCGAGAACGCGTCGTACGGACTGTCGATGTGCGCCGAGCGCTGCGCGATTTTCGCGGCCATCGGCAGCGGGGCGCGCGGCGTCGTCGCCGTCGCGGTCTATACGCCGACGACGCTGCCGACTCCGCCATGCGGCGCGTGCCGTCAGGTCATCGCCGAGTTCGGCGCCGACGCGATCGTCGTCTGCTGCAACGACGACGCCGCGGCTACCCGGCGCTTTCGCCTGCACGAGCTTCTGCCGGAAGCGTTCGGCGCGGCGCATCTCTGAAGCGCCGTCGCGACGCTGGCTAACGCCAGCTGCGAGACGCGCGCCGCGCTACAATCGCGGGCGGGTTCAGCATCCAAATCAAGGGGGATAGTCGATGAACGAATCAAGGATCGCCGTCGTCACGGGCGCCGGCAGCGGCATCGGCCGCGCCGTCGCGCTGGCGTTGCTGCGCGATGGCTACAAGGTCGCGCTCGCCGGCCGTCGCCGCGATGCGCTCGAGGAAAGCGTCAAGCTGGCGGGCGAGCGCGCAGGCAACGCGACGCCTATCGCCACCGACGTCAGCAATCCGCAATCGGTCGGCGCGCTGTTCGACGCCGTCAAGCAATCGTTCGGGCGCCTCGATCTTCTGTTCAACAATGCGGGCATCGGCGCGCCGCCGGTCAACCTCGAGGACTTGACCTTCGAGCAGTGGAAATCGGTCGTGGATATCAACCTGACGGGCGTATTCCTTTGCACGCAGGCGGCGATAAAGATCATGAAGGCGCAGGATCCACGCGGCGGTCGCATCATCAACAACGGTTCGATCTCGGCGCATGCGCCGCGTCCCAATTCCGCGCCCTACACCGCGACCAAGCATGCCATCACCGGCCTGACCAAGTCGACTTCGCTCGACGGGCGAAAATACGACATCGCATGCGGTCAGATCGACATCGGCAACGCCTCGACGGAGCTGGCGGCGCGCATGGCCAAGGGGGTCCCGCAGGCCAACGGTCAGGTCGCGGTCGAGCCGCTCATGGACGTCGGTCACGTGGCGAGCGCGGTGGCGTACATGGCGAGCCTGCCGCTTGATGCGAACGTCCAGTTCCTCACCATCATGGCAACCAAGATGCCCTTCGTCGGCAGAGGATGACCCGGCCTTCCAGCACCGAGGGTCGCGTCGCGGAGACGACGCTCGGTCCGGAAGAGATCGTTGCCGCGGCCTGCTGCACGAACGCGCCATCGAGTCGACCCAAAGACATGATCGGGGATCTCACCCGTCCCTCGCCGCCGCTGCGCTGACGTCTTGCGCCCCGGCGCCGGGTTGCGATCGTGGCTATCGACCAGCCGGCCTATTGACCGCGGTCGTTGGCTACTCCGCTCGGGCACTGCGGCACCAGTCCCCATCGGGTCGCGCAGTATTCCCGACGCACCCGCTGGTCGCACAGGATCCGGTCGATCAGATCGCCGTTGCAGCGGGCGAGCGAGTCGCGCATCTGCTGCAGGGCATCCACGGGGGGCGCCTCGCGCACCGGTGGTGGTGCGGCGACGACAGGAGCGGTGGCTACGGCTGGCGGCGGCAGCGGTTCGAGGACGGGCGCCACCGCGTCAGGCATCAGAACGCGCCTCGACGAAGGCCGTTTCGGGGGTTCCGGCTTTGCCGTCTCGCCGGAAGACGAAACGCTGGCGGCGGACTCGGCTGCGGGTGACGTAGTTTCGGAGACCGACTTAGGCGCGAGCTGCGGCGGGAGGACAGAAGGTCCTTCCGCGACCGGCGAGCGCGGCGCGGGCGCCTGCTGATCGGCAAGTTGCGGCGACTCGGTGGCCCGCTCGGCATATCGGTAATAAACGACGGAGGCGCCCACGAGGCACACCGCGACGGCCGCGGCAACGAAGGTAGCGAGGGCGCGGCGCCTTGTCGGCGCGGGCGCCGGCACTTCCACGACGGGCCTGGCCAGCAGCGCGCGCTCCGCCGAGCGGCGCGCCGTTGCCGCGATCGACTGGCTCGGTCGCAGCAGCGGCTTCGCGCCGCGCCCGCTGCCTGCCGCCAAAAGCAACGGCTGCGTGACGGTGGCCGCGAACGCCCTTTTGCGCGCCGAACTGCAGTCTGCGCACAATTTGGCGCCCGGAAGGCCGCTGCGACCGCAAATAAGACATTTCATGGCGCGCGTCGGGGACCACCTTTCGGGCGGTCAGCCACACCTCACCGTCGTTATGATGAAAGCATAATAGCGCGATTTGGGCACGCATGCGAAGCACTCTGCGCCTTGCTCCCGCACCTCGTACATCCCTGCACGCTACAGCCTGCGCGCGTTCGTACTTTGGCATGGAAATCGCTTAATAGCCATCGTTACGATAAAACAGCACAACGATCATGTCGTCCGCCGCGACGCTCGAATTGCGCGACGCCGAAGCGCGCGTCGCGTCGGCCACAAGCGACACCACGCGCCTTCCGGCGCTGCTGCTGCTCGCGCACAAGCTCGCACGCTCGGGCGACTCCAAGCGCGCACTCAATGTCGGCCTGCAGGCGCTCGAGATCGCCCGGCAGGAGGATGACGCACACGCGCGCGCCGAGGCGGTCGAGGCCGTCGCCGACGCGCAACTCGCGAGCTTCGCTTACGCCGACGCGCTGGCGCGCTATCTCGAGGCTCTGGCGCTCTGGCGAAACCTTTCGGATGTCCACGGCCAGGTTCGCGCGCTTCGCAGCGTGGCCACCGTCGAGCTCTACGTGGGCGACTATGCACGCGCGCTCAGCCGATTCGAAGAGGCGCTGTCCCTGCTGCGCACGCAACACGACGTCGGGCTCGAGGCCGGTGTGTTCCACGGCCTCGGCATGGTCTACGCGCGCCTGGGCGAGCTCGACAAGGCACGGCAATTCCACGAGCTCGCCCTTTCGCGGCGGCGCGTGCTCGAGGACCGCGCCGGCGTCGCGGCGAGCCTCAACAGCCTGGGCGTGCTCTGTTTACGCGTCGGTGAGCTGCAAAGGGGTGTCGCGCCGGGCGCGGTCGTCGGTGAGTTCCACCGGGCGCGGCAGTACTTCGAGGAGTCGGCGGCGCTCGCCACCGAGGTCGGCGACCTGCACCTTCAGGCGCTCGCACTGGGCAACGTGGGCAGCGCGGTCGCGTTCCTGGGCGACCTCGAGCAGGCGATGGTGCTCTTCGAGCGCCAGCTCGCAACCGTGCGCCTGATGAACGACCGCCTCAACGAAGCGCTGTGCCTGGTCAACATCGGCGAGGCGCTGCGATTGTGCGGCCGGCCCGAGGCGGCGATCGAGCCGCTGCAGCGCGCGCTCGCCATCGGCGTTGAAATGGACAGCAAGCCGCGCATCATGCGCGCGCACATGGAGCTGTCGGCGTGCCGCGAAGCGCAGGGTGACACGGCGCAGGCGCTCGCGCACTTCAAGAAATATCACGCGCTCGACCAGACGATGCGATCCCAGGATGCCGAGGCCAAGGCAAGCGACCTGCTGGTGCAGATCGCGGTGCGCAAGGTGCGCGAGGAAGCGGAAAAATATCGCGCCGAGCGCGACCGGCTCGCCGAGGCGAACGTTCAGCTCTCCGAGGCCGCGCACATCGACGCGCTGACCGGGCTCGCCAACCGCCGATACCTCGATGCCAACCTCGAGCGCATGTTCAGCGAGCTGCGCGCGACGCGGCGAAGCTTCAGCGTCGCGCTCGCCGACATCGACCTGTTTAAGGCGATCAACGACCGCTTCTCGCACGTGGTAGGCGACGAGGTGCTGCGCACAGTGGGCAGGATTTTGCGCGCCGCGTGCCGCCCGTCCGACGTCGCGGCGCGCTACGGCGGCGAGGAATTCGTGCTGGTGCTGCCCGACACCACGCTGGAGCAGGCGCACGCGGCGTGCCAGCGGCTGCGCTCCGCAGTCGCCGGATACGCGTGGCACACCATCCACGCCAGCCTGCAGGTGACCATCAGCGTCGGCGTCACCGCCGACTCAGGCTTCGTCGAGGCCACGTCGATGCTCGGCGCGGCCGACCGCAAGCTCTACGACGCCAAGCGCGCGGGACGCAACTGCGTGCGCTAGGCGCGTCCGATCTGCGGAAACGCCACCAGCATCTTCCGGAAGTTGGTCAGCCCTGAGCCGGTGCACAGCTCGTCGGCGCGCACTCCGCCCGCGCGCCTAGTTGCCGCGGTCGCCGTACACGCCGACCGGACACTGCGCGACCTTGCCCCAATAACCTTCGCAGTATTGGCGGCCGACTCGCGCGTTGCACGTGAGCCGATCGAGCAGGCCTTCGTGCGAGCACACTTCGTACGCCTGCCGCATCAGTTCCCAGCGATCGGCTTGCGCTGCCGCGGGCGCGGGCGCGACGGCAGCCTGGCGAGGAACAGGCGGAGCGGGCACGGGCGCAGCGGTGGTGGCGGGCGTGTCGGATTTGGGCGGCGTCGCGGCCTTGGCCGCCGCGGCGGCATCCTTGGCGTCCTTGGCTGCCTTGGCGCTGGCCTTGGAGGCGTCTGTGCTCGCGCTCGCCGCGCCCTTTGCGTCGGTGCCAGGCGCCGTAGCGGACCCCGGCGTCGCCGGAGTTTCCGGCGCGGTGGTCGCGGTGCTGGCGGGCGTGGCACCCTCTTTCGACGCGGGCGAAGTCGAGGATGCCGCAGGATCCGGCGCGGTGACCGGCGCCGTCGTTGTGGCCGACGGCTCCTTCGCATCGGTCGAAAACAGCATCTTGTAGGCGACGAAGCTGCCGATACCGGCGACCGCGATGAAAGCAAGGATCCCTGCGATGAGCCCGAGGCGACCCGATGATGATGCGGCCGGCGCGTCGCCCTGCGTCGGGATCGAGGCCGACGCCGGAGGCGCAGCGGCGGACATCGCGCCGGCGCCTGCCGCCATCGTCTGCTCGGCTGCGGGGGGTGTCACGGGCGGTGGTGCATAAGCCGGGCGCGAACCGGTCGCGGACGGTGAGGCGGGCCGCGCTGCGGCCGTCGCTGCAGCCGGTGGCGCCATCCCCGCGGCCGCGGGCGAAGCGGCGACGACGGTCGTTCCGCAGTGAACGCAGAACTTGGCGCCCGACGGGATTTCGTTGCCGCACGTCGTGCATTTCATCGTGACTCCCCCATGCGATCGGAAATGGTGGCAACCTTTCGCGAAGCGCGGCGGGCGCCGCGCGACGCTCGCGCGCCGCCGGATGCAAGCCTCAAGTGTAACCCGGACGCGCGGGATTCAGACGCTTACGCGAAGGCGCCACGCGGCCGAGCCGGAAGCCCGACGCTACAGCGCGAGCTCCCAGGTTTCGGCGACCAGATCGCGACCGAAGCTCGTGTGCGCCTGCGATTCCCGCAGCGTGAAGCCGGCACCGACGTACAGTCGGCGCGCCGCGACGAGCTCGCTTTGCGTCCATAGCATGAGCTTGCGGTAGGCCGCCGCGCGCGCGAAACGCACGCATTCGTCGACCAGCATCGCTCCGATGCCCAGTCCGCGCGCCGAGGGCTCGACGTAAAGCAGGCGAAGCTTCGCGATGGTCACCGACTTGCGCACGACGAATACCGAGCCGACGATCGCGCCGTCGCGCTCGACGATCCAGCAGCGCTCGCGTGCGGCATCGAAGCGATCGACGAAGTCGGCGGCGATGCGCGCGACCAGCGCCTCGAAGCGCATGTCGTAGCCGTATTCGCCGGCGTAGAGGACCCCATGGCGATGGACGATCCATCCGATGTCGCCGGGCGCGGGAACGCGCAACCGCGTCCGCGCCGCCGCATCGTGCGACGCCGTGCCCGCGGTCGTAGCTTCCGCTGGCACGTCAGCCGACGTGGTCGCGCAGAAACTGCAACGTGCGCTGACGGGCGAGCGTTGCGGCCGCCGCGTCGTACGAGCCGCGCTGATCGCAGTTGAAGCCGTGGTCGGCGGCGTAGACATGCACCTCGACCCCGGGTTGCGCCGCCGCGAAACGTTTGACGCCGTCGACTGGAATCATCGCGTCACGCTCGCCGAAGTGCCCGAGCACGGGACAGCGCGGGGTCTCGCTGCCGGCTTCGAGCACGCCCCCGCCGTAGTACGCGATGGCGCAGGCGAATCCCGAGAGCCGGCAAGCGCTCATCCACGCAATGAAGCCACCCCAGCAATAGCCGATCACGCCGACTTTGCCGGTGGCCGCGAGCGCGTCGCGGGCGGCGGCGATGTCACGCAACGCCGCGTCGGTGGCCGCTCTCGCCTTGAGCTCCTTGCCCTTGGCGATATCCTCGGGCGTGTAGCCGATGTCGACGCCCTTTTCGTAACGCTCGAACAACGCGGGCGCGATCACGCGATAGCCGTCTGCGGCATAGCCGTCGCACACGCTGCGAATGTGCCGGTTCACGCCGAAGATCTCCTGCGCCACCACCAGGCCGCCACGCGGTGTGCCGGACGGCTCGGCACGATACGCCGGCAGCACGAAGCCATCGGATGCCGTCAGCTGGATGTGCGTTCCCATGACCTCGCCTTTCGCTGGACGTGACGGCCGCGATCATAACGCCGGCCGCCGCTTGTCGCCTACGCGGCCGGAACGCGCCGCATGGGATAATCCGGCGGCGCATTCATCTTTTCCGCGAAGGCAGCGCCCCGCCATGAATACCGAGAAAATCTCCGTACTGATCCGCGAGCTCCTCGTCGAGCTCGGCGAAGACCCCAAGCGCGAGGGGCTGCTGAAGACACCCGACCGCGTTGCCGCCGCCTACGAATTCCTTTCCTCGGGATACCGCACCGACGCTGCCCGCCTGCTCAACGGAGCGGTGTTCACGCAGGAAACAAACAGCATGGTGATCGTCAAGAACATCGAGGTCTACAGTCTCTGCGAGCACCACATGCTGCCTTTTTTCGGGCGCTGCCACATCGGCTATATTCCGAGCGGCAAGGTGTTCGGCGTGTCCAAGCTCGCCCGCCTGGTCGACATGTACGCACGCCGCCTGCAGCTTCAGGAACGGCTGACCGAGCAGATCTCGCAGTCGGTGATGGAGCTGGTCGGCGCCAAGGGCGTGGGCGTGATGATCGAGGCGCGGCACCTGTGCATGATGATGCGCGGGGTCGAGAAGCAGAACTCGGTGATGATCACGTCCTCGGTGCTCGGGACGTTCCGCGACTCCACCGCGACACGCGAGGAATTCCTCGGACTGATCGGCAACCGCGCCAGTTGACACCGCGAAAGCGGCGTCGGCGCAGCCGGCGTTCAACGCGACAGACTCTGCCGCTCGCCAGGCTTGAGCGCCCCGCAATCGTTGCTGATCCACCGCGACTCCAGCTGGATGTCGGTCTTGCTGTCGGTGTCGCCGCTTCTCTGGTTCATGCTGATCTTGCCGATCAGGCGGTCCTGGCCCGCTGCACTGAAATCCGCCATGCCGCTCGATCCCGCGCCGCACGTCATGCTGAACTGCAGATGCTGCGCGTTGCGCTCGACGATCTTGCGCTGGCACCCCGCCGAGGTGGAGCTCGCAAACGCCTCCCAGCGCTCCAGCATGTCCGCGGTCATGCACATGCGATCGCGCGAAGTCATCGGCTTGCCCGCGCCGGGTGAAAGCTGCTGCAGCATCCTGGTTCGCTCCGCGGGTGACATGCGCGAGGCCTCCATCCGGGCGGGAAGTCCCACCTCCATGACAAGGGTGGACGACGTCTCCCACAACCCCGGCCTGGCATTGGGAATCGCCGCAACGGCGGCGGCGCACAGGCCAGCGCTGAAGGCGATCGAGAGTGACGCATTGCGGGTGAGATTCATCAGGCGATTCCGATAGTGAGAGCCGAGCTAGCGTAAGGCGATGCGGCGCGCGGCGCAAGCGGCGCCGCCCGGCGCGCACGCGGCGCCGACGAGCGTCGGTGGCATACTCGTCAGTCATCACGGAGTCGTCGATGCCATCCCCTCCTGATCGCCCTGTCCGCCGCGCCGCCATTGTCGGCAGCTCGCGCATCCCGTTCGCGCGCAGCAACACCGCGTATTCGACGCTGGGCAACCTGGAGCTGCTTTCCGCCGCGCTCACGGGCCTGGTCGATCGCTTCGGACTTCGCGGCGCGATGCTCGGCGAAGTCGCCGCGGGCGCGGTGATCAAGCATTCCCGCGACTGGAATCTCACGCGCGAGGCCGCTCTCAGCTGCGGACTCGATCCGCACACGCCCGCCTACGACGTGCAGCGCGCGTGCGGGACGAGCCTGACGGCCACACTGCAGATCGCCCGGCGCGTCGAGTCCGGCGAGATCGAGGCCGGAATCGCCGGCGGCGTCGACACCACCAGCGAGGTGCCGATCGTCTACGGACGCACGCTCAACGCGATCGCGCTGGAAAGCGCCCGTGCGCGATCGCTCGGCGCGAGAATCAGTCCGTGGCTGCGCCTTCGTCCGCGCGATCTGAAGCCGCTGACGCCGGGCGTCGGCGAGCCGCGCACCGGGATGTCGATGGGCGAGCACTGCGAGCAGATGGCCAAGGAGTGGGGCATCGGGCGCCGCGAGCAGGACGAGCTCGCGCTCGGCAGCCACTTGAAGGCCGCCGCGGCGTGGAAGGCTGCGTTCTACGACGGCCTGGTGACGCCGCTGGCGGGCCTGGCGATGGACAACAACGTGCGACCCGACAGCAGCATGGAGAAGCTCGCTGCGCTCAAACCCGTGTTCGACCGCAGCGCATCCGGCACGCTTACCGCCGGCAACAGCACGCCGCTGACCGACGGCGCGTCATGCGTGCTTATCGCATCGGAAGACTGGGCGCGCCGGCGCGACTTGCCGGTCCAGGCGTTCATCACGCACAGCGCTTCGGCCGCGGTTGATTTCGCCGGAGTAGCCGGCCCGCGCGAAGGCCTGCTGATGGCGCCGACCTACGCGGTGCCGGCGATGCTCGATCGCGCCGGACTTGCGCTGCAGGATTTCGACATCTACGAGATCCACGAGGCCTTCGCCGCGCAAGTGCTCTGCACGCTCAAGGCATGGGAGTCGACGGACTACTGCCGGACGCGGCTCGGCCGCGACGCGGCGCTGGGATGCATCGACCGGAACAGGCTCAATCCGGTCGGCAGCAGCGTCGCGCTCGGCCATCCGTTCGCGGCGACCGGCACGCGCATCGTCGGCACACTCGCGCACGAGCTCGAGCTGCGCGGCTCGGGCCGCGGCCTCATCTCGATTTGCACCGCGGGCGGCATGGGCGTGTGCGCCATTCTCGAACGCCATTGAGCGTACGCACGAACGACCCCTCGGCCTGGCGAGTTGCGCAGGCAAGCGGGAGCGCTCCGGGCGAGCCGGCTTTTCAGGTGGCCGGATCGCCGGACGCAGGCGGCGTGGGCGGCGCCGCGGCAGGCGCTTCGGCCATGCGCTCGAAGCAGGTCCGCAGGAACGTCTGGCGATGCGCTTCGGGCAGGGCAGGCTGATCGAACACCGCGCGCGCCGCGTCGGTGAGGAAGGCCTCGTCTTCGGAATCGTGCGCGAACCATCGAAGCTGCTGCGGAAAAGCGTGGATCGTCATGAAGTCGTGTCGCATGCGCTCGATGAAACGCTCGCCGGACATGCCGGCGTCGCGCGCCAGCGCGGCGTTGCCGATGAAGTCGGAGCCTTCGAGACATTCGGTGAGCGAGGGATGGCTGGCCAGCGCAGCCCCGGCGTGCATCGCGCACGCGATGGTCAGCGCGCTGGTCAAGGGGAACGTGGCACGCATCGGACCTCCTTTTGCGGCAGGCTGCACGAGTTGTCGCTCAGTTGTGCCTCAACTGGCCATACCCGCGCTCCCGACCATACTGCCGCGGATAGCCCGCATCCTAGTCGAGAGTGGGCGCAGTGTTCAAGGGCGGGGCTGCGCGCTGCGCATTGTGCACCGCGCTACAATCGCGCCTCACTCATCGCTCGGAAGCATTCATGGCGCTCAAAAGGCCCCAAGGCCACGCCGGTACACTGGTCGTGCTCGAGCACACCTCGCGCGTGCTCGACGGCAACCCGCTGGGCGATCCCCACGTGCGCAAGCTGGGCGTGTGGCTGCCGCCGCAATACGATGCAGGCGCAGCGCGTGGCCGAGGTCGGCGCTTTCCGGTGTTGTACGACCTGGTCGGCTTCACCGGCTCGGGACTCGCGCACGCCAACTGGAAGCCCTTCGCCGAGAACCTGATCGAGCGCGCCGCGCGCCTCATCCACGAGCGGAAAATGGGGCCGACGATCCTGGTGTTTCCCGATTGCTTTACCGCGCTGGGCGGCAACCAGTACGTCAACTCGTCTGCGATCGGGAACTACGCCGATTACCTCGTCGACGAGCTCATTCCGTTCGTCGATCGTCAGTTCCGAACGCTGGCCTCGCGCGACCATCGCGGCTGCTTCGGCAAATCATCGGGCGGCTACGGCGCGATCGTCCACGGCATGAAGTACGCCCGGCATTGGGGCGCGGTCGCCAACCACTCGGGCGATGCCTATTTCGATTTCGTTTATTGGCACGACTGGCCGAACACCCTCAACGAGCTTGCAAAATGGCGTGCCGGCAAGCGCGTCGCAGGGCGCTACGATGCCCTCGCCGCGAGCCGCCGTCGCGGGCTGGCGCAGGGGCTCGACGACGGGCGCGTGAAACGATTTCTCGAGCACGTCTGGGAAAGCGAGAAGCTCACGCAGGCCGAAGGACACGCCATCATGAACCTCTGCATGGCCGCGACCTACGACCCCGATCCGAGCGCGCCGCGCGGTTTTCGGATCCCCTTCAACATGGAAAGCGGCGAGCTCATACGCGCGCGTTGGAAGCGCTGGCAGGCCAACGATCCGATCAACATGGTCGCCAGGCACAAGGCGGCGCTGTCGACGCTGCGCGGCATCTACATCGATTGCGGCTGGCGCGACCAGTACCACATCCACTACGGCGCGCGCATCCTCTCGGCGCGACTATCGAAGGCCGGCATCCGCCACACCTACGAGGAGTTCGACGACACGCATTCCGACGTCGACTACCGGATGGATGTGAGCTTCCCGTTCCTGTACCGCGCGCTCAAGCCCTGAGCCATCCCGAACCGGCGCGCGGCGCATCCTGCTCCCCTCGCGCCCTGTCGATGAGCGAATTCAGCGATTCTCCTCCGCCGTCGGGCGTCACGCTCGGCGAGCTCTTCGTCGGCTTCATGAAAGTGGGGGTGTCGGGCTTCGGCGGCGTGCTTCCCTTCGCGCGGCGCATGCTGGTCGACGAGCGCCACTGGATGACCGAGCGCGAGTTCACCGAGGTGCTCTCGCTCTCGCAGTTCCTGCCCGGGCCGAACATCATCAACGTATCGATCATCGTCGGCAGCCGTTACCAGGGCCCACGCGGTTCGATCGCCGCGAGCCTCGGCCTGATGCTCATGCCTTTCCTGATCGTGCTGGCGCTGGCCGCGCTCTACTCCCGGTTCGACACGCTGGCGGCGGTGCGCGACGCGACCGCCGCGGTGTCGTCGGCGGCGACCGGCCTGATCGTGGCGATGGGTCTCAAAATGGCGCGGCCGCTGCTCGGCTCGGCGTGGCAGGTGGTGATCGTCGTGCTCGGCTTCGCCGCGATCGCGCTGCTGCGTTTGCCGCTGCTGTGGACGCTGGCGGTGCTGGCGCCTTTGTCGGTCGCCTGCGCATGGTGGAGCGCGTGGAAGATGAGGCGATGATCCCGCCGGTGCTCATCGAGCTCGCGCAACAGTTCGGCGCGCTTTCGTTTCTCGCCATCGGCGGCGTCAATACGCTGATTCCGGAGATCCATCGCCGCGTCGTCGATGTCGAGCACTGGCTGACCGACGTCGACTTCGCGCAGGCCTTCGCTATCTCGCAGGCGTCGCCCGGGCCCAACATGCTCATCGTCAGCGTGATCGGGTGGAAGGTCTACGGATTCCTCGGCGCGCTGGTGGCGACGCTCGCGCTCTGCCTGCCGACGTCGCTGTTCACCTATGCAATCTCGCATGTATGGAACCGCTTTCGCGACGCGCCGCTGCGCATCGCGATCCAGCGCGGGCTCGCGCCTGTCACCGTCGGCCTGGTGCTTGCCACCGGCTACGTGCTGGCGCGCACGACCGACGAGACCCTGATCGCGTACGCATTCACCGCCGTCACGGCGGCGCTCGCGCTCGCCACGCGCATTCATCCGCTGTGGTTCCTGGTCGCCGCGGGGGGGCTCGGCGCGATGGGCGCGACCTAGTGTCCCGAGTCAGCAATTCTCTCGGTTCACACTTATGAGCGGGGCCTAGCGCATGCCCGAGCTGCCGGACGTCGTCGTCTACGTCGAGAGCCTCCAGGTGCGCATCGTCGGCCACCGGCTCGAGCGCGTCCGCATCGTCAACCCGTTCGTGCTGCGCACCGCGCTGCCACCGCTGGTGGAGGCGGAGGGCCGCGTCGTGCTGAGCGTGCGTCGGCTGGGCAAGCGCATCGTGCTCGCGCTCGAGCACGACTACGCCGTGGTGCTGCATCTCATGATCGCGGGGCGCCTGCGCTGGATGGAGCGCGACGCCAAGCCGCCGGGGCGCATCACGCTCGCCGTCTTCGAGTTCGACGACGGTGCGCTCGCCTTCACCGAGGCGGGCAGCAAGCGGCGCGCGTCGATCCACATCGTGCACGGCGCCGATGCGTTGTCGGCCTTCGACATGGGCGGACTCGAGCCCCTGTCGGCCAGCCTCCACGAATTTACCGCGCGCCTCACCGCCGAGAACCACACGCTCAAGCGCGCGCTCACCGACCCGCGAAATTTCAGCGGCATCGGCAATGCCTACTCCGACGAGATCCTGCATCGCGCTAGGCTTTCGCCCATCGCGCTGACTGGTAAGCTCGTGCCGGGCGAAATCGAACGGCTGCACGCCGCGTCGCGAGCGGTCCTGCGCGAATGGACCGAGCGGCTTCGCGCGCAGGGCGCCGGCGCTTTTCCGGTCAAAGTTACCGCCTTCCGTCCGGAAATGGCGGTGCACGGCAAGTTCGGGCAGCCCTGCCCCGACTGCGGGGCACCGGTGCAGCGCATCGTCTACGCCGAAAATGAGACCAATTACTGCGCGCGCTGCCAGACCGGCGGGACGATCCTCGCCGACCGCGCGCTTTCGCGGTTGCTCAAGGCGAGTTGGCCCCGCTCGATCGACGAACTCGGGTAGCATGTCGTCATCGGGAGCAACATGGAGCAGGCGCGGACCCTTGGGGAGGGGTTGGGCGGGCGCGAACCTAGGAGAACGGCCATGCGTTGGGGAGATTTTCGGCGGAGCGACAATGTCGAGGAAAGCACCGGCGGCGGAGGCGGCTTCGGAGGGATGCGCCTGGGTGGCGGCGCAATCATCGTAGTCATCATCGTCAGCCTTTTGCTGGGCAAGAATCCAATGGACATCCTCGCGCTGCTGGGCGGCGGCGACGGCGGTGCCCCGACGCAGACGCAGCCCGTCCCCGCGAGTCCGGCGGGGCCGGCGGGGCCGGCGACGGTGCGCGACAAGCAGACCGATTTCGTGGCGCGCGTGTTGGGAGATACCGAGGACGTGTGGGGCGCGCAATTCCAGAAAATGGGCTCGCGCTACCAGCCGCCGAAGCTCGACCTCTTTCGCGGGCAGGTAGCGTCGGCGTGCGGCTTCGCCAGCGCCGCGAGCGGCCCGTTCTATTGCCCGGGCGACCGGCGCGTGTACCTCGACCTCGCGTTCTTCGACGAGCTTTCGCAGCGCTTCGGCGCGCCGGGCGATTTTGCCCGCGCCTACGTGATCGCGCATGAGATCGGCCATCACGTGCAAAACCAGCTTGGGCTCATGGACCAGGTCGAGCAGAAAAGCGCCAACGCCTCGCCGCAGACCCGCAATGCCCTGTCGGTGCGGCAGGAACTGCAGGCGGATTGTTTCGCCGGGGTATGGGGGCACTCCGCGCAGGCCCGCGGCGCACTCGACGCCAAGGACCTCGAATCAGGCATCGCCGCAGCCACCGCGGTGGGCGACGACCGCGTCCAGAAGGCGACGCGCGGCTATGTCGTCCCCGAGGCGTTCACGCACGGCTCCTCGGCGCAGCGCGTGAAGTGGTTCAAGGTCGGTCTGGAGTCGGGCGATATCCGGCAGTGCAACACCTTCGCCGCCGGCAATCCGTAACGTTAGTCGACGCCGGCCGAGGTGGCGTCGCCGCGCTGATCACTGCGCCAAGCCCGGTATCGAGCACGCGCCGAGCGTGAACTGTCCCGCGTGTGCCTCGCCGATGTCGCCGCTCGAGTTCGAGCGCGCGCTGATGGGGCGTGCAAGCATCGACTTCTGCTTCGCCTGCCAGCTCATCTGGTTCGATCCCGGCGAGAGCACCGGGCTCTCGCCCGGCGGCGTCATCGAGGTCTTCAAAGCGCTCGACGCGCATCGCGGCGAGGCACGCAACGCGCTGCCGTCGCTGCTGGACTGCCCGCGCTGCGCGGCGCGACTCGCGCTCACGCAGGACGTCCAGCGCACGACGCACTTCAGCTATTACCGCTGCCCGTTCGGGCACGGCCGCCTGTCGCCGTTCATGCAGTTCCTGCGTGAAAAGAACTTCATCCGGCCGGTGTCCGGCGCCGAGCTCGCGTCGCTCAAGGCGAAGGTGCGCATGATCCAGTGCTCGAACTGCGGCGCGCCCGTCGACCTCGAGCACGAGATCGCCTGCACCTATTGCCACACCCCGATCTCGATCCTCGACCCCGACGCGGTCGCCCGCACGCTGCGCGAATTGAACACCGAGCAAACGAGACGCTCCAGCGTCGACGTCGACGCGCTCGCCGATGCCATCCTGCAACGACCGCCGCCCGGCCCGTCCTCGAAGCCATGGACGATCGAGACCTACACCGACCGCGACGGCTCGCGCTGGGTGGTCGACCTGGTCGCGATCGGCATCGGACTGGTCGCCGCCCTCGTGCGCTAGGAGGGTATGACGCGGTAGAATCCCGCGTTTGGATAGGCACGAGGTTCCCATGATCCGCTCGCAATGCTTTTTCGCACTGCTCGTCTGCGCGACGCTGTGCGTCGCCCAGACTCCGACCTCCCCCGCCCCCGACCCCGCGCCGGCCGCAGGCGCGATGGCGCCGACCCTGACCCTGCCGCAGTCGACGTGCGTCAAGCCGGATATTCCAATGGCG
>JBDTZQ010000064.1:0-15404 GCA_040005035.1 Betaproteobacteria bacterium | reverse complement strand
GCAGCAGGTTGAGCGAGAGCTCGATGCGGTACGGCGGCGCGACCAGCAGCGCGTACCCCGTGTTCAGCCGCACCGCGAGGGCGGCCACCACCGCGGCCGCGGCCAGCATGAGAAACCAGAACAGCAGCCGCATGCCGGTGGCCTGCCTTCAGCGCAAGGGCTTGTCGCGCGCGAGCTTGAGCAGGCGGACCGCCTCGAGGCTACGCACCAGGTCCGGCACCTCGACGGCCATGTCGGTCGACTGGAGCTGCCTGGTGAGCATAATCAGCGCCTGAACCTGCGCCGAGCGCGCATCGAAGTACTTGCGAAGCCACGCCTCGGCCGCCGCCAGGTCGGCGCGAAACGACGCCTGGTCGCGCGAGAACAGGTCGAACCGCGCCGCCATCAAGCGCAGCCTGAGGTTCTCGCGCAGGAAATACTGCTGCTGCGGCGCCAGCAGCGGCGCCTCCGGGCGATCGAGGTTCTCGATGCGCACCAATCCGCGCAGATCGGCCCACACCTCGCGCACGAAGCGGCGCCACGCCGCTTCGTTCACAGGCGGCGGGGTCGACGGCGCAGCGGGCAGCCGCTCCTCGAGCGCGAGCGGCAGCATGTCGATGGTCGCGATCGCCTGGTCGATCCGCAGCGACAGGCCCGTCACGTCGACGAAAGGAACCGCCTTCAGGCGATCCATGTCGCGCTGGAGCGCGCGCCGCAGCGGGGTGAACTGCGGACGATCGAGACGCTGCAGCTTGGCGTCGGCAAGCTGCAGCGCCGCCAGCGCCGACGAGACGTTGCCGGCGAGCTGAAGCTGCTGGCTTGCCAGCAGCAGCACCTGCTCGATCTCGGTGAGCGCCCATTCGTCGCGCGACGGCGCGAGCTCGCGATACAACGCCTCGAGCGCAGCCTGCTGGGTCTGCGACTCGGCGAGGCGGTTCTCCAGGAGCGCGATCTTGGCCTGGGCCTCGCGCAGGTTTTCCTGCGTTTCCTTCTGTGCAACGCGGTCGGTCTGCTCGACGGACTCGATCGCGGCCAACCGCTTGGCGACGTCGAGGCGGGTGTCGCGCTGAGCATTGCGTGCGTCGAGCCACACCGCGCCGACCGCGACGGCGATCGCGACCGCCGCGGCGACGAGCATCCAGGTAGGGTTGCGCGAGCGCGCCGACGCGCGAGCGCCGGGTTCCGTGTCGCCAGGCGGCGAGTCGGAAACCTGATCCACCGGGTCGGACATGAGCGAATTTCGCGGTCGAAACGGGCGAAGATTGTAGCAGCATCGACGCAGGGCGCTGGCCGCGTGCCGCGCACTCGACTAGAATTGGACAATGGAGCAGGTGCCCGCGCGAGGTTGCCGCTTCCACCGTTCGCACCGTCATCGGCATTCGTGCTCATTCTCTCTTTTGTCATCGCCCTCGCGATCGCCGCCGCCGCGGGGTTCGCGCTCGGCAAGCGGCGCCCGGCGGGCGATTCATCACCCGGCGTCATCGATGCGATAGCGCACCACGCGCCGGCGGCGACGCCTCCGGCCGAGTCCACCGTCGCCGCGTCCGGCCCGCCGCCCAGCGACCCGGCGATGGATCCCGCGCACGCGCACATCGACGATGAAAAGGCGCGCATCATCCGTAGCTTCGAAGGCGAAGCCGCGATGCTGCGCCAGCGCCGTTGGGAACCCGCGCCAGCCATGGTCGATCGCGACGCCGCCGGCGATCCCCGCCGCGAGCTCGACGCCGCGCGCGCCGAGGCGGCGCGCTATCGGCAGCTCGTGATCGATATCGAGAACAACGCGCCGCCGCCGATCCTGCAAGGTGCCGCCGAACCCGACGACCTGAAGCTTATCGTCGGCGTCGGCCCGGTGCTGGAACGCATGCTGCGCAACCTCGGCGTCGGCACGTTTCGCCAGATCGCCCGGTGGAGCGCGCGCGACGTGGCCGAATTCGATGCGAAGCTGCCTGAGTTCTCCGGACGCATCGTCCGCGACCAATGGGTGACACAGGCGCGCGCGCTGCACGAATCGAAGTACGGCGAGAGCCCGTTGGGCAGGCATCCTTGAGCGGCGCCCTGCCTCCGGCGAATCGCGCGAATCGCGTCGCAGCGGCGGCGCACGCCGTTCCCGCATCGGCCTTCGTCCAGATCGGGATACTGACGCTGGTGTGGGGCTGCAACTGGCCGGTGCTCAAGCTCGGCGTCACCGAGCTTCCCCCGCTCACCTTTCGCGCCTCCACGCTTGTCTTCGCGGCGCTGGGCATGCTGCTTGTTTCCCGATTCTCCGGCCACTCGATCCGCATTCCGCGCCTGTGGTGGGGCCGCGTTGCCATCCTGGCGATGCTCAACATCGGAGCGTGGAACGGGCTGATCCTGTTCGGCGTTCAGCAGATGCCGGCGGGACGCTCGGCGATCCTGGCGTACACGATGCCCGTCTGGTCGGTGCTGTTCAGCCTTTTCCTGCTGCACGAGCCGCTGTCCAGGCGCAAGGTGATCGGGCTCCTGCTCGGGATGGCCGGAATGATCGTGCTCATAGGCGACGACTTGCGCAGCGTCCAGCGCTCGCCCTTCGGCGCGATGTTCATCCTGGCCGCCGCCATCACCTGGGCCTTCGGCACGGTGCTGCTGCGGCGCTGGCAGCCTCCTATTCCGCAGAACACGCTCAGCGGCTGGATGATGGTCATCGGATGGATACCGATTGCGCTGTGCGTACCGCTGCTCGACCCGCATCCGCTCGACTCGATCGCAGCCATCGACGGCATCGGCTGGTTCGCGATCGTCTACAACATCTTTCTCGCGGGGACGCTGGCGCACTGGGCGTGGTTCAAGATGGCGCGCACGCTTCCCGTGGCGGTGAGCTCGATGTCGTCGCTTCCCGTGCCGGTGGTCGGCGTGCTGTCGGGCATGCTCATTCTCGGCGAGCGCCCGGGCCCAAGCGAGTTCATCGCGCTCGCGCTGGTGCTGGCGTCGCTGATCGCGGTGTTGTACACCCCGAAGGCAGTGCCCGCCGAGCCGCCGCCGGCGCCGGACTAGCTATGAAGCGTCAAGAGGGTATCGGTCGGTGCTGAGGCGAGGCATGCGTGCCAATCCTCCGAATGGTGACCCCGAAATGCCGCTGCTGTGGCCTGAGGGGTGCCCTTTGCCTCGTTGAGCACGCCGCCCAAAAATGCCGCGCCGCCCACCTACGGTTGACCGATCGAGCTCTGACGCGCCTGCATTGCGCTGGTTTGGCATTCCGCAGCTGACCGCGACCGACGGGACAACGGTCTTCCGCGCGGAGCGGCCGTATCATCTCCTCGCCTATCTCGCCTGCCGCGGCGATTGGACGATTCGCGACGAGCTCGCAACATTGTTCTGGCCGGAGCACGACCAATCCGCCGCGAGACGCAACCTGCGCAAGGTGCTGCTAGTCGCCGAGCGCGTCGCAGGACCGCTGTCGCTCGAGCGTCAAGGCGATAGCGTGCGCTTTTCCCCCGACTCGGACTTGGCACGGCTCGAAGCCGCCAGCGCACAAGGTCGTCACGCCGATGTGCTCGCGCTTTATCGGCCGCCGCTCATGGAGGGCCTCGATACCGGGCTTCCGAGCGGTTCCTCGGACTGGCTCGCGTTCAAGCGGCAACACGTCGAAACGCTGTGGCGGCGCGCCGCCGCCACACGTCTCCACGAGATGCGCGACGATCCGGATGCGGCCGCAAACCTCGCGGAAACATTGATCGCCATCGACCCGCTGGACGAGACGGCATTGCTCGCACTCGGTGAGGCGTGTCTCGCGCGTGGGGAGATCTCGCGAGCGATTATCGCCCTCAATGCGCATCGACGACGGCTGGCGGCAACGCTCGACGTCCAGCCCAGCGCCGAGCTGCGCGCGCTTGCCGACCGGTTGCAAGGACACGGCACCGCGCCATCTCGCACCCGTGAACCAAGGGTGCCGCGGGCGATGCCCGTCCCGCCGTCGGCGCGTTTCATGGGACGGCGGCTGGAGCTCGCGCAGCTTGCTGCGCTAATGAACGATCCCGCGTGCCGCGTCGCCAACGTGATCGGACCGGGGGGCATCGGCAAGACCAGCCTTGCCCGCACGTTCCTTGCCGACGCGCAAACCCGTTTCGACGGCCGCGCATGGTGGGTGTCGCTTGGCGATCTACAAACGGTCGATGAAGCCGCCGTGCGACTCGCTGTCATACTTGGGTTGAATCTCGACAGCGGCGACACGTGTGCGCAGATCTACGCGCATCTTGCGCGCGAGCGCGCGCTCGTCGTCTTCGACAACAGTGAACACCTCGATGGCGCGTCTGAGGTGTTTGCAGCGATGACCGCCGCCGCGCCGGAGTTGAAAGTTGTCGTGACATCGCGTGCGCGTCTGGCGATCCCCGGCGAATGGCTCGTGCCGCTTGACGGGCTGCCGCTCCCGGACGCTGACGAGACCGACATCGAGGTACTACGCCACAATGACGCCGTGCGCCTGTTCGAGGCACGCGCGCTTGCCTCCGCGCCGTCTTTCAACCTACAGGCGCAGGCCGAGGACGTCGTGCGGCTCGTGCATCGCATCGAGGGCCTGCCGCTCGCGATCGAGCTCGCGGCCGCGTGGACACGGCTCCTGCCCGCCGCACAGATCGCCGATGAGATCGACCACTCCTTGGATTTGCTTGACCGAGTACCGGCCGGGGGTTCCGGTGGAGGCAAGGACCAAAGCCTGCGCGCAAGCTTCGCATGGTCGTGGAGCCTCCTGACTCCTGCGCAGCGCGCGGCGCTATGCAATCTCGCGTTGTTGCCCGGCGACTTCGACCGCGCGATGGCAGCTAACGCCGCGGTTACGCCGCTGCCGCTCCTTGCCGCGCTGGTGGACAATTCCTTGCTGCGGGCAGACGGCACCGGCCGCTTCTCGTTGCATCCGTTGCTGCGGCAATGTGCGCTCGAGCGGGTCCCCGATACGGTGGACGCCGAGGCCCTGGCGCGGCGCCATGTGGCGCACATGGCCGAATGGCTTGCAGGCTTTGTGCACCCGATGCGCACGGGTTCGCGCGAAGCGCTCGCGGCCGTCGACACGGCGATCGTACATGTGCGAGCAGCCTGGCGCTCGGCGGTCTCGAATCGCCAACCCGATCTCGTAAGCCGCGGTTGTGAAGTCGTCCTGCGCTATTTCGAAGCTCGCGGCGCGTGGAGCGAAGGCATCGCTCTGATGACCGACGCGGTGGCGGCGTTCACGGACGATACGTTGGCAAGCCAACGCGCGCGACTCGCTGCGGCCGGCGCACTGGCGCAGCTAGAGGTGCGCATGGCGCAGTTTTCCAGAGGTGAGTGCTCGGCGCGCCTAGCGTTGCAAATTGCGAGGACGATCGGTGACCGCGCCGGTTTGAAGAGTAGCGTCAATCTTATCGGCATGGCGCTCTATCGCCAGGATCGCACGCACGAGGCGCGCGACTACTTCGAGCAGTCGCTTCGCTACGCCCGGGAGGATGCGGACGAGCCACGCATCGCAATGCTGTGCTCGAACCTCGCAATCACCGAAACCGCGCTCGGACACCACGCGCAAGCGCAAGCGTTGTATCGTGAATCGGCGGCGCTCGCGCGGCGGGCGGGAAACGCCCCGAGTCTCGCTGCTGCGCTCAACAATCTCGCCACACTGCAGATCTCGATGGGGGATGCGGAAGCAGCGCTCGCTGCGGCGAGCGAGGCGCTCGCTCTCTATACGGCGGCTGGACTTTCGTCACGCCGGGCTCTTGCCTTGCTCAACATGGGGGAAGCGCGGCACCAGCTAGGCGACCTTGAGGAAGCTCGGCGCCTGTACGAAGACGGGCTAGCGACAGCACGAACGAGCGGCGAGCCAGACTCGCTGTTCGAGGCGCTGGCCGGATCCGCGCGCGTCGCCGCCGAGTCGCCTGACCCTGCGCAGCTCAAGTCCGCGAAGTCGCGCTTGCGCGAGGCACTTGCCCTCGCGCTGCGCATCGATTCGCCGACGCACGTTTTGAAAGTGACCCTCGTTTACGCGCGCGTCTTGTTGAGCGAAGGCAACGCAGGAAGGGCGCTCGGGCTTGGCGCATGGTCGCTTACGCAACCCGGCGTCGACCCCGTGCAAGCAGGGCGCTGGGAGCGCAGCGCGGCGACGGTAAGCGATACTCGTGCCGTTGCGTTGAACGGCACGCTGCACGAGGTTGCGGCAGCGATCGAGCACGAGCTCGCCTGCATCCCCTAGCGGTATACGAGAATCAGGACGCACGTCGCGACGCACATGCAGGCGTTGCACATGTTCATGACGATGGCGCAATTGAAATGCCGGCTATTGTTCTCGTACAACCACAGGCCCATGGTGAGATTGGCGCCTGCGAAGATGAGCCAGGTCAGCAACGAATGCTGGCTCGAGTCTGCGCTTCGGTGGATCGCCCACATCGTCGGAGCGTACGCGAACACGCGGGTGACATTGCAAACGCCGAACGCCCAATTGAGCAGGCGACGACGACTCGGGGCTTGCCCCATGCGGTCGCTCTTGAGCAAAGCGCATCCGCTTTGGACGGGATCAGCGAGGTCTTGCGATTGCATCGTAGTCATGGCGTTCTCCTTTGAAGGAATGCGAAGCCAAGGCTACGGAGGGGGCGTTTCGTGAGCGTTTCGCGCGGTTTTCGAGGGGCGTCCGCTCCTCGCTAGGGGCAGGCGAGCCCAGCGCGCCGGGCGCGCATGTGCCGTCGGAAAGCAGCGAGCCCATCGGAGCGCCAGGGGCTGCCTCAGTCGGTGCGGCGGCGAGGCAGGAGTCCCCGTCCTCCGTCGGGCTCACCGAGGTCGCGACGACGCCTCACGCAACCGGAACCGCGGTCGCTTCGTCAGCGTCAGAAGCTGCGACGAAGGATCGGCCGTCGGCTTGCGCTTTGCCGAACAAACACCGATTTCTCGGTTTCCTCGAACGACAGACGCTACGCGAGCTCGGGAATCAGTGTCAGCGTTCGATGCTCGTTGAACCACGCGTCGAGGTTCGCCTTGCACAGGTCGCCCATCGCCTGACGCGTCTCGTGCGTCGCGCTGCCCACGTGCGGGAGCAGCACGACGTTCTCCATGCGCATGAGCGCGTCCGGGATGCGCGGCTCGTCGGCGAACACGTCGAGCCCGGCGCCCTTGATCGATCCCGCCTGCAGCGCTGCCGCGAGCGCCGGCTCGTCGACGATCGAGCCGCGCGCGATGTTGATCAGCGTGCCTTTCTTGCCCAGCGCGGCGAGCACGCCAGCATCGACGATGTTGCGCGTCGCGGCGCCGCCAGGGCATGCGACGACCAGGAAGTCGACCGCCGCGGCGAGCGACTTGAGATCGGGAATGAATTCGTAATCCACTTTCTGCGCCTTGCGTCCGGTGTACGCCACGCGCATGCCCATCGCGGCGACGCGTTGCGCGATCGCCTTGCCGATGCGTCCCAGCCCGAGGATGCCGACCTTCTGTCCCGAGAGCTTGGTGGCGAGCTGCGGCCCGCGCTTTTCCCACTCGCCGGCATGCACAAAGCGGTTGAGTCGCACGAATCCGCGACCCGTCATCAAGATCAGGCCGAGCGCGACATCGGCGACATCGTCGGTCAGCACATCGGGCGTGTTGGTCACCTTGATGCCTCGCTCCTTGCAGTACGCGACCGGCACGCCGTCGTAGCCGACGCCGAACACCGAAATGATCTCCAGCGCCGGCAGCGCCGCGAGCAGCTCGACGGGGGTAAGCGTTCCACCCCCCTGCACCAGCCCCCGAATACCCTTCGCGTGCGCGGAGACGAGCGTGGACTTGTCCTGGGACTTCGCGTAGTCGTAGCACTGGTACACCGCGTTGAGCGGATCGTTGAGAAAGGGCGGCAACGGCGCGGTGACGAGCACTTCGGGCTTCATGGCGTGACCTGTGGTTGAGCGTGGAGCGGCATTCTAGCGCGGCGCGAAGCCCGCCGTCGCGTGCGCGAGTGAGCGCATCCTGGTGCGCACACCGGCGCACGAGTCAGTACCCGCCGGCCGCGAATCGGCGAAGCAGCGCGGCGATCAATCCGGCGTCGCTAGGTTCGGTGACGACGACGAACCTGAACCCGAGCGCACGCAGGCGTTGCGCGATGCGCTCGTGCGGCGCGAACGCAGCGATGCCGGCGATCCGCTCTCGTGCCGCAGCGTCGAGCAGCGCCCAGAGGTTGTCCGCACCCTCGCTGCTGGTGAAGGTCGATGCGTCGATGCGTCCTGCGGCCAACGCTTCGGACAGCCCGCCCGCGCCGGCGGAAGGCGCAGCCCGCGCGTAGCAGTCGACCACGTCGACCGTCGCGCCGCGCGCGGCGAGCGTGTCCGCGAGCAGCTCGCGACCGCCGCCTCCGCGAAAAACAAGCACGCGCTTGCCCGCGACCTCCGTCAGCTCCGGCAGCTCGAGCAGCCCTTCGCTGTCCATGCGCTTCGAAGGCATGCGCGCGTTGTCGATGCCCACTGCCGAAAGCGCGGCGAGCGTGCCCGGGCCCGGCGCGAACGCAACCAGCCGTCTCGGCCATGCGAGGGGAGCGCCGACCCCGTACTCGACGGCGTTGGCGCTGACGAACACCGCGTAGTCATAGCGGTCGAGCTCGCTCTGCGCGCGATCGAGCGCGCGCCGGTCCGGCGGCGGCAGGATCACGATCGCGGGAAAAATGAACGGTGCGCCGCCGATCGCAGCGATCTCCTGTGCGAGCCCGGCTGCCTGGCGCGCAGGCCGCGTGATCAGGATGCCACGCCCGTCGAGTCGTCCCGTCGTCATCGTCGCGCGCTCAACCCGCGATCCGTTCCGCGATCACACCCGCGGTCAGGGACGCAGTCAAACCTTCAGCACGCGCTCGGCGCCGCGCGCGATCATGTCCGCGGCGAGCGCTTCGCCCAGCGCGTTGGCATCCGCGACGCTCGTCACGCGCGCTTCGCGTTGTGCGCGCATCACCTCGCTGCCGTCGCGGCGCGCGATCACGCCGCGCAGCCACAACACGTCGCCGCGTTTCGTCGCATAGCCCGCGATCGGCGTTCGGCAATCGCCACCCATGCGCAACCCGAACGCGCGCTCGGCGGTGACCGCCAGCGCGGTCGGAGCGTGCGACAGCGCGGCCACCGCATCGACCACGTCGCGGTGCGTCGCCAGGCATTCGATGCAGATTGCGCCCTGGCCAATGGCGGGCAGGCTCTCCTCGGGATCGAGCAGCGCCGAGATGCGCTCGCCAAGTCCGAGGCGCTTCAGGCCTGCGGCGGCGAGGATGATCGCGGCATATGCGCCTTCGTCGAGCTTGCGCACGCGGGTGTCGACGTTGCCGCGCACCGGCACGCAAACCAAATGGGGAAAGCGCTCGCGCAACTGCGCCTCACGGCGCTGGCTCGATGTGCCGACAACGCTTCCGGACGGAAGGCTGGCGAGCGAATCATAGTCGCGCGACACCAGTGCGTCGCGCGGGTCCTCGCGCTCGAGGATCGCCGCCAGCGCAAAGCCGTCGGGCATGACCATCGGAACGTCCTTGGTCGAATGCACCGCCAGGTCGGCGCGGCCCTGCTCCATCGCCTGCTCGAGCTCCTTGATGAACAGCCCCTTGCCGCCGATGTCGGCGAGAGAGACGTCGAGCCGGCGGTCGCCTTGCGTGGTCAAGCCGAGCAGCTCGACTGCGCACGACGGATAGAGCGCAAGCAGGCGCGTGCGCACGAGCTCGGCCTGCCAGAGCGCGAGCGCTGATTCGCGCGTCGCGATGACCAGCCGGGCAGGACTCACTTGGCCGCAGCGTCGAACTGCATCACGCCGAAAATGTTGCCCTCGCTGTCGTGCGCATACGCGAGCCAGCCGACGCCCGGCACCGCCATTTTCATGAGCACGATCTTGCCGCCGACCTCGCCGACGCGCTTGATGGCCGCCTCGATGTCGGGGACGTCCACCGTGCATACGAAAGCGTTGACCGCCTGCATCGGCGCGGGCGCGTCGCCGCGGCGCGGCACCAGACCGCCGTCGATTCCTGGCGTCCCCTTCTCGCCGGTCTTCACCAGCCAGTAGTCCACCGGCGCGTCCCACTTGGTGAAGCTCCAGCCGAACATCTTCGTGTAGAAATCGATGCAGCGCTGCGGATCGGAGGCGTGGATCTCGAAGTGAATTGGGCGCGACATGAAACGCTCCGCGGTGAAAAGCGCTATCTTATAATGCCTCGAACGCCGGCGCGACACACAGCAACGAATCAGGGAGGGGAGATGCGCATCGTCATCACCGGAGGCGCCGGCTTTCTCGGCAGCCGGCTCGCGCGCGAGCTGCTGCAACGCGGAAGGCTCACCGACGCGCGCGGCCGCGAGCGCGCGATCTCGAAAATCGTCCTGGTCGACGTCGCGCCGGCAAGCCTCGCCGACGAGCGCGTCACCGCCGTGGTGGGAGACCTCGCCGACGCCGCGCTGATCGAGAGTGCGATCACGCCGGACACCGACAGCGTGTTTCACCTCGCGGCGGTGGTCAGCGGGCAAGCCGAGGCAGAGTTCGACGTCGGCATGCGCGTCAATCTCGACGCGACGCGACTGCTGCTCGAGCGCTGCCGCAGCCTGAACCAAGTTCCCAAGGTCGTCTTCACCAGCTCGCTGGCGGTATTCGGCGGCGTGCTTCCCGATCCGGTTCGCGATGATTCGCCGGTGACACCGCAGACGTCCTACGGTGCGCAGAAAGCGATGGGCGAGCTGATGGTCTACGACATGACGCGCAAAGGATTCATCGACGGCCGCTCGCTGCGCCTGCCGACGGTGACGGTGCGTCCAGGCAAGCCCAACCGCGCGGCGTCGTCGTTTGCCAGTGGCGTGATACGCGAGCCGCTCGCCGGCGTCGATGCGATCTGTCCGGTCACGCCCGATGCGGCGATGTGGGTGACCTCGCCGCGCACCGTCGTCGACAACCTCATCGTCGGACACGAGGTCGCGGCGGCGGGATTCGCCAAGGCGGGCTTCGCCCACACGCGCTCGGTCAACGTGCCCGGGCTCAGGGTCGGCGTGCGCGCGATGGTCGACGCGCTGCGCAAGGTGGCGGGGAGCGCGGTGGCGGACCGGGTGAAGTGGCAGGTCGACCCGGTGATCGACCGGATCGTCGCCACGTGGCCCGCGAGCTTCGATCCGCGGCTGGGTCCCGCGCTCGGGATGCGCGCCGACGCCGATTTCGAGTCGATCGTGCGCCAGTACATCGCCGACGAGCGGCCATCGACGATGCCGGTCACGGGGGCACCAGCGGCGCGATGATCGCACTCACCAATATCGCCGGCATCGCACAGGTCGTGGTCCGCAATATCGTGCCACTGGCCGGCATCGTGTTCTTCCACTGGTCCGCGGCCAACGTGCTCATCCTCTATTTCGTCGACACGCTGCTCTCGTTCGCGGTGATCTTCGCGGGCCTGGCCAAGGCCCTCGACACCGAGCCGCGGAACGACGTCCTGGCCAGATTCAAAGGCGAGTTCATCTACGTCTTCGTCGCGCTGTTCATCAGCGCGTTCATCGGGATCCCCATCGGCATGCCCGTAGGCATCGCGCTTGCAACATCGGATTTCTCGTTCCAGTTCGCGCTGCATGACGAATCGCTGTGCAACGGCCTCATCGTGCAGGCGCTGCTCTCGGTGTGGTCGTACATGGAACTGCGCCGCGCGCTGGCGACGTATTCGCCCGATCAGCTCAAGCTCAAGCGCCGCTTCGGCTTCGTGTTCATGCGCTGGTTCGCGGTGCTGTTCGCGTGCTACGTGCTGCTCGATTTCATGGGTGGCAACCTGGCGGTATACGCGCTGGTCCTGGTGTACATCGGCGCATCCATTTTCGCCGAGGTCGCGCCCGATCGCTTCCTTCAGGTGATGCCAGGCGGCAAGGAGTACACGAAGGAAGACGCGGATGGAGCGACCGCCAAGCCTAAGACAAGCGCTCACGACACGAGCAAGCGCTAGCGGACCACGACGATTCTGCGATAGCGGTCGATCAGTCGTCGATGACGCTGGCGATCCGTCCAGGTTCGCCGTCCTCCATCGCTACGCCCGCGTCGCCGTCGACCGTGGTGAGCGCCTCCAGCAGCAGCGACGAGTCGCCTTCGCGCAGACGGCGCGCGTCGGAAAGCAACTGCCGGAAGCGGCGCCCACCCGGCTGACCGTGGTAGAGCCCGAGGACGTGGCGGAGCATCGCGCGCAACGGCGTGCCGGCTCCCAGCTCGCGATCGACGAACGGGATCAGCGCGAGCACGATTTTCGCACGTGTGCGCGCAGTGCGGGCGCCGCCATCGAGGTTGGCATCGGCTTCCGCGAGCAGCCAAGGATGGTGATACGCGGTGCGACCGAGCATGACTCCATCGACCGCCTCCAGCTCGCGGGCAATGGCGTCATGCGTAGCGATGCCGCCGTTGATCACGATGGTGAGCGCGGGGAAATCTCGCTTGAGGCGGTGCACGTAGTCGTACTTGAGCGGCGGCACTTCGCGATTCTGCTTGGGCGACAGCCCCTTGAGCACGGCGTTGCGGGCGTGCGCGATGAACACGCCGGCGCCCGCCGCCGCGACCGTCCCGACGAAGTCGCGCACGAATCCGTAGTCCTGGACTTGGTCGATCCCGATGCGGTGCTTGATGGTAATCGGCACGTCCACTGCGTCGCGCATTGCGGCCACGCACTGCGCCACCAGCGCGGGCTCGCGCATCAGGCACGCGCCGAAGCTGCCGGTCTGCACGCGCTCGCTGGGACATCCCACGTTGAGGTTGATCTCGTCGTAGCCCCACGTCTCGCCCAGCTTCGCGCAGTGTGCGAGGTGCACAGGATCGCTGCCGCCGAGCTGCAGTGCCACCGGATGCTCGGCCGGATCGAAATCCAGGTGACGCGGCACGTTGCCGAACTGCAGCGCGCCGGTGGTGACCATCTCGGTGTAGAGGTGCGCATGCGGGGCCACCAGCCGAAGGAAATACCGACAGTGGCGGTCGGTCCAGTCCATCATCGGGGCGACGCACAATCGGTGCGACAAGTTGTTCATTCGTTTGGTCTTTTTTCCACTCGGTCGGCCCAATAACCAATTGGAGCCATTGACGATTTTAACTCCAGGCCAATACGACGTCCTGCGCTCGGATGCGATTGGATGCGCATCGCCAGCGGCCCGAAGCAGGCGGCGTGGCTCGGCAGTGCACACGCTGCGCACACGAAATGTGGATGAATGACGGAGAATGGAAGCAACTATTGCAACGCCCGGACGCAACGTCCGCCACCCTTTCCAGTCGTTCAGCTTTCACCGAAGCGGTCATTCCGCGATCGTCGGCTTTCCGGAAAAACAGAGTCTCACGGGTAGATGCCCGGCAGCCGCTCGCGCATTCCTGAGCATGAGGGACTCCGCCCGGATTAGTTGACCGACCGCAGGTTACAGCGTAGGGTCGCCCCCGAATGTTGTGATGGAAACGGTGCTTACGCAAACCCGCTTCTTCAGCCTTCGGCTGCGGCTCCTCTGCTTGGTCGCACTCGTGCTGGTACCGTGGTTAGGCCTAATCGCGTACACGCAAGCCGACGAGCGCAAGGAGGCCATCGCCAACATCAACGGCGATGCGATGCGGTTCATCCGAATCGTCACCAGCAACCAGGCCGCCCAGATCGAGGCGGCACGACAGTTGTTGACGGCATTTGCCCGGCTGCCCCAGCTGCAGACACGGGACCCTGCGGCATGCAACGCGCTCCTGTCAGAAATGCTCACCGCTTACCCGCTGTACTTGAATCTGGGTTTGGCCGAGGTGAATGGCAATATGTCATGCAGCGCACTCCCATTAGGCCCCCCGGTTAATGTCGCCGATCGTGAGTACTTCAAGAAGGCAATGCGGACGCGGCAATTCGCGATTGGAGACTATCAGATCGGCCGCGTGACGCACGTTCCCGCGATCAACTATGCCTACCCGGTGGTCGACACCGCAGGTGATGTACAAGCGGTTGTCTTTGTGGCGCAGAGTTTGAATTGGCTCACGGCGGCTCTTGCAAACCTCAAATTCCCGTCCGGCGCCATTCTCGTGGTAACCGATCGGAATGGGACGCTGCTGGCACGCATGCCGGACTCCGCAGATTGGATCGGCAAGACTTTGCCAGAACAACAGGTGTTGGCAACCTTGTCCAGCCAAATTGATGGTGGCGTCTTCGAAGCCGATGACGCGCAAGGGGTCACCCGGTTATGGGCTCACGCCCCCTTGATTGCCGGCCACAGTCTTCATGCGGCCATCGGCGTGTCCAAGTCTGTCGCGTTCGCGGACATCAATCGACGCCTGTTTCGCAATCTCGCCGCCCTTAGCCTGGTGACCGTTGTAGCCCTCGCAGCGGCGTGGTTCGGCGGAAAGTTTATCCTCCGCCAGGTCGATGCCCTAGTCGCTGCGACCGGAAAGCTCGCCTCGGGCGATCTGGGCGCGCGGGCGTCCTTAATCGGCGGCCGCAGCGAACTCGAGCTGCTCGCCCGCGCGTTCAATAGCATGGCTACAACGTTGGAGGCGCGCGACCGCCAGTTGCGTATCGCAGAGGAAAAAACCCGTGCAGCGGAAATCGAGCTGGCGGTGACGCGTGCGCACATGGATATCGCCAAGCAGATCCAGCGCTCGCTCCTGCCAGAAGATCCGCTGACGTTGGCCGGTGTGCAGGTCGCGGGGCGCTGCATCCCCGCGGCTGCGGTCGGCGGCGACTATTTCGGTTATTTCCCACGCGGGCTGCATGGCCTAGACAGCTTGATCGGTGACGTGTCCGGGCATGGTGTAGGCGCCGCACTGCTGATGGCCGAGGCCCGCACCACGTTCCTAGCCGAGAGGCTAGGCGAGCCGAGCGCTGCCCAGATTCTGACCAAGCTGAATGATCTCCTATACGAGGACCTCGACCGAGCCGGACATTTCATCACCGCCTGCTGTGCCACTCTCGATGCGGGGACTCGTGAACTCAGCTACGCCAATGCCGGCCATCCGCCGGCTCTTCTGCTGCGGACAGGCGAGACGCGCTGCACGACCCTCAATGCGGACGGAATGCTGCTCGGGATCAGGAAGGCGGTCATATTCTCCGAGGTGAAGGTGACGCTGCGTGCGGGCGATATCCTCGTGTTCTATACCGATGGCATCACCGAGACGCAGAACGAGGCCGGCGAAATGTTTGGCACCGACCGCTTGGGTGAGGCGGTGGCAGCGAATCGAGGCGATGACTCGGAGGAGCTAATCGCCGCTGTTCTCACTGAGCTAAAGCGCTTCGCCGGGATCAGGCAGTACGAGGACGATGTCACCATCATCGTGATGAAACTGGCAGGGTGAGCCGCACGAAAGAAAATCCGTCGCCGGACGTTAGCTGTTCAGTCAAGCCTGAGACATAGGAGGCGGTCAAACAGGCTCGAGTGTCTGCATCTTGCAAGTTCCGATCGCTACTCAAACGACCGGTCCTGGCCGATCGCTGCCATTCGCTAACGACTGCTATCGACCCGTTGCCGTCATTCGGTGTTGGTCAAAGCGGACATTCACCGCGCAGCGTGGGCGCACCC
>JBDTZQ010000200.1:0-4563 GCA_040005035.1 Betaproteobacteria bacterium | reverse complement strand
CGTCGAACTTGCCGACCACGCGCGGGCGCACGTCGTCGCGCCAGTTGTAGAGCTGCTCCTTGAGCTGGTACTCGACGATCTGGCGCTTTTCTTCGACCACCAGGATTTCCGCGAGGCCTTCCGCAAAATGGCGCACACCCTCGGGCTCGAGCGGCCACGGCATCGCCACCTTGAACACGCGAATGCCGATCTCGGCGGCGTCCGCCTCGGTGATGCCGAGGTCGTCGAGCGCCTGGCGCACGTCGAGGTAGCTTTTGCCGCTGGTGATGATGCCGAGCCGCGGCTTGGGCGAGTCGAGGACGATGCGGTTCAGATGGTTGACGCGGCAATAGTGCAGCGCCGCGTAGACCTTGTAGTCCTGCATGCGCGCCTCGGTGGCGAGGAACGCGTCGGGCCAGCGGATGTGCACGCCGTCGGCGGGCAGCGGGAAATCGTCGGGCATGACGATCTGCACGCGCTCGGCGTCGACCAGCACCGACGCCGAGCTCTCGACCGTGTCGGCGACGCATTTGAAGCCGACCCAGCATCCCGAATAGCGGCTCATCGCCCATCCATGCAGCCCGAGGTCGATGATCTCCTGCACCGACGACGGATAGAGCACGGGCATCATCGCGGCCGAGAACTGGTGATCCGATTGATGGGGGAGGGTAGACGACTTCGCCGCGTGGTCATCGCCCGCCAGCACCAGCACGCCGCCGTGCTTCGCGGTGCCCGCATAGTTGGCGTGCTTCAGCACGTCGCCGCTGCGATCGACACCGGGTCCCTTGCCGTACCACATCGAGAACACGCCGTCGTACTTCGCGCCCGGATACAGGTTGACCTGCTGCGTGCCCCAGATCGACGTCGCCGCGAGGTCCTCGTTCAATCCCGGCTGGAACTTGATGTGCGCGCGATCCAAGAACTTCGACGCGCTCCATAGCGCCAGGTCGAGCCCGCCGAGCGGCGAACCGCGATAGCCCGAGACGAATCCCGCGGTGTTGAGACCGGCTGCGGCGTCTCGCTGGCGCTGCATCATCAGCAGCCGCACCAGCGCCTGAACACCGGTCATGTACGCGCGGCCGGAGACGAGCTCGTACTTGTCGTTGAGGCTGACAGGACTGAGGTCACGCGGCGCGAGAGCGCCGGCAGGAGAGGGGGCCATGGCGAAGACTCCAGAAATTGTGTTCTTGGGGCGTATTCCCGATCAGCGGCTCGTGGCCACGTCGCGGGGAGGGCTTTCTACGCCCCTATATTGTACCCAAGCCGCGACTTGTTTTGGGCTCGTCCTGGCAGACCTAACCGTGAGGCTCATTGCCTCTCGACCACCACGCGTCCCTGGCCGTTGAGAAACACATGGTAACGATTGCCGTCCTTGCAAGACGCGATGTGGTCGTTTTCGCCCTTTGTCGCGACTTCGACCACCTCGCCGCACGGCAGGCCCTGCAGCGTTATCACGGCAAAAAGGTCCCTCCTGACTGCGTCGTCGGCGGCGACTGCGTGGCCGGCAATCAAAATTGCGGTCAGCGCGCAAAGCGCCACGCTCAGTGCACGTGTTCTCATGCTCGCTCCTGCGTCAGTCAGATCTTCGCGAACTTCGCCGGATCCGAAAGTATGCTCCAGATCGCCTCGCGCGAGCCGGCGATCGTCTGAGCCAACACAGCATCGCCATCCTGCAGTAGCGACAGCACTTTGAGCACCAGCAAATCGTACGATCGTCGCAGCTCGGCCAGCGTTGTAATGAGTTTTCCTGCATAAAAACCACGGAATTGAACGAGCAGGTCGTCGACCTGATTCTTCAGCGTGATTTTGGTGAGGATGCCGATCGCTGAAGTCTGCTTGAGCCGCTGCTCGAGAGACGACAGATCGAGCGGCGGCGGTTTTTGCCCCACGGGCTCCGCCGCGACGCTATCTTTTTTCGGTGCCGGCGCGCTCGGCGGTGAGCTCGGCGCGGCAGTCTTCGAGCCCGGTGGCGCGGCCTTTGACGCGGGTGTCACCCGTGGCGCAGAGGAAGGCGCCGCGGGGTTCGCAGGCGCGGGGGGCGCCTGCGCCTCCAATGACGTGGCTGGACTCGCTGACGCGAGCGGCGCGTGGGCTGCACTGGCGGTTGACGATGGCGGCGGTGGCGCTGCGTTGCGGGCCGCAGGTGCCGCGGTTTGAGCTGGCGCGACAACCGCCGGCGGCGTCACGCCGGTGCAGCCGTCGACGAGGGGCAATGCAATGACCGCCAGCACGTACAGCGCGCGCACCGCATTGCATCTTGTTACATCTGCAATCGACGCCCGATCACGCAGCGCCGAATTGCATCGCGTGTCGCGCGAAGCGGCGTCGCTGTCATCCGGAACCGGTCTTGCAACGTTCTTCACGCATCGCACCGCGTCAGGATCGATTGACCATTTTCCCATAACGCCCGAACCGGCGCGCAAATCAGGTCGCGCAATGCTTGGTTTGTAGGAGTTACAAGAAACTAACCCGACCGTACCCATGCGGCGTCGCTTGCCACTCGAGGATCCAATGAAAATGCAAAAAAGAACGTCAAGAGAATTTCCGGCATTTGCGCTCGGACCTTTACTTGCGATCGCGTTCATGTTGAGCGCGAGCGTGGCCTGGGCCGATCCGACTGTGCGCGTTGCGCGCCTGTCGTACCTCTCCGGAACGGTCAGCTTTTCTCCCGCAGGCGACGACCAGTGGGCCTACGCGGTGCTCAATCGTCCGGTCATCACCGGCGACCGGCTTTGGTCGGACAACGGCGGGCGCGTCGAATTGACTCTGGACAACGGTGCGGTTTGGCTCGGCACGAAGACGAGCGTCGTCGTGTCCAACGTCGACGACCGGACGACGCAGCTCGCGCTGCAGCAGGGCACCCTCGATTTGCGCATCCGAAGAATGCCAGGCGCAAGTGTCGTCGAGATCGACACGCCTAATCTCGCCTTTCAAGTCACGCGCCCCGGTCGGTATCGCATCGAGGTCGATCCTCAAAGCGCGACGACGACGGTCGTGGTTCGCAGCGGCGGAGCGGAAGTCTACGGCGAGGGTGCGTCGTACGCCGTTGCCGGCGGGCAGGGCTATCGCTTCTACGGGACCGACCTGCGGGACAGCGAATTCTTCACGCCGCGCGGAGGCGACGCGTTCGAGCGCTTCGTCGTCGAGCGCGACGCGCGCTTTGACCGCGTGGTCTCCGCGCGCTACGTCTCTTCCGAAGTCGTTGGCTACGAGGACCTCGACCGCTACGGCTCGTGGCGACCGGTGGCGAGTTACGGCAACGTATGGTTTCCGCAGGAGGTTGCCGCCGACTGGGCGCCGTATCGTCACGGCCATTGGTCGTGGATCGATCCATGGGGCTGGACGTGGGTCGACGATGCGCCGTGGGGATTCGCCCCGTTTCACTACGGGCGTTGGGCCTACGTGGACAATCGCTGGGGCTGGGTGCCGGGACCGGTCGACGTCAGGCCGGTCTATGCGCCGGCGCTCGTCGCGTTCGTCGGCGGCGCGAACTTCTCCGTCTCGGTGTCGTCGGGACCGGCGATCGGCTGGTTCCCGCTCGGCCCGCGCGAGGTCTACCGCCCCGCCTACAACGTCAGCCGCGAATATTACCGGCAGGTGAACGTCAGCAATACCGTGATCAACAACACGGTGATCAACAACACCTATGTGTCGAACGTCACCAACACCACCGCGCCGGTCGTGCAGCAGGTCAACTATGTGAACATGCGCGCGCCGAACGCGGTGACGGCGATGGCTCCCGCGGCGTTCGCGCAGTCGCAGCCGGTCGACCGTGCCGCGGTTCGCCTGCCGAGCGCCGCGCTCAACGCCGCGCAGGTCCAGGGAATGGCGCCGGTCGCGCCCGCGCGAAGCGCCTTTACCGGCGCGGCGCCTCCCGCGCAGGCCGTTCCTCCAGCTTCGGATCAACGCCACGCCGTCGTCGCCAGGACGGCGCCGCCCCCCCCACCGCTACCGGTTGCGCAAAGGCTTCAGGCGCTTGAAAGGAACCCCGGCAAGCCCCTCGATCAAGCGGAAATCCAGGCTAACCACGCGCCTGGGCCCGGCGCCATGCCGCCGCCACAGGTGAAGATCGTCGACCCGGGCAAGCCGACTTCGGCAGCGCCCCCGCCCGCGGTCCAGGGCGATGCGTTGCGCGCACGCACCGCTGCGCCGGGTGCCGCGTCTCCGGGCGCCTTCGCACCGGCTGCGCCAGGAGCGGGCGCCGTACCTGCGCCGCATCCAGAATTTCGCCAACCGCCAGCGCCTCCTCCGGGTGCCTCCGCACCGGGCGTGCCGCCAACCGGAGTCCCGCCTGCGCCGATGCCGCGTCCCTTCGAGATGCCGCGACCCGGCACTCCGGGACCAGGCGCGTCCTCACCCGTGCCGCCGCCGCCGCGACCCGGGCTTCAGCCTGGAAACGCCGTCGCGCCCGCACCGTCGCCCCCACCGGTGCAGCCGGTCGGCCCGCGGCCGGAAGTCGAAATGCCCCGACCTGGGACGCCGGGAGGAGGCGCGTCCTCACCCGTGCCGCCGCCGCGACCCGGGCTCCAGCCTGGAAACGCCGTCGCACCCGCGCCGTCGCCCCCACCGGTTCAGCCGGGCGGC
>JBDTZQ010000199.1:0-4584 GCA_040005035.1 Betaproteobacteria bacterium | reverse complement strand
GGCGCGCCTCGCCACGCTGCTCGCCAAGGCGTCGGCGCGCGATGCGGCCGCGCTGCCCGCCGCCGCAGTCCTGCGCATGGCTACGCTCGACGGCGCGTCGGCGCTCGGGCTCGACGGCGAGATCGGATCGCTCGAGGCGGGCAAGGCCGCCGACGTGATCGCGATCGACCTCGGCGCGCTCGAGCACGCGCCCTGCTACGATCCGATCTCGCACCTGGTGCATGTCACCGGTCGCGATCAGGTCAGCGACGTGTGGATCGGCGGAGAGCGCCTCGTCGTTGACCGCGAGCTCACCCGCATCGATGCGCGCGAGCTCGCGGCGCGCGCGCGCTACTGGCAGGAGCGGCTTCAATGAACTCATTGAACAAATCAGCGAACGCCGATCCCGCCGAGCTCGCGAAATTCAGCGCGCTGGCGCACCGCTGGTGGGACCCGACCAGCGAGTTCAAACCGTTGCACGACATTAATCCGCTGCGCCTCGATTACATCGACGCGCGCTGCGCAGGGCTCGCCGCCAAGCGCGTGCTCGACGTCGGCTGCGGCGGCGGCATCCTTGCCGACGCGATGGCCGCGCGCGGCGCGCAGGTCACCGGCATCGACCTGTCGGAAAAGGCGATCGCGGTCGCCAAGCTGCACCAGCTCGAGTCGGGCACGTCGGCCGAATACCGGGTGATCGCCGCGGAGGCGCTCGCCGCGGAGAGCGCGGGCGCGTTCGATGTCGTGACCTGTATGGAGCTGCTCGAGCACGTCCCGGAGCCCGCGTCCACCATCGCGGCGTGCGCGACCCTCGTTCGTCCTGGCGGCATGGTCGTCTTCTCGACGATCAACCGCAATCCGAAGGCGTACATGTTCGCCGTTCTCGGCGCGGAGTACATGCTCAACCTGCTGCCGCGGGGAACGCACGATTACGCGCGCTTCCTCAAGCCCGCCGAGGTCGCGGGCTGGGCGCGCCAGGCGGGCCTCGACGCTGACTCGATCATCGGGATGACGTACAACCCGCTCACGCGCGTCTACCGCCTCGCTCCCGATACGTCGGTCAACTACATCGCAACGTTCAGGCGACATGACTGAGGCGATGCGCGAGCACCCGCGCCTGGACGTGCGCGCCGTGCTCTTCGACCTCGACGGAACGCTGGCCGACACCGCGCCCGATCTCGCGGCCGCCGCCAACCGCGTGCGCGCCGATCGCGGGCTGCCCGCGCTGCCGCTCGCGGCGCTGCGCGGCTACGCCTCACATGGCGCGCGCGGTTTGCTCAAGGCGGCACTCGCGGTCACGCGCGACGACGAAGACTACGAGGCACTGCGCGAGTCGTTTCTCCAGTATTACGCCGACGGACTCTGCGTCAGCTCGCGATTGTTCGACGGCGCGGTCGAGCTCCTCGACGAGCTCGACGCGCGCGGGCTGCGCTGGGGAATCGTTACCAACAAGGCGCAGCGCTACACCCTGCCGCTGGCGACGTATCTGGCGCTGACACCGCGCGCCGGCGCGCTGGTGTGCGGCGACACCACTCCCCACGCGAAGCCGCATCCCGCGCCGCTGCTGGCGGCGGCGAAGTCGCTCGGAGTCGATCCCGCGCAATGCGTGTATGTCGGTGACGCCGAGCGCGACATCACCGCGGGAATCGCCGCGGGCATGAAGACCCTGGTCGCGCGATACGGTTATTTCGCGCCGGACGAAAAGCCTGCGAGCTGGCCGGCCGACGGCGCGATCGAAAGCCTTGCGGGACTGCTCGACTGGCTCCCCCGGCGAGCGGTTCACTCCACCGCGTAGGGCAGCGCGAGCGCTAGGCCGGACACGCTCCGGCGTTCAGGTAGAGCCAATGCTGGGGCTTGCCTCCCCGGGTGCCGGCAAGCCATACCGGCTGGCTTCGCGTAAGGGGCTGCAGCACCATCGCCGGAATGTCGGCGGGCACGGCGAGTGCGACGCCGTTGGCGCTTTCGACGCGATCGCCGTTCCTCAATCCGAGATTGCCGGCGAAGCCGCTCTGGTCGCGCACGACCAGCGCTCCCGCGCCAGGCTCGACCAGCGCCTTCCATGCATCGGTCGTCGTCATCATCCCGGTGAGGAGCTCGGCGTTGAGACGAACGATCGGCCCGGCAAATCCCGCGGGCGCGGCGCATGCGGAGGATTTGACGTTCGCCGCGACGACGGCCGGAGCGGCCTTCTCCGGCCGGGGCCCCGAAGGCGCCGGGGCTGCATTTGCCATCCGCAAGGGCATGTCGCGGCGCGCGCCACCTTCCATCAGCGTCACGCCATCCGGGCGCACCGCTTCCAGACGCACTCCTGCGCCGACGTCCTGGCCGACGCTCGCCAGGAGAGGGCCGCGCGCCGACCGGAACAACGCATACCCACCGCCACCGCGCTCGGCGATGATGCCGAGCAGACGAAGATCGCCCGACGGCGGCGCCGCAACGCCGGGCTGCGTTGCCGGCGCGATGCCGAACAAGTGCGCGTCCGTGATGCGCCGCGCGTCGTCACCGGTGGCCGCGACGCGATCGATCGTGGCCGCGGCCGGCCCGAACCATCGCCAACCCCACTGCGCGATCACCAGCGCCAGTACGCCGAACGCGGCCAGCAGCGCGACGATCGAAAGCAGCCGCCAACGTGGTGGCGCACCGGGTGTGCCGAGGGTGCCGTGGGGTGTCCCGTATACTTGCGGCTCGCTCATCCGATCCCGCGCCATTGGCGCGCCTGGCCGTTGAATCCGCAACTCGCGCTCCTGCAACCTTATCCGTTCGAGCGGCTGCGCGCGCTCTTCGCCGGCATCAAGCCGGCGACGCCCGAGCCTCCTGTCAGCCTGTCGATCGGCGAGCCCCGCCATCCGACGCCCGCATTCATCCGTGAAGCGTTGTGCGCGGGCACTTCGGGCCTTTCGAATTATCCCACAACCGCCGGAGTACCCGCGCTGCGCGAGGCGATCGCCGCGTGGCTGTCGCGGCGTCACTCGCTTCCCGCGCTCGATGCCGGGACGCAAGTCCTGCCCGTGCTGGGCAGCCGCGAAGCGCTGTTCGCCTTCGCGCAAACGGTGATCGACGGCAGCCGCGCCGGCGCGACCGTCATCGTCCCCAATCCGTTCTACCAGATCTACGAAGGTGCCGCGCTGCTCGCGCACGCCACGCCGTGGTGCGTGAACGCGCTTGCGCAAAACCGTTTCGCGCCGCGCTGGGAGAGCGTTCCCGACGCGGTATGGGCGCGCACGCAACTCCTCTTCGTGTGCTCGCCCGACAATCCAACCGGCCGCGTGATGACGCTCGACGAATGGAAGGCGCTCTTCGAGCTGTCGGACCGCCACGGCTTCGTCATCGCTGCCGACGAATGCTACTCCGAGGTGTATTTCGACGAGGCGATGCCGCCGCTGGGAGCCCTCGCCGCCGCGCATCGGCTGGGTCGGGCCACGTTCCCGCGCCTGCTTTCGTTCGGCAGCCTGTCGAAGCGCTCGAACGTTCCCGGGCTGCGCTCCGGCTACGTCGCCGGCGACGCCGCGCTTGTCAAGGCGTTTCTGCTCTACCGCACCTACCACGGATCGGCGATGTCGCCGGCGGTTGCGGCGGCAAGCATCGCCGCGTGGAACGACGAGGCCCACGTGCGCGAAAACCGCGCCCTGTACGCGGCGAAGTTCTCGGCGCTGCAGCCGGCCGTGGATGCCGTGCTTCCCGCAGCGCGTCCGGACGCCTCGTTCTACCTTTGGGCGCGCGTTCCCGGCAGCGACGCCGAATTCGCCCGCGCTCTGTATGCCGAGCAGGCGGTGACCGTGCTCCCGGGCAGCTACCTCGGCCGCGACCACGACGGCGTCAATCCCGGCGCGGGATATATTCGCATCGCGCTGGTCGCGCAGTTCGGCGAATGCGCCGAGGGCGTCGCGCGCCTGCTGCGCTTCGCCGGCGGTGCATCGTCGCGAGCGCAGGCGTAGTCGGTCAGCGCGTTGACGGGGATGAGGAACGCCTCGCCGGTACGGTAAACTTCCGGTTTTGCCCGGCGCCACCGTCTCCTCATGCAGGCATTGCAATCCACCATCGAATCCGCGTGGGAACAACGCGCTGAGCTGAGCGCTTCCTCGGCACCGGCGGCACTGCGCGAGGCAGTCGCCAGCGTCATCGGCGAGCTCGATACCGGGCGGTTGCGAGTCGCCGAGAAATCCGCTGGGGGCTGGACGACGCACCAATGGATCAAGAAGGCGGTGCTGCTCTCGTTCCGGCTCGCCGACAACGTCCCCATCGGGCTCGCCTCGCCCGCGGCGCCTTTCCGCTTCTACGACAAGGTCCCCACGAAATTCGCGCAGTTCGACGACGCCGCATTCGCGCGTGCCGGCGTTCGAGTCGTTCCGCCCGCGGTCGCGCGACGCGGAGCGTACATCGCGCCGAACGTGGTGCTCATGCCGTCGTACGTGAACATTGGCGCGTATGTCGACAGCGGGACGATGGTCGACACCTGGGCGACGGTCGGCTCGTGCGCGCAGATCGGCAAGAACGTCCACCTGTCCGGCGGTGTCGGCATCGGCGGGGTCTTGGAACCGCTGCAGGCCAACCCCACCATCATCGAGGACAACTGCTTCATCGGCGCGCGCTCGGAAGTCGTCGAAGGCG